>NZ_LMSN01000006.1:0-67833 GCF_001428425.1 Nocardioides sp. Soil777
GCCGCATCCCGGCGGCCAAGATCGACACCAACTAACAACCGCAGAGGGGTCCGTTTTCAACCGACGCTAAGGGGTTCATTTTCAGCCGTCGTTGACACACTAGAGGCCCGATCCGCTCCCCGCTGTGCAAGGCACGGCGGAGTTGCCGTGGGTCAGTCCTCCTCGCGGAAGTGAACCCGCTCGAGGCGCTCGAGTGGAGCGCCCGGCAGGTCGGCCGGGGTCGGGGTGTCCATCACGGCGGCATCGATCAGGCGGCTCTCCAACGAATCCCAGAAGCCTTCCTGGCGACTAGCTGTACCCATCCGGTAGGTCTCGACGTCGACCGTCACGTGCACCGGCACGTCGAGCCCGGGCATAGCGGCCGCCATCGTTTCGATGCGTGCCTTGAGCGCCTCACCGTAGGCGGTCCATTCATGGACTCGCTGCTGCTGCAACTGCTCCTCGAGGTTGGCGATCACAGCGCAGCGGGCTTCATGTTCTGCCGTAAGGCGGTCGTGCTCGGCCCCGAGCTCGGGAGTCTTGGGAATGGCGGCGCCAGTCGCCCAGCCGTCCTGCAGGCTCTCCTCGAGTTCCCGGTGGAACTTCGCAGGTTCCTTCTGGTCCAGGCCTGCCCGCCATTCGTCCCATGCCCACGCGGGCGCCTCGGGATCGCGAGAGACGAAGTCTCCGGAGCCGGTCCGATCGTAGAGCCACAGGTAGTGATCGTGGTCGATGCCGCTGGCTGCGTCGGCGACCTCGTAACGGCGGTTGATCTCAGCCTCCGCGGCGTTGTACTGCTCCACGGCCTCGTAGACACGGTCGACCACCAGCTCGTCGATGTAGAGGGTGATTTCGATCGGCTCGGTGCGGTGCTCCCACAGTCGCGTCTCGTCGGCGCCGACGGTGGAGAGGAGCAACTGGCGGACGCCTTCAGCCTCCCATGCCGCGGGCCGGCCGTTGAGGATTGCGTCGATCCCGCCGATGTTCGCCGCGGCGCCAGCGAGCGCGAGGGTCACGAACTCGGCCCAGTCGGTCTGGTCCGGTGCCGCCATCGTGTCCTCGACCCACTTGCCGTCCTCCGTGCGCCGCAACCGTGGCCGGGGAATATGGGCAGCGTCGGTCAGCACGCGGATCGCGTCGGCCAGCTTCGCCTGATAGACAGCGTGGTACTTCGGCGCCGGAACGGTGGTCTCCTCGGGGGTGCTGCTCATCCCCGTCCCCCTGTCGCGAACCCCACGCACCCGAGCCGCGCGCCCGCCAAGGCGCCAAGCCAGGGCCAGCGAACGGCCTCGATCTCGGGGCCGAGGTCGAGCAGCCATCGGTCCGGTCGGCTTGGGCGCTCGCCGGGCGATGCGTCCTGGTGGGGGACCTTCTGCGATGGGTTGTTCATGGTGTCTTCCTCCCGAGGTGCGGTCTGGTCGACGTCGCCGACCAGACCTAGGAACTCTCAGCAGAGTAGGTGTGGGTTCATACCCAAATCGGGTTATCCACAGGGGCAGATGCGGTTTCATCGGCGGGGTGCGGAGACCCCGGCTGCAGGGGTGGGAACCGCGGGCGGCGTGGAGCGCACAGGGCCCGGGACGAAGGACTCGTCGAGCTGCTCAGCGCCGCCGGCTGTCCTGGCAGCGTGGGTCATGACGTCGGTGATGACGTCCTGGGCGTTGGTGACCATGCTGGCCTGGCCGAGGCGGATTAGCTGGTTCACGCCGGTGGAGGCTGCGCTACTGACGGGGCCAGGGATGCCCATGACGGGTCGGTCCAGGTTGGTGGTCCAGTGGGCGGTGTTGATCGCGCCGCTGCGAAGTGCGCCCTCGACGACGACCGTTCCCTCAGCCAGGCCGGCGACGACCCTGTTCCGGGCGAGGAAGCGGGTTCGGGTGGGTCCGGCTCCCGGGGGTGCCTCCGAGACGACCAGGCCGCGGTCGGCGATCGCCTCGAGCAGCTGCGCGTGTGCGGCCGGGTAGGGCCGGTCGACGCCGCCGGGCAGGACGGCGACGGTCGGGCCGCCGGCGATGAGGGCGCCGCGGTGGGCGGCCTGGTCGACGCCGTACGCAAGGCCGCTGATGACGCTGTGGCCCATGGTGGCGAGGTCGCGGCTCAGCTCGGTTGCCTGCTCGGTGCCGTAGTTGGTGGCGGCTCGTGATCCGACCACGGCCACGGCGTTGCCGGCGAGCTGGCGCAGGTCGTGCGCTCCGCGGACCCACAGGCCGACGGGTTCGCCGCCGCGTTCGTGAAGGGCGCCGGTGTTGCGGAGTGCGCCGAGCTGGGCGGGCCACTCGGCGTCGCCGGGGACGATGAAGCGGATGCCGCGGGCGGCGGCCTGTTCGAGCACTTGGGTGGGGTCGACGCGGCCGAGTTCCTGGGCGAGAGCGAAGCCCCAGTGGGACTCGACGTCGGCGGCCGCCTCGAGGTAGCCGAGGACCTTGCCGGCGCCGAGCTCGCTGACCAGGCCGGTGACGCGCAGGTCCCCGGGTTCGATGGTCCTGCTGAGGGTGACGCGGGCGAGCCGGTCAACGTCGTCGACGTCGGTGCGGGTGGTTCTCATGCCTGGCCTCCCCACAGCAGGTCGAGGTCGGGGTCGTGGATGACGTCGAGGCGCTTGTCGGGGGCGTAGGCCGCGGGCTCGGGCACCACCAGGCGGCGCAGCTGGCGCTCGGTGGCGCTGGGCTGGGCCTGGTCGACGGGGTCGGTGTCGTCGTAGTTCATCGCGGTGTCCCTTCTCAGCGGCCCGGGGCGGGGCGGTCGGTGATGGGCTGCGTGCGCGGCAGGTCCCGCTGCTGTTCGGGAGGCTTGGGCACGAAGGACTCGTCGAGCTCGCCGGCAAGGTCGCGCATCTGGGTCTGGTATCGCTCCCACTCGCGGGGGTGGATGCCGTTCTGCAGGGCGGAGGCGACGATGGCGGCCATGGAGTAGGGCCGGTCGGCGGGTACCTGGTCGAGTGCGCACCAGGCCTTGGCGCCGTCGCCGTGCAGCCAGCTGGCGAAGCCGAGCATGGAGGCCGGCGCTGCGCGGACCTCGTCGGGGGCACGTCGCGTGAGGTCGTTCCAGAGGGCCATGTGGGAGGTGTGGTTCTCCCGGCTCATGTCCTCCCAGACGGCGTCGCGGGTGCTGATTGTCTCCAGCGCGACGAGCATCCGTGCGCCGTCGACGTCGGAGAGCCGGTTGCCGTCGGTGTGGAACTGCTCGAGACGGTCCAGGGACCAGTCCCGCTCCACGGCGGGGGGGCTGGCCACGGCCCGGGCTGCGGGGATCAGCTGGGTGATCGGCTCACGGTCACCGATCAAGGAGGCGGCCAGGGAGGCCCGGCTGGCGGCTGGCTGGGCGGTGCCGGACAGCACGGTCGCGGCCGCGATCCGCTCGGCGGTCGCCTGGGTCTGAAGCCCGGTCTGGCCGGTGTTGAACTCGCGCCACCGCTCGCCGTCGGCCCACAGCCGGATCTGGGTGGTGATGCCCACGGTGTCGAGTCGATTGGACAGGTGCTGGCTGGCCAGCTCGGCGCTGCGGCGGTCCTCGGTGAAGCAGAGGATGCCCAGTCGAGCGCCGGGATGAGCGTGGCGGCCGTAGGGGCCGCTGATGGCGTCCCAGACCTCCTCGCGGTCGGCGGCGCTCTTGGGGAGGTCGACGCGGGTGATGGGGAGCCCGGGCCGGAAGGGCACGAGGACGATCGACTCCTCAGGCTTGAAGCCGAGGACGTGCGGCACTGCGGCAAGCAGCTCGTCCGGGGACTGTACGACGAGATCCATCGGAACCTCCGCGCGGTCAGCTGGCCCGAGCCGGGCGAGCGGCGCGCTCGATGCGCGCGGAGACGTACTTGAGCGAGACGCCGACCTCGCCGAAGCGGTTGTCGACGATCACGACGTCCTTGGTGCGCTTCTCGCCGGTCTCCTTGTCCGGCCAGCTCTCGGTGCGCTCGAGGCCGTGGACGACGATCGGGTCGCCGGATCCGCAGCTGTCGTGCACGTGCGTGGCGGCCGAGCCGAAGATCTTGACGTTGTGGGCAGTGGGCTCGTCGTTGACCCACTCCCCCTCGTCGTTCTGTACGCGCCGGTTGACCAGGACCCGGCAGCTGACGAACGGCTTGTTCTCGCGGGTGTAGAGCAGCTCGGGAGCCTCGGCGAGGTTGCCGGCGAAGGTGACGGTGGTGGACATGACTTCCTTCCTAGGTGACTGCGAGAGGTTCGGATCGGTCCCGCAGTCACCTAGGTCCCATCGGGGTCCGGCAGCGATCACATCGGCCGAACTTGTTCGGATCCGCTCGTGCTCGCGTGGGACTGCTCAGCAGGGCACCAGGTAGTCGAAGCGGTACTTGAAGACGACGACGCGGATGCCGTTGTAGGTGGTCCGCCTAACGCCGGAGAGGTGGTAGTCGCCGACCGGCACTCCGAGCTGACCAGGTGGTTGTTCAGCCGCCACTGCCGGTTCTTGAAGGAGCGGTAGGACTTCGTGGACCAGCCGCGCTTGGCCAGGCAGCCGCGGAAGGTGCCGTCGTGGGCGTAGGAGGTGTCGAAGACGCGGTCACCTAGGTCCGCGAAGGGGTCCGGAGTGATCAACGAGGGTCCAATGAAGCGGCCCCGACCGGCTCTCGGGTACCGGATCGGGGCGCTGAGAAGCACGCTAGGCGTAGGCACCGACACAACCCGTGCCGGCGGCCAGCTGACCTACCGTGCCGGCCGGCGCCGCGGCGGCCGGTTGCTGAGCTTCTGCGGAGGCGGCGGCAGTTCGCGGCCGAGCCGCCGGCGGGCATCCTCGGCCGCAGCGATCACGGCCTCCTGGGCGAACGCGGAGCGGGCGAGCATCCGGCCGAGCTCCTGACGGTCGGCCACGAGCGCGTCTTCGACCGCCTCGATGGTCGCGGCCGGCAGGTCGTGCTTTTTGTTGAAGCTCTTGCGGGTCACGCTGACCAGGGCGGGATGCTTCTCGCTCGCGGCCGCGAGCTCGGCCCGCTGCTGTGGTGAGCGCCGGGTGTGCAGCTCGAGCGCCTGGGCGAGCCAGCCGACGAACGAGCCGGGCGAGTCGACGTCGGTGTCCAGGTCGGCGATGTAAGCCGATCGCGCGAGGTCCCACACGCCTGGCTTCCAGTAGATCCCGACCGGGATCGTGGTCTGGCTCGTCACCTGATCACTCCCCTGGTCTCACCCGACGCCGTCGAGCCGCAGCGGCTAACACCAACGCCACTGCATTCCCGGTCTTGCCCTGCGCCGCCGTTCCCACCCTCGCTCGATTCCTTCCGTTCAAGCCAGCTACGAGGTGCTGCTGCGCCACGCCGCCGCAGCAGAGTCCCGTCAGACCGGGGATATCCCCACCCTCACCGGGTGCCCGCCTTTCCACAGGTCCGTCCTGTGCCCCGGTAGGCGTCGGCCCCCGCTAGGAGACTTAGTCCTGTCAGTTCTTTCTATTCTACTAACGGAGGACAGCCGCATGACCGACACCATCCAGACCACCGCCGACACCGCCGCCGACGAGGCCACCCACGACGGCGTCCAGGCCGAGGAGTTCCTGTACCTCGACCCCGCCGACATCATCATCGGCATCAACGTCCGGGCCGACCTGCGACCCGACCACAAGGAGTTCCGCAAGTCGATCAAGGAGCGCGGCGTGCTGGAGGCCGTCACCGTCTACCGCAACGAGGACGGCCAGTACGTCCTGCTGCGCGGCCAGCGCCGCACCTTGACCGCCGCCGAGGTCGGCACCCCCACCGGCCTGATCCCGGCCCGCGTCGTGCCCCAGCCCGCCGACGCCGACCGGATCGGTGACCAGATGGTCGAGAACATTCACCGCGCCGGGATGCGCGAGGCCGAGATCGTCGCGGGCGTGGAGCAGCTGGCCTTGCTCGGCGTGAGCGCCGCGCAGATCGCCAAGCGCACAAGCATCGACCGCCCCACCGTGAACGCCGCCCTGGCAGTCACCAAGGCCGACCAGACCCGCAACCGCCTCGACTCCGGAGACCTGACGTTGGAGGAGGCCGCGATCTTCGCCGAGTTCGAGCACGACCCCGAGGCCGTGCAGCGCCTGGAGAACCACAAGCGGTGGGGTCGCTCGCTCGCCCACGAGTCCCAGCGGCTGCGCGACGAGGCAGCCGAGCGCGACGCCGACGCCGCCGAGGTCGAGCGACTGCGCGCCGAGGGCCTGCCGGTGCTGAGCGCCGAGGAGGTCGCGGAGGCCGACGAGGTGCTGCGCATCGAGCGGCTGGTCACCGAGGACGGCGAGCCACTGCCCGAGGAGGAGTGGCCCAACGTTCCCGGCGCTCGCGTCAATGTCGTCAAGGAGTGGGTCTACCCCGAGGACGCGCATGACGAGGAGAGCGAGGACGGCACCGACGAGCAGGACGACGACTACGAGCCCGCCGAGCCCCACCAGCAGTACATGCCGGTGTGGGTCGTGACCGACCTCGCCGCCTCCGGCCTGCGTCGTCGCGGCGGCGGGTCCGGCAGCACCACCACCGACAGCGGGGACGAGGGCGAGAGCGAGGAGGAGGCCGAGGCGCGCCGTGAGGAGCGCCGCCGCGTGATCGCCAACAACAAGGCCTGGTCGAGCGCGGAGACCGTGCGCCGAGAGTGGCTGACCGGGTTCGTTGCTCGCAAGACGGCCCCGAAGGGTGCCGAGGCCCTGATCTGCGAGGCCGTCGTCACCGGCCACCACTCGCTGAGCAAGGCCATGGACCACCGGCACCCGATGCTCTTCACCCTGCTCGGGATCGACGTCCCGACCGGCTACTACGGCGCGGGCCACGACGAGTGCCACAAGATCGCGACCAAGGCGAGCATGCCGAAGGCCGCGACCATGACCACGCTCACCGCCGTCGTCGCCGCGTGGGAGGCCACGACCGGCAAGCACTCGTGGCGCAACCCGACCGCGTGGGACGCCCGCGTGCTCGGCGCGCTCGTGGAGTGGGGCTACCAGCCCAGCGAGGTCGAGCGGATCCTGCTCGGCGAAGAGCCGCAGTCGAGCACCGAGGCCAGCGACAGCGCCGCCTGATCGGCCTACCTTCCCCCACTGAGGGCGGTTCTTCCCGGCAGCCAGAAGGCCGCCCGTAGCGCTCTCCGCTGCGGGCCGCCTTCTGCGTCGGCACGCTCTCACCAGAGCGTCAGTTGCTCGCCCAGCAGTTCCTGCAGCCGCGCGAGGTCGTCGGCCACCAGCTGCGGGTCCTCACGCGCCAGGTCGCGCAGTTCCCGCGCACGCCGACGCGGTCCGCGCGGGTCGGCCAGCGGGCTGTAGGGCAGTCGTCGCTGCACCGACCACTCCCGGCGATTCTGCGCCGCGCTCGACACCACGACGTGGTCCGGCGAGATCCGCTGACACAGCGGGTTGTGACAGCGGTGCCCGAGCAGCCGCGCCTCCGCGAGCGCCTCCACGCCGTGCATCACCGCGAACGCGAATCGGTGCGCGATGATCACCCGCCCCGGCGCGTACCAGAACCGGCCATGGCCACCACCGTCCGTGCGCTCGCGCTCAGACCGACCGGACACCGCGCCGGCCCACCACAGGCACTCACTGCCCGGAACCGTGGCGACCTTCGCCCGGTACCGCAAGAGCACCCCCGGATCGCTGATCGCGGCCGCGACCGCCGTGAGGCCGGCGTCATCCAGCCGACGAACCGGCACCCGCTCCCCCGCTCCCAGCGGTCGCCAGCGCCGCGCCGTCGCCGCCCTGGTCGCCGTCGTCGGCCTGGGGCTCGCTGGCGAGCCGCCGCAGCCGCGTCGCCTCGCGCACGGTCACGGTCTCGCCGCACCACTCGACGGCCTCGCCCAGTGACAGGCCCTCAGCCTCGGTCAACTCTCGCAGCGCCTCACCGGCGCGCTTCTCGGTCTCGGCCACCGCCGCGTCGCGCTCACCGATCGCGACCATGACCTGCTCGGCCAGGTCGATCACCCGGCGCTCTCGCTCTTCGCGCTCCTTGCGCCGCTTCTCAGCCATCTCCCGCGCCGTACGCCGCGCCTGCTGCTTGATCGTCTGCTGACTCATCCGGTCCTCACTCGTGTCGACATGGACTCTGACAGTCACCTACGACGTTTCCCGGACCCCGAGCGATCACCGAACCCCAAAAACCTTCAAACCGCTCCCTCAGCCGATCCAGGGCAGCCGTCCAGCCACCTGATCCGAACCCGACGCCCCAGCCGTCACCGACGCCTCTCAGCGTTCCCCCAGATTTCCGCGAACTCCCAAGTGCCACACACCTCTTGCATTCTCGGTCTGCCGAATAGAAAGAACACAGCAAAAATCCGGCCGGAAGTGATCGCACAGCACGCCCGCGCGCACGTAGGTGACCGTGACGATGAGCCTCCACAAGCTGACCGCGGGGTCGGGGTACGACTACCTGACCCGCCAGGTCGCAGCGATGGACGCCACGGACAAGGGCCACACCGGCCTCGCGAGCTACTACACCGAGAAGGGCGAGACCCCCGGCGTGTGGGTCGGCTCCGGCATGGAGGGACTCGAAGGGCTCGACGCCGGCGACATCGTCACCGCTGACCACATGCAGAGCCTGTTCGGCTCCGGTCACCACCCGCTGGCCACCCAGCGGACCAAGGACCTGGACCTGCGCATCGGCCGCGACGGCTTCGACCGGCCGACCGACGCGGACTACAAGACGGCCCGCCAACTCGGCACGCCGTACAAGGTCTACGAGAACGACATCAGCCCGTTCCGGATCGAGGTCGCCAAGCGCATCGCGGCCCTCAACGAGGCCGCCGGCCTGCCGGGTGACTGGCCGGTCCCCGCGGCCGACCGGGCCAAGGTCCGCACCGAGGTCGGCACCGAGTTCTTCCATGCTGAGCACGGCCGCGAACCCGCCGACGCACGCGAGCTGGCCGCCGCGATCGCCAAGCACTCCCGACCGAAGACCAACGCCGTGGCCGGCTACGACCTAACCTTCTCCCCGGTCAAGAGCGTCTCGGTGCTGTGGGCGATCTCCGACCCGAAGACCGCCGCGGTCATCGAGCGCTGCCATCAGGCGGCCATCAAGGACGCGCTGGGCTTCATCGAATCCAAGGCACTGTTCACCCGCCGAGGCACCAACGGCGTACGCCAGGTCGACGTCCGCGGCCTGGTCGCCACGGCGTTCACCCACCGCGACTCCCGCGCAGGCGACCCGGACCTGCACACCCACGTCGCCGTGGCGAACAAGGTCCAGACGCTCGACGGCAAGTGGCTGGCCATCGACGGCCGCCCGCTGCACAAGGCGGTCGTCTCGGCCTCGGAGACCTACAACACCGCGCTCGAGCGGCACCTGGTCGACGCCCTCGGCGTGCGGTTTGAGGAGCGGCCGAACGAGGACGCCCGCAAGCGGCCGGTGCGCGAGATCGTCGGCGTCGACCCCGAGCTGAACCGCCGCTTCTCTAAGCGCCGCGCCAGCGTCGAGGACCGCCGTAAGGTCCTCGCGGCCGCGTTCCAGGCCACCCACGGCCGCCCGCCCACGCCGGTGGAGACCATTCAGCTGTCCCAGCAGGCGACGCTGGAGACCCGCGAGGCCAAGCACGAGCCGCGCTCGCTGGCCGAGCAGCGCGAGACCTGGACCCGCGAGGCCATCGAGGTACTGGGCACCCCGCAGCGGGTCAAGCAGATGGTCCAAGGCGCGCTGAACCCGAAGGGCGCAGCGCGGTCGCTGGCCGACTCGGCCTGGTTCGCCAAGACCACCGACCGGATCGTGGCGACGATGGAGGGAGCCCGGAGCAGCTGGCAGTTCTGGCACGTCTACGCCGAGGCCCAGCGGGAGGTCCGGGGCGCCAACGTGCCCACCAACCAGGTCTCCCACGTCGTCGACCTGCTCGTCAGCGAGGTCCTCGACGGCCGCTCGGTGAGCATGGCCCGCCCCTGGGACACCATCAGCGAACCGGCCGAGCTGCGGCGCGCGGACGGGGCCTCGGTTTACACCCAGAGCGGCGCCGAGCTGTTCACCTCGGGCAAGGTACTCGCCGCCGAGCAGCGCCTGGTCGAGGTCGCCGGCCGGCACGACGGGTACGCCGTCACGACCGACTCGGTCGACCTGGCACTGCTCGAGTCGACCGCCAACGGCATCACCCTCAACGCCGGACAGGCCACGCTGGTCCGCGAGATGGCCACCTCCGGTGCGCGGCTGCAACTGGCGATCGCGCCCGCCGGATCCGGCAAGACCACCGCGATGCGAGCCCTGGCCAGCGCCTGGAGCGACGGCGGCGGCACCATCATCGGCCTGGCTCCCTCAGCGGCGGCCGCGGACGCCCTGCGCTCCCAAATCGACACCCAGACCGAGACCCTTGCCAAGCTGACCCACTCGCTCGAGCGGGCCCGCGAGTCCGGCGCCGCGATGCCCGCCTGGGTGGCCGGCATCGACTCCTCCACCCTCGTGGTCATCGACGAGGCCGGGATGGCCGACACTCTCTCGCTGGACGCGGCGGTCTCCTACATCCTTGAGCGCGGCGGCAGCGTCCGACTGATCGGCGACGACCAGCAGCTGTCCGCCATCGGCGCCGGCGGCGTGCTGCGCGACATCCGCGCCACCCACGGGGCACAGCAGCTGACCGAGCTCGTCCGGTTCAAGGACCCCGCCGAGGGCGCCGCCTCGCTCGCGCTGCGCGAGGGCAAGCCCGAGTCGCTCGGCTTCTACCTCGACCGCGACCGCGTCCACGTAGGCGACCTGGCCACAATGACCGAGGACGTCTTCGCGGCCTGGCAGGCCGACCGTGCCGCCGGCCTGGACTCGATCATGCTCGCCCCCACCCGCGACCTGGTCAGCGAGCTGAACCAGCAGGCACGCGCCCACCGGCTCGAAGGAATCGACCCGGCCGACGTCGCCGCCAGCGGGCCGGTCCGCCGGCTCGCCGACGGCAACGAGGCCTCGATCGGCGAACTGATTATCACCCGCGAGAACGACCGTCGCCTGCGTGCTTCGGCCACCGACTGGGTGAAGAACGGCGACCGCTGGAACGTGCTGGAGATCCACGACGGCGGCGACCTGACCGTCCAGCACACCCAGCACGGCCGCACCGTGCGGCTGCCCGCCGACTACGTCGCCCGATCCTCCGAGCTCGGCTACGCGTGCACCGTGCACACCGCCCAGGGCGTCACCGCCGACACCATGCACGGCCTGGCCACCGGCAGCGAGTCGCGCCAGCAGCTCTACACGATGATGACCCGCGGCGCGCACGCGAACCACGTCTACCTCGAGGTCGTCGGCGACGGCGACCCGCACTCGGTGATCCACCCGACGCTGGTCCGGCCGCTCACGCCGACCGACATCCTCGAGTCGATGCTGGCGCGCGACGACACGCAGCGGTCCGCGACCAGCCTGCTGCGCGAGCAGGCCGATCCGGCCACCCGGCTCGGCGAGGCCGCACAGCGCTACCTCGACAGCCTCTACGTCGCCGCGGAGGACCTCCTCCGCCATGACCACGTCGGCCAGGACGCCAACGGCGCCCCGATCAACGTGGTCGACGCCCTGGACAACGCGGTCGAAACGCTCGTCCCCGGGCTCTCGCAGGAGGCCGCCTGGCCAAACTTGCGTGCCCATCTGCTGCTGGTCGGCGCGGCCGGCGAGAACCCCTTCGACGCGCTCCGGGCGGCCGCCGGCGACCGGGAGTTGGAGACGGCGCACGACCGCGCCGCGGTCCTCGACTGGCGCCTGGACGCCTCCGGCCTGCGCAACGCCGGCGCAGGGCCGCTGCCGTGGATGCCCGCGGTCCCGGCCCGCCTGGCTGAGGACCCGCACTGGGGCGCCTACCTCTCCCAGCGCGCTCACCTGGTCGATCAGCTCGCCGACCAGGTCCGAACGCGGGCGACCGACCAGGCAGCACTGCCGGCGTGGGCACAGAACGGCCTCCGGCCCGAGGCCGCCACGGTCGCCAACGTCGAGGTCTGGCGGGCCGCCATGCAGGTCCCGGTCGACGACCGGCGACCGACCGGTGCACCGCAGCTGCAGAAGGCCTCCGCGACCTGGCAGCGACGGCTCAACCGCGCCGTCACCGGTGACCACACGCCGGCGCTCAAGGAATGGCACCAGCTGCTCTACTCGCTGGCCCCCCAGGTCCGCGACGACGAGTTCACCCCGCTGCTCGCCGAGCGGCTGGCCGCGATGTCCCGCGCGGGCGTCACCGCCCACGAGCTGCTGCGCACCGCCACTGCGGCCGATCACCCGGCCGGGCCGCTGCCCGATGAGCACGCCGCGGCGGCCGTGTGGTGGCGCATGGCCCGTCATCTCACCCCGGCCGTTGCCTCCCAGATCGGCGACGGTTCCCACGGTGAGAGCGTCACCACCGAGTGGACTCCGCGGCTCGCGGATCTGTGCGGTCCTGAGCGCGCCGCGAGCATCCAGGCCAGCACCTGGTGGCCCGCGCTCGTCGCGAATGTGGACCACGGCGTGCAGCGCGGCTGGCAGGTAGACGCCCTGCTGGGCGCCGGGCGGGCGATGCCGAGCGACGGCTGGGAGGGCGTCGACGAGTGCCAGGCGCTGGTCTGGCGGACCTCGATCGCGCTGGAGACCGCTCCCGACGAGCACGCGCACTCCTACGACTTCGACGAGCCCCCGGGGGACCTGTGGGACGGCGTCGAGCCGGACCCGGCGACGCTCGTCGACCACGCCACCGACTCCGACTGGGGCGACTGGCCGCTCGCCGAGGACCCCAGCCCGTACGACGATCACCTGGTCGACGCCGTAGCTGGCGACCTGGTCGACGTCGACGAGGACCGGTTCGTCGAGCCCGACCTCACGCTGGCCGCCTACATCCGTGACCTCGGCGGCAGCCGACTGGAGCCCACCGACGCTGACCTTCGGCTCATGTACCAGCGGGCCGACGAGTGGCACTCATCCCCCGTCTCGCGTGAGCGCATGCTCGAGATCAACGACATGGCGCAGGCCTTCTTCGAGGGCCGGTTCACCGACTCGTGGGGCCGCGACTACCTCGCCGGACGGTTCGGCGTCGACCTCGCCGGCGACGAGCGGTTCCGTCCCGGGCAGGCGCCGGCCGGGTGGACCAACCTGGTCGGCCACCTGCGCGGCCGCGGTGTCAGCGACGCCGAGATGGTGGCCTCCGGGGTCGCGACCGAGGCCAGCACCGGTCGCCTCATCGACCGGTTCCGCGACCGGGTGATGTTCCCGGTGATCCACCAGGGCGAGGTACTCGGTTTCGTCGGCCGCCGCCGGCCCGACCTCACCGACGCGGACAAGGGCGGTCCGAAGTACCTCAACACGGCCGACACCCCGCTGTTCCACAAGGGCGCTCAGCTGTTCGGTGTCGTCGACGAGCTGCTTGCCGAGGGCGCGGTCCCAGTGATCGTCGAGGGCCCGATGGACGCCGTGGCGGTCACGCTGGCCAGCGCCGGCCTTTACCTCGGCGTTGCGCCGCTCGGCACGTCGCTGACCGACGAGCAGGCCGCCGAGCTGGCTGCCGTCGGGCGCGACCCGATCGTGGCCACCGACGCCGACCTGGCTGGCCAGGTCGCGGCGGAGCGCGACTTCTGGAAGCTCACCCCGCACGGCATGGACCCCGGCTTCGCGCGGTTCCCCGACGGCCTCGACCCCGCCGACCTGCTGGCCCAGCGCGGGCCCGCGGCACTCACTGCCGCGGTGGCCAGCGGCCAGCCGGCCTTCCGCGCCCTGGGTGACCAGCTGCTCACCGAGCGGCTGGACAACCTCGCCCCGGAGCAGGCGCGCGTGGCGGCCATGAGGATCCTGTCGGCACGTCCCAGCCGCGCTTGGGATCCGGGCGTCAACCAGGTCCGGGCCCGGCTGCAGCTCTCCCAGTTGCAGGCGCGACGCGACCTGCGCGACGCGGTCAAGACTTGGGATGCCGACCCCCGAAAGGCGGCGCTGGGCGAGCTGCACAAGAGCAGCGAGGTTCGCGGACGGCTCTCGGCCGCAGCCGAGAGGACCCCGGCCGAGCGTTGGGCGCCGCTGGCGCGCGAGCTCGACCCGCGGCTGCTCGAGCAGGGCGACTGGGCGGCCACCGCCGCGATGCTGCAGCAGGCCCACGAGCAGGGTCACGACGTCGGCGCCGCTACGCGCGGCCTGGTCGCTGAGAAGCCGCTGGGCGACAGCCCGGCCCGTGACCTGCGCTACCGGATCGTGTCCCGCCTCGAGATCCCGATCGACACCGGCGAAGGCACCCCGGTGCCCACCCAGACGCAGGGCGCGGCACGGGATCGGCAGCAAGTGAACCGTCCGCGGCCGCCCCGCCGCGGTACCCCACGCCGCTGACCCGCTCCGGAAGGCCGCGAGCTGGTGTCACGGTTAGACCAGCTGCACGATCCTGTGGTCGTGGTGACAGCGATCCCGCCAAGATCCCAACCGGGGGCCAGACGAACGCAACTTCACAACGCCCTGGCGTTTGGTCGATCGTCGCAGAAGACGCAGTAGGCCGAGTCGAAGCCGAGAGTGCGGGCGACATCTGCGTAGTGCTGCGTCCCCTCATCCCGGTCCTCTGTGAACCATCGGCCGATGACTAGAAGCGCGACCGCAGTGGCGCCCACGTCGAGGAGGCTAAGCGCGGCGCTGAGGCCATTGGTGCCGCGGGTCCAGGTGTCGTCGACGACAAGCACTCGCTGCCCGCACGCGTCCCGGTGCGCATGAAAGCGGTCTGCGCGCGGGTCTTGGTGAGCCTCGCCAGCCCCTCCTGGCTGAAGCAGTTCGACGAGGCGACCATTCGCCCATCGAGTCGAGTCGAGAAGTTCCACAACGGGGTGCTGGCCCGGCCTCGCCTTGCTGCTCGGCACCCAAGTGACGGAGTCGAACCGATTGACACCCGCCTCGCGCGCCAGACATGCACCGTGACGCCAGCCAAAGTCGTCGAGCAGCGCCGCCAAGTCGTCCGCGTATCCGTCGGCGTCATCCCACTCCTTGTACCGCCACAACGCGTTCGTCAGCGCCCGGCCGTTTGACGCGAGTGAGATCGGCAGCACGGGCACGGCTTGGAGGGACACGTTGCCTTGCCAGGCTTCTTTGCAGGGCCAGCAGCGCGTGAACGAACCCGCAGGCTGATGGCACGTGTGGCATACGCCCGCCTGAGCCGGGAGCATCGGCAAAAGATCGGTCGGGTCGAATGCCACCTTTGCAACGTACCGACGGCCGATCGCGCCCGCAGACGAATGCGGCTACTCCTCGACGAGCCCGAGGAGGAGGCTCACCACATCGTCGTGGCCCCGAAGCGCGACAGCCTCGCCGCCCGCTTCGCGAGTCAACGACAGGCTGCCCGCGTTGGTCTCCGCAGCCCGTTCAGCCTCGTCGCTAGGAATCGGCACGGCCAGGATGCGGCCTTGCTCGACTGCGAACTTTGCGGTGCTCAAGGTGCCCGACTTCGGCGCGCACTGGATCACGACTGTCGCGGCCGATAGCCCGCTCTGGATCCGGTTCCGGGCGACAAGTGATCGCGGACTTGGCGGCATTCCGGGAGGCTGCTCAGACACCAACGCTCCACCCTCGTCGAGGATTCGCTTGGCGTCAGCGAGATGTTCCTTGGGCGATGGCACGTCTACACCGGACCCGAGAACAGCAATCGTTGCACCGCCAGCGCCAATGGCGGCACGATGCGCGGCGATGTCGATGCCCAAGGCGAGACCAGAGACGACACAAATCTGGTGCGCAGCAGCGCCAGTCGCGACGTACGACGCGGTCGACCGGCCCCACTCCGTGGTCGCGCGGCTGCCCACGATCGCGAGCCGTCGCGCGGGGTCGGGAATCGCGCCACGCACCCACAGAACGGCAGGCGGGTTCTTGATGCGCCGTAGCGCCATCGGATAGGCCTTATCGAACCACCCGATCAGGTGCATTCCCTCGCCAAGCTCGGCGAAGCTGGGCTTGCCGACGGCTTCGACCTCAACGCGGGCGACTGCCTTGCGCGCGTCCGGCGACGCATCGAGCAGAGCGTCCCAGGACTTGAAGGTCTCAGCGACTTTGATCGCCCTCGCTGCGCCCACGCCCGGAAGGTCCATGAGCGCGACAAGCGATGCCGCGTCCAACAAGTCGGTCGAGCCGCTGCCGGGCTCCTCAGCCTCGTTGAACAGGGTGGTCTCCACATCATCACCATCTCACGGTCAGAGCGCGTCAGGCGGCGTTCGACCTGCTGCCAGAACCGCATGCGAATGCGGTGACGGATCTGGTCCGAAAGCTCGGCCATGCCGGGGCGCCCATGATCGCAAACTTTCGTCAGTTGCCGGAGGCGGGAGGGACGTTCGCGACTGCGGCGACGGCGGCCATCGCCGCGGCGGCCCGCTGCTGCAGCACGCCGTCGACCGGGCTTGTTTGCCCGCTGGTGCGCCAGCTGGCCGACCAGGCGAGCAGGACCTTCGCAAGCGCCACGATCAAGAGAACGGCTCCGCCGAGGTAGGCGATAGCCACCACGATAAGGAGCGCAGAGGTCAGTTGATCCGACATTTTGCTACGCCTGGGAGGTCGATGGGGCGAGAACGCTCAGAATGGCCCTCCCACAACGAAGCGGGGTGTGACTACCCGCTGGAGGGGTTGCCGTTCTCTCAGCGGCGTTCTAACGCCGTCTTGAGTCCGTCGTGACCACTTCATCGCGATGGAGTGGTCACGAGCTCCACGTCTGGGGTCGACCCCGGCGACGGGATTGCGCGGTCCTCGACGGCTCGGCCGCGGGCGGCTGTCGCAGGCTCCTTGAGGTCTTCGGTCGCCTCGACCAGCTGACGCTGCTCCTCTGTGCTCGGTACGCCGTAGCGGCGTTCGGCCATCGCCTCGACCTGTGCAACGGCGTTCCACACGTGCTCGCCCGAGCCGTGGGAGTAGCAGGCGTTGACGTGTTCGCGGGCGTGGCCGAGCTCCTTTTTGCTTGAGCGCGGGTGCTCGCCGAGAGCCTTGAGGGCGCGCTGGGCTCGGCCGATGGCCTCGGAGCGTTCGTTCACCTGCATCATTCGCGGGGTCCCTTCTCGGTGCGGGTGCGCGGCTGAGCGCCGCCCCGCTCGTCGTCGTGGATTTCGCCGGTGTCGAGGTCGACGAGGCCGAGCCGCGGTGGACCGGCCGGGGGTTGTTCGTGTGCCCGCCGGTTGACGGGCAGAGCGTCGATGTCGTGCGCGAACGTGTTCTCGCGGCGCTGGCGGCTGGTGTCGGCCAGGTGCTCACTGTGGCGCGGCTTGGCCGGCCAGCTCTTGTGCTCGTCGTCGCAGTGGGTGCGCAGCCTGTTGCGCATCCGGTCCGTGAACGCCGGCAGGGAGTAGCGGTGCCACTCCTCGAGCGCGTCGCTGGTCATCGCCAGGCCGGCCCGCCGGCGCTGGTCGGCCAGGACGGCGATCTCGTGGACCAGGTGCGGGTGCAGAGGCCAGCAGCTGGGGATGAGCCCGGAGACATCCCAGGTGTACTCGCGGTTGAGCCAGATCACGACGTCCTCGAGCCACTCCCACAGGTCGTGACGCAGCTCGGGGTCCAGGCAGGTCGCCGGCTCCCAGGGCCGCGACAGCAGCGCGTGGTGGCCGAGGGCCTTCTTCTCCTCCTCGGTGCCGTTGATGGCGATGTGGAGCTCGCGGTAGGCGAGCCGGACGTGGTCCCCGGGGACGGGGAACGGGAAGACCATCAGCGTGGGTGCCGCCCGGCCGGTCTGTTGCTCGGTGGTCACAGTTCACTCCTTGCGTGGTCGGTCTCGTCGTCGACGAAGCCGAGACGGCGTGCCTCGACGAGCGCGCCGGTGGCTCGGGCCTCGGGGGTGATGACCATGCGCCGGTCGTTGGTGAGGCGCTCGCGCAGCGCCCGCTGGTCGGCCAGCAGTCGTTCGCCGGCCTTGCCTTCGACGCAGCGGTGCAACTTGGCGATGATCGGCTTGCCGTTCTCGGCGACGACCAGAGCTTGGCGTTCGGGCAGTTGCCGGACTTCCTCGGGCCGCATGATCGGGATGTCGTCGCCGGAGAAGCTCCGGCCGCAGCCGTTGAACCCGCCTGAGGAATGGGTGACCCGGCCGATGCGGACGGTTCCGAGGAGATCGGAGATCTCCTGGTTGAAGGCGACGTCCTTGGAGCCGCCGAACATCACCAGGGCGTTGGTGAGGCCGAGCAGTGCTCGTGCCTCGTGCTCGCCGAAGATGCTGGTCAGCTGGGGCCGAGTCTGGGCGGCCCAGATGAACGACAGCCCCTGGGCGCGTTCGTTGGCCATCCGGGTGCGCAGCGTGGGCAGCGGTGCGGTCGAGGGCAGCTCATCGAGCACCGAGACCAGGGGCGGGCACAGGCGGCCTCCCCACGAGGAGCTGTTGGCCAGCAGCAGGCCGGTGTCCAAGACGTGCTCGGCGACGGCGGTCATCAGCGGGCTCGCCGAGGCGTAGGGGTCTTCGCGGCCAAGCAGGTAGATGGTGCCGCGGCGCCGGATGACGTCGGCCAGGTCGGTGGCTGGCCGTCCGGGGCTGGGAATGCAGCGTCGTCGGATGTCGGCCTGGAAGAACAGCGAGACCGACTGCTGGACCGTGGTGACGGTGTTTCCGGCGGTGCGGTCGTCACCGTTCAGCGCCCCGTGCAGGAGGCCGTGCCAAAACGGCTCGGCGTGCGGGTGCCGCCGCAGGATCTCCATCGGCTGGGTGGCTGCCGTGGGGTTGGCGACCCACTGCAGCACGTCCTCGAGCGTCCTACCGGTCAGCGCCGCGGCGTGGAAGTAGCCCTGCAGCACCTTCGCGGACTCGGCGGCGTAGAACCGCGCAGCATCGTCGCCGGTGCCGCCGTTGATCGCGCCCTTGACGGTGCCGGCGGTGAAAGCCTTGGCGCGCCGCTCGGCGACCTTCGGGTCCACGCAGCCGGCGATCGGGTCCCAGATCAGCTCGTCGATGACGCCCTCGGCCAGGCCGAAGGGGTCCAGCACCACGCAGGGCCGGTCGTCGCGGGAGCGCTCGGTGAGGCTGAGCAGGAGGTCCTCGACCTTCGTCAGTGTCACCAGGGCGGCACCCGGCGCGCCGAGCAGCGCAGGGGTGAGCAGGTCGAGGGTCTTTCCGGATCCCTGCGGGCCGATTACGCCGGCGGTGCGGTCCCACGGCACCCACAGCTCGCCGCCTCGCGGCTCGTGGGCATCACCGATGCGCCAGCCCACGTCCCAGGGGTCGAACCTCAGCTTCATCGCGCCACCTCGGGAACGGTGTCCCCGCACGAGGCGAGGCATCGACGGCAGATCACCGCACTGCCGCGGCGTTCTTCTGCTCGGCGACCGAGGAGCAGGAAGGAGGCGTCGGACAGCAAGTCGCGCGCCTCGCAGAGGAGTTCCACCTGGCCGGCAGCCACGTAGTGGCGCTCGACGAGGACCGGCCGGTGTCCGCGGCGGCGACAGCGGCCGCCGCCCAGGCGGCGGCCGCGAGTGCGAAGTGTCGGGTTGCCGTGCAGTGGGGTCTCGTTGCTCATCGGTCTTCCTTCGTTCGCCGGCCGTGCAGGAGCCACGGGCTGAGGCCGTGGCCCAGATGCGGGCCGGGTTGTTCGGTGAGGTCGCCGGCGGTGCGCTGGACCGGTGCTGGTGTCGCGGCGGCGTGCTTGCCGTAGAGGTCCGGGCGGACGATGCCGGCGACCTTGCGGAGCCGGGTGACGCCGAGCAGCTTCTCGGCCTCGGCTGCGGTCGCCATGCCGCGCATGCGGCCCTGGCCCCACCGCTGGTAGGCCCACGCGTCGAGCCAGACGGTCGCGGTGAGCAGCGCGACCTCAGTCAGGGCGAGGCTGACCCAGACCAGGCCGCGACCGGCCAGACCGTCGGGAGTGGGGCTGGGCAGCCCGGCGTCGGCGTGTCCGCCGAGGACGCCGGGAAGGCTGGTCCAGAAGGCGGTGCCGATGGGTGAGGGGAACGCGCCGGCGTTGGCGTCGGGCCATGTCCATCCGGCGCCGGCGACCAGGTTCGCGACTGATCGTCCGAGTTGGATGCCGATGACGATGACGAACAGGGTCGCCAGGGCTACCGCGACTGGGATCTCCCAGGTCCACGGGTAGGGGTCTCGTCGTCGCTCACGCTGCATCGGTCTGGCCACCTCCAGGCGGTCGTGGGGTCGTTGGGCCTCGCTGGTCACCTATGTGCTGTCAGGGCTCCGGTGCGATCACACGGCGTGACTCGGGCGTGATGCGTTCTCTGCGAGCCAGGTCGAGGGGTCGACGTTGTCGGGGCCGTAGATGGAGCCGTTCTTGAGGTGGACCTCGAAGTGGAGGTGGCAGCCGGAGACGTTGCCCTCCTTGCCGACCTGGCCGATCGGCTCGCCGGCTGCGACGGTCTGGCCGCGGCTGACGCTGACGGTCGCCATGTGGGCGTACCAGGTGGTCAGGGACCCGGCGCCGGTGGTGACCTTGACCAGCTGCGGCCCAGCCCAACGCTGGGTGGTGTCGATCTCGATGGTGCCGGCGTGGGCGGCGTAGACGGTGGTTCCGCAGGGTGCGGAGAAGTCGGTGCCGGTGTGCCACTTGGACCAGTAAGGGCCGGTCTCGTGCCAGTTGTGGTTGTCGGTCCCGACGTACTGCGCGGGCACCGGATAGACGACCTCGTCGCAGGAGGCGCCCTCGAGGCCGACCGGCTGGACGGAGGCGCCGGGCTTGACGTTGATGTGGACATGGTCGAGGTGGTTCTCGGTAGCGCTACCGCGGTCCTCCATCGGCCGCCAGCCCTCGCCTGCGCGGGCGACCGACCAGATCCGCTGGTACCAGATGATGTAGTCGATGCCGAGCTTCTGGGCATTGGCCTTGGCGTAGGCGGCGAGACGGTCGCCCTGCGCGCGGCCCGCCGCGGTGAGTGGCACCATGAAGTCGGCGGCGAGCCCGGCCGGGTGGCCGTTGGGGTCGGTGGCGCTCTCGCGGTAGCCGCCGACGGTCTTGATGTCGAACATGGGGCCGAGGATGTTGACCAGCTGGGTCAGCTGCGGCTTGACCGGGCTGAGGTTGTACTTGGCCTCCGCGGTGCCGGAGTCAACTGCGCACCCGGCGCTGCTGCTGGCGGTGGTGGCGGTCACCAGCGGGTGGTCGGCGATCTTGCTGGCCTGGGTGCTGGTGTCGACCGCGGCGCTGGCCCAGGTGAGGTTGGCACCGTAGACGTGGTCGATCAGCGCGTCCTGCTTGGGCTTCTTGCAGGGCTCGGCAGAGCCTCCGAAGGCGTTGCTCAGCTCAGGGGTCAGTGCGCAGTGCGAGGAGTTGTTGCCGTCCTTGCCGTCGTTGAAGTCGCCCAGGATCACCGCAGGGGTGCCGGCGCCTGCGAGCTCGGTCATCGTGGCCAGCTGGCGGCGCAGCGCCTCCTGGCGGTGCCCGGCGGCGTTTCCTTGTGTGTTGGCCGGGTTGTGGATGCTCCAGACCCAGATCACCTGCCCGGTGGTCGTCGAGGTCAGTTGCACCAGGGGCATGCCGACGTCCTTGCCGCCGAAGTAGGGGATGTCGACGAGCCGGCCGTCGGTCTGCTCCCACTCGTTGCGGTCCCAGATCACCCGGTTCTGTGCCTTCCCGCTGGCCGGGTACATCCCCCACTTGGCCGCGTACTGGTTCTCCAGCGCCTGAGCCTGCGGGCCATGCACCTCCTGGAGGCCGGCGATCGAGATGTCGGCGTTCTCGATCGTGCGCATGGCGCCGGGCAGTCGCTTGTCCCAGGTGTCGTACCCGGGCCGCTCCCCCGGCTTGTCGGTGTGGCCGGCGCCGAGCAGGTTGAGGGTGCCGACGGTGATCGGGTTGACTGTCTCGCCCTGGCAGTTGGCCACGTTCGTGGTGGAGCCGTCGTCGGGCAGGTCCGGCAGGTCGCCGCCGAGCAGATCGGTGATGTCGCCGGCGACGTCCTCCCACTGGGCGTAGGCGTCTGGGTAGCCCGAGCGCTGGACGGCCTGCGCGGCCTGGGTGAGGGGCATGTTCTGCCAGCCGGGGATGTCGAGGAGGCCGGGGTTGCCGGTTTGCTGGGCCTGGCCGAAGAACGCGCGGGCCGCGAGGACGGGGTTGGTGATCTCGGCCCGGCTTCCCCAGCCGGCCGAGGGGCGCTGCTGGAACAGGCCGCCGGAGTCGCGGTCACCTCCGGTGAGGTTGACGAGCTTGGACTCCTGGATCGCGGCGGCGATCGCGATCTGCAGCCCGTAGCGGGGAATCTCGAGGTCGCGGGCGACCTGGGCGATGGTGATCGCGTTGCGGGCCTGGTCGGCGGTCATGGTCGGGTAGTTGGACGCGAACCGCAGGCGCATCAGCTGGGCGAGCACGTCGCCGGCCGGCGGCTCGGCGGACGTCCGGGCGGTGGTCGCCGCGGGCACGATCCCGTCGGTCGTGGTGGTGGTCTCGGGCGCGCTCTCCGGGCCGGCGCCGTTCATCGCGATGCGAGCCGAGAGCCAGTGGTGATCCGACACCATCGTGCCGTCCCAGCCCTGCTCGAGACGGGCGCCCTGGTGGTGCGGGAAGAAGATGAAGTCGACGCCGTGGTTGTGCCATCCGTAGCCGGCGGCCTTCATCTTCGCGGCCGCCGTCCAGGGGATGTTGGTGTAGGAGGCCTGGGTGTTCATGTCGCCGCCGATCAGCACCGGACCGTGGGCGGCGAGGGAGTTACGCAGCTGCAGCAGGATGTCCATTCCGGCGCCGTACTGCTGGGGCCGGGTCAGCGGCGGGTTGCCGTGCTGCTTCGGCCAACGGTGCGGGTTGGTCATGTGGTGGGTGGAGACCACCGAGACCACGGAGCCGTCGGCGCGGCGCAGCATCACCCATGTCGCGAAGCGGTCCCACGTGACCGGACGCCCGTCGTAGAAGGTCTTGTCGTCGTCGACGAGCTGGACCCGGCCGCCGTTGACCTTCGTCCAGGTCGAGCTCTTCCAGAGCACGACGTTGCCCATGGCCTGCTCGGCGCCGGTGCCGGTGCCGGCCGGGGCTGCCACCCGGAAGGCTGAGTAGCCCGGCGTGGCGGCTTCGATCTGCTCCAGGCTCCAGCCGCTGGCCTCGTTGAGGGTGACGAACTCGGGGTTCTTGGACAGGACCCTGGGCATGGAGGCCCGGAACCCGTCGAGGCCGGAGCGTCGCGGGATGTTGGCCTGCGCCATGGTGATCTTGCCGTTGACCGGGCCGCCCACCGGGCCGTCGATGGCTCCGAGGTCAGCGAGTTCGGTAGGCACGGTGCCTTGGCTGCTCTGGGTGCGGCACTCGGCGGCCGCGGTGGTCGTCATCACCACCATCAGCGTCACGAGGAACGGCAGCCCCATGAAGATGATCAGGACGGGCAGTCCCGCGAGCAGCAGCTTCTTCATGACAGGTCAGTCCCGAGGACGCGCGCGCTCAGGCGGCAATCTCTAGGAACTCAGGTTCGATCGGACGTCCATGCGCTCCGATCTGCGTTTGTACAGGTGGTATCGGTTGAGTTCCTGGAAGGCCTTGAACTGAGTGACCGTCGCCGTGACTGACGGTTTGGCTGTAGTATCGACGCATGATCGCCTCGCATGAAGTTGGTGACTGATGGGTTTGGTGGCACTGCCGGGTGGCAGCGCTGCTGATCCGGCACTGATAGGTGCGCAAGCGGTCCAGGACTTCGAGCAGGAGCTCGTCGACCAGTACGCGCTGGCGATGTCCGCGGCAGGTCTGACTGACCGCCACATCGGCTCGACCCGGGCGATCGTCATCGAGTTCGCTCGCACGCTGTCGACTCCACTGTGGGAGGCCACCTGCGCGGACGCAGACGCGTTCTTGGCCCAGCAGCGCCGGCGGGGGCTCAGCGTGTCGACCCGGGCGGGGAAGGCGGGCGCGCTGTCGGGTTTCTTCGAGTTCGTGATCGCCCGCTACGAGGGCACCATTCGCCGCACGACCGGTGTGTTGGTCGAGCAGCCGATCGATGAGTTCAATCGCCAATCCGGGGCATCGCTGGGCAAGATCCGGGTGCCGCCGTCGGATCACGAGATCGACTCGCTGTTTACCGCCTGGCGCGGATCGGTCCCGCAGGCACGCAAATACCTGCCGGCGGCCCGCGACTACTTCGCGGCCTCGCTGTGGCGCCGGCTCGGGCTGCGTATCAACGAGACCGTTATGCTCGACATCCGCGACTGGCGCCCCGATCTGGGTGAGTTCGGCAAGCTCCACGTCCGCCACGGCAAGGGCTCGGGCGGCCGCGGACCCAAGCCACGGCTGGTGCCGGCGATCAACTGCGCGAACCAGTTGATCGACTGGTGGCTGGCCGAGGTCCGTCCGCAGTACGGCGAGGACTGGGCCGACCCGGACGCGCCGCTGCTGCCCTCTGAGCGGTTCGACCGCGACTTGGACCGGTGCGGACGTGTCGGCGCGAACGCGCTGCGCCGCGCCCTGGGAATCCAGGTCGACCAGTGGCTCCCGGCGTGGTCGGGGCGAATGACGCCACACGTGCTGCGGCACTACTGCGCCTCGTCGCTGTACGCGGCCGGGATGGACATCAAGGCGCTCCAGGAGCTCCTTGGCCACCAGTGGCTGGCCACTACCTCGGGCTACCTCCACGTCCGCAGCGGCCACATCGAGCGCGCGTGGAACAGCGCGAGCGACCGCGTTGAGGCCCGCCTGGGCCTCCATATCGACTGACCCGACCAAACCGACCGAGGAAACGAAGGAGAGGATGCAGATGCAGTGGAGCCTGCGGCTGCGGGCCGCCGAACGAGGGATCTGGAAGTCCGCAGAGCTGCGGCGGATGCTGGCAGATGCCGGGCTTGAGATCTCCGCCGGGAAGATGTCGTCGTGGTGGGCCGGGACCCCGCCGACGATGCGCCTCGAAGAGCTCGACGTGCTGTGCGCCGTGCTCGACTGCACCCCGAACGACCTGATGACACCCGAGCCGGACAAGGTCGCCGCGCGCCGTCCCCGCACCACCGACGCGGCCAACGGCAACGGCGGAAGCGCGGATGGCGATCCGAACGGCAACGGCGGCACGCCACCGGCGGTCACACCCCGGCTCGGCAAGCTCCGCTCGACCCCACCGCTGTAGCACGCACCCCCATCGCCCACGGACACGACGAGCACGAGACGATCGGGATGCCCGCACCCGGCCCCCACGCGGCGTTGCGGCTGCCGCCCAAGTGCAACGCGTGCCAGAGCAACCGCGTCGCGTGGACCAGCCCCAGGGTCGACTTCTGCTATCAGTGCCTGCCCGGTGGCCCATTCGCGGCTCCACCGTGCAACCGCTGCCGCTCCCGCAGCGACTACTTCAGTCAGGGGCTGTGCAGCCGGTGCCATCCCCGCAGCCCCGAGCACATCGGATCCTGCAAGGGCTGCCTGGCCTGGGGCGTCTACCCCCGGCACAACTGGACCTGCTGGTCCTGCCGCTGGTGGCAGAGCCACTACCCGAAGGGCACCTGCGCCTACTGCGGCCGCGCCAGCCACGTCAGCGACCGACAAGCCTGCCGCCTGTGCCTTGAGAATGCCCGACTCGAACAGAAACCCGGGCGGGCACCCGATGTCGCCGTGGCGAACAAGGACAGCCAGCAGTTGTTCTTCGCCAACATGGTCTTCAAGCGTCGTGCGACGCCGGTGCCCGACTACGTCCGCTGGGATGGCCGGTGGTCGAAGAAGAGCAAGAACCAGCTGCCTTACCAACCTGGCACCAGCTTCGACGACGATGCGCTTGAGCAGCTGGCCCTGTTCGACATGGACCCCGACCCCGAGGTGCTTCGCCAACGCCTCCTGGTCGAGGACAGCGAACTGACGCGGTACTGCGCGGCCATCGTCGCCGACCACGCCGGCCGCTACGGCTGGAGCGTCAGGCAGCGCAATGCCGTGATCCAGTCCCTGCGGCTGCTGCAGATCCTGCGGCCTACTCCCACCGCGAAGGTCCGCGCCAGTGACGTCGTGTGCTTGCGCCGCTACGGCGGCACCATCACCTCCACCCTCGACGTCCTCGCCGAGGCCGACCTGCTGATCGAGGACGTACCGACCCGGGTCGAGAGGTACTTCAACGCCAAGTTCATCGCGTCCGGAGCCCTCCCGGACGCCATGCGGGAGCACCTCCAACTGTGGCTTCAGATCATGCTCGGCGGATCCCGACACGCACCTCGCCAGCTGCCCCGCGAACCCGAGACCGTCGAGATCCACATCCAAGGTCTCGCGCCCGTCGTTCAGACGTGGGTCGAAGCCGGCCGCCAGTCGTTCGCCGAGATCAGCAAACAAGACATCCTGGCCGCCCTCACGGCCCTGCCCGCCGGCACCAGCCACCGCCACTTCGCCGAGAACGGCCTGAGGTCGCTGTTCGAGATCCTCAAAGGCCGCCGACTCGTCTTCACCAACCCCATGCGCGGCATCGACCTGACCCGCGTGCCAACGAACCTTCCGCTGCCGCTGGACCCCGCCCTGATCCGGGCCGAGCTGAACTCCCCGAACCCGGCCGTCGCGCTCGCTGTCGCTCTGGTGGCCTTCCACGGCCTGACCGGCAAGCAGGTACGCGAACTGCAGATGATCGCCATCGTCGACGGCCGCCTCCATCTCGACGGCCGCGAGATCCCGCTCGCCGCACCCGTTAGGACCCGGCTCGCCGCCTGGCTCGACCACCGCAACCGAACCTGGCCGGCCACCGCGAACCCACACCTGCTCATCAACCGACGCACCGCGCCGCGCCTCGTCGCCAGCGGCCCGTCCTTTCCCTGGAAGGACAGCCGCGTCCGCCCACGGGCCCTGCGCGAGGACCGCATCCTGCACGAGATCCACGCCACCGGCGGCGACGTACGCCGCATCTACGACCTCTTCGGACTCAGCGTCGAAGGCGCCACCCGCTACCTCAAGACCGTCGAACACCCCGACCTGAGGAACCAGGACCAGCCTGGCACCCGGCCATGACCGTGTCACTACGTACCGCGCGGCGCGGGTCGAGAGTTGTCGCAACATCTTCACGCCACGGATAAGCAACCGCGGCGCGCACGATTCGGACACTCGGGTCCTGCTGACTTTGGTCACGGACCGAAGCGTTGCGGCTCAGCGTCCCCGCATCCGTCCCCCTGGACTGTCGAATGGCGGGGGGACGTGGCGCCCCGCGCTGCGTTTACGCAGGTCAGGCGGCGTCCCCCCGAAACATCAAGGAGATTCCAGAGCCGGTGGCTCGAGTGGTGGAGGTGCCAGATGCAGCGAAGATTGACTACCGTCGCGCGGGTGGCGGGATAGCCATGCACGGGCGGGGTCCGTCAAAGTGTGGCTCACAGATGCTGGCCGGACCATCGGCGGACATCTGGACGACAGCCCATCCTCACGGTCTACGACGTCATCCGCACACGGCTTGAGGTCGAAGCCGGGCAGTGCCATCAACGAGGAGGGGAGGCGCTCACGTCTAACCAGATCGGGGCCTTCGCCGGCCACTACCCCATTCGGCGGGTCAGACCGCCAGCGTGCCGGTGGCACCGCCGTCCAGGACGAGCTCAGTGGCAGTCATGTACGACGGACTGGTCCGAGGCCGAGGAACGCGACGGCGTTGGCGACCTCCTCGATCTCGGCGAGGCCCATCGGGATCATCTTGTTTCCGAGGTCGTCGAGCGATGCACCTGCCATACCAGCGCCGTAGTCGGCCATCGCTGTCTTCACGTAGGTCGGGGGACTGAGTTGCCCCCCCGTTGGCCCCGGCGTACTCGGCTGCGACGCCCTTGGTCATCACGCGCACCGCGCCCTTGGACGCGCCGTACAGCGCATGGCCCGCGACGCCGACAAGACCGGCCGCCGAGGATCATGTTGATGATCGATCCCCCCGGTTCACCATGTGCCGGACCGAGTGCTTCGTGCCCAGGAAAGTGCCGGTGACATTGATCGCCATGAGTCGGTCCCACTGCTCCATGCTGGTCTCGTCCAGCGGAGAGATCACGTAGATGCCCGCGCTGTTGAACAGGATGTCCAGGCTGTCGAACTCCTCGACCGTCCCGGGCTACCACGTCGACCCACCGCCTGCTCGTCGGTGACGTCGAGCGGCAGGGCGAGACCCGTCCGGCCGCGCCCGCGACCAGTTCGGCGGTCGCAGCGAGGCCCTGGCTGTCGACATCGGTGGCGAGGATGCCGGCACCGTCCGTGGCCAGCCGGACCGCGCTCGCGCGGCCGATGCCAGCGCCCGCGCTGGTCCCCCCGGCGGTCGCCGAGTCGGCTTCGTCGTCGACTACTGCTGTACGCCGACGATCCTGCGAGCGGCTCGCTTCGCGATCGAGTATCGGTGCACTTCCGACGGACCGTCGTAGATCCGGAACGGCCGCAGCTCACGTGCAATGCGGGCCACCGGCAGATCAGCCGAGACGCCGAGCCCTCCACACATCTGCTGCGCCCGGTCCGCGACTCGGCATAGCGACTCGCCTGCGAACACCTTGGCGATCGACGTCTCCTCGGACCCTCGACCGCCGTCGTCAAGGACTGCGCACGCCTTCAGCAGCAGCGACCGGGTAGCCGCCAGATCGATCTCGCTGTCGGCGATCATCTGCTGCATCATGCCGAGATCGACTAGCCGCTCGCCGAAGGCCCTACGCTCGGCGACAACACGAACGGCGGTCTCGTGGGCCCTTCGGGCTGCTCCGAGCCAACGCATGACGTGGGTCATGCGCGCCGGGCCGAGGCGGACCTGTGCGTAACGGAACCCGAGGTCCGGCTCGCCCAGGATCGCAGAATCCGGGACCTCGACGTCGGTGAAGGTCATCTCGCAGTGACCACCGACCATCGATCGGTCCTGGGTGTGCACGTGCCGCCCCACCTGGACGCCTTCGGCGTGAGCGGGCACGAGGAACATGGTGGCCCCGTGCCCGGGGTCACCAGGCGTTCCGGCGGTTCTGGCCATCACGATGAAGAAGCCGGCGCCGTCGGCTCCGGTGATGAACCGCTTGCGCCCGTTGATGAGCCACCCCCCGCCGGAGCTCCGCTGCGCGACGGTCATCAGGGCGCTGGGGTCGGATCCGGCTCCGGGGGATGGTTCGGTCATCGCGAATCCCGACCGGATCTCGCCTCGAGCGAGCGGCGCCAGGAACTCCCGCCTCTGGTCCGGGGTCGCAACGTGGTCGAGCAGGTGCATGTTGCCCTCGTCCGGTGCTGCGATGTTGAGGGCGAGCGGTCCGAACAGGGAGTAGCCGGCTTCCTCGAACACGGCGGCACGGTCGACCATGCCTAGCCCTCCACCGCCGAACTCGGTCGGAGCGTGCGGGGCGAAGATCCCGTGGGAACGGGCGGCTGCCTGGAGCTTGACGCGAACGAGGTCGCCTCCGGCGGCTTCGATGTCGCCGTCGTGGGCATCGTCGATCGGTAGGACTTCGCTGCGGATGAACTCCCGCGTCCTCTGCGCCGTTAATCGTGGGTCGTTCATTACTTGTCTCGCTCCTGGAATGTGGATGGTCACGGCGGCGCCTGCTCAGCTCGGCTCCACCAGTCGATCGCGAAGCAGCGCGACGGTGGTGTCAGGGATTCCCTTCGCCTCGGCCCACGCCTCGGCGGTGCCGTACTTCGCGACGAGGTGGTCCAGTGCTCCGGCCACCGAGTGCGGCTCGCACTCGTAGATTTCCGGGCTGAGAGTCTCCATGTTGTGGGCGTAGTGCGCCCAGGTTCGCAGACGCGCACGAATGCGTTCCATGTTGTCGGCCGTGCGCATGAAGTCCCGCTCCGCCTCGTCGGGTCGCACGCCTGCCAGGAGTTCAACCAGCAGCATCAGCAGACCGGTCCGGTCCTTCCCCGCCGCACAGTGGGCCAGGACCGGCCGGTCCGCGAGGTGGGCGAGGGTCTGCACGGCGACGGGCAGGTTGGCGTCGTTGTCGAGATGGTCGATGTAGAAGTCGAGCAAGACCCTGCCTGGTGGACCCTTCGGTCCGTCGACGTCGATGAGGGGCACGTTCACGTACTGGATCGGATGATTCACCAGCGGACCGCGGCCCTCACGGATCGACTCGCGGCCGATCCGCAGGTCGATGACCGTCCGGATGCCGATTTCGTCGACCAGCACTGCGGCCTCGGCGGCGGTGATGTCCTGAAGGCTGTCGCAGCGGAACACAAGGCCCGTGCGCAGTTGGCGCCCGTCCACGGTCTCCAACCCTCCGATGTCTCGGAGGTTCGCGAGTGTCGACAGTTTCGATAGGTACGGCGGGGACTGCGGCGAGAAGATCATTGCGGCGCCTCTAGCAACGTCGCGTTCGCCATTGCACCGCTCTCGCACATCGTCATGACTCCTTTGTCGACCCCAGGGATCTGCAGTTGTTCGATCAGCCCCGCCAGGAGCCTCGCCCCCGAGGCGCCGATCGGATGGCCGTAGGCGATCGCGCCGCCGTCGACGTTGACCGTCTCCGGATCGACCGCGATGTTCTTCTGCCAGGCGAGGACCACGCTGGCGAATGCCTCGTTGACCTCGTACCTGTCGATGCCGTCGGCCCGGACGCCGGCGCGGTCCAGAAGCTTGCGGGTGGCGGGGACCACGCCCATGAGCATGAGGATCGGGTCGTCGCCCACGACGGTGCCGCCCGTGATGGCCGCGAGCGGGCGTAGTCCCCACCGATGGGCGAGCGACTCCTCGACCACCAGGGTCGCGGCAGCTCCATCGGTGACGGGCGAGGAGTTGCCGGCGGTCACCCGCCAGTCGATCTCCGGGAAGCGCTCCTGCATCTCCGGGTCCTGGAAGGCCGGCCGCAACCGCTCGAGCGCGGCCAGCGACGTGGTCCGTCGTATTCCTTCGTCCGCATCGACCCGCTTCCCGTCGCCCCGGATCACCGGGACGACGTAGCGCGCGACCCGGCCCTCGTCCTGGGCGGCTGCTGCCCGCTGGTGGGACCGCAGCGCAAAGGCGTCAAGGCTGGGGCGCGACAGTCCATAGCGGCTGGCGATCAGCTCGGCGCTGATTCCTTGCGATACCAGGCCGTCGGGATAGCGAGCACGCAGCCGCGGACCCTGGTCGTCACGCCCCATCCGGTTGGTCCGCATCGGCACCGTGCTCATCATCTCCACGCCCGAGGCCACCGCGACGTCGTAGGAACCGGCGATCACACCCTGCGCCGCGAAGTGCAGCGCCTGCTGGAACGATCCGCATTTCCGGTCGATGCTGACCCCCGGCACGCTCTCGGGCATCCCGGCCGCGAGCAGCGCGTGGCGAGCGATGTTCCCCGACTGCTCCCCCACCGGTAGGGAGCATCCGGCGATCACGTCGTCGACCCGCGCCGCGTCGATTCCGCTGCGCTCGACCAGCGTGCTCAGCACGCCTGCCAGGAGATCCACCGGGTGCTCCCCCGCCAACGCGCCCTCAGTCCGCCCCCGGCCGAACGGGGTGCGCACGAGCTCCACGACGACGGCGCGCCTGGCTCGGGTCATTTCGGCACGTCCCGTGTGACGCCTCGTCGAGCCGCCACGGCGGCGAGCAACAACGGCAACGGCTCGGTGCTGACGAAGTCGCGGATGCCGGCTGCCAAGGCCGCGCCCATGCCGGCCTCGGTGGCGAGGACCGCGCCGCTGACCACCTTCGCGTCGGCCACCGCGGCCGCCACCTCGGCGGGGTCGAGGACTCCTGCACTGTCCAGGTCGAGGACCTCGCCGGTCGCGGTGCTGCTCACCTCGATGCCGGCGAGCTTAGCCGCCCACCGACCCAGTGTCGCGAGCGCCGGGTCGTCATCCGCGGCTACCAGGGACAAGGCACCGCTATGCACCCGTCCATGTGTTCCGTCCACCGTCACGATCTTGCCCGCGATCGCGGCGATGGCCCCCTCACCGGCACCCACCACAGCCGGCAAACCGAGTCCACGGCAGACGACGGCGGCGTGGCTAGTCGACCCACCGACCTCGGTACAGACCGCTCTCGCGGCGATCATGGCTCCGACGTCCTCGGGGCTGGTGTGCCGGGCGACGAACACCACGTCCGACCCCTGCTCGGCGAGTCGTACGACCTCCTCGGGATCGGAGACCGCCACGCCCACGCCGGCACCAGGAGAAGCGGCCTCGCCGGTCGCCAGCACGGTCGACTCCTCGGCGGAGCGAACGTCGACCTGAGGGCGCACCATCTGCGTGACCTGGGCAGGCGTGACCCGTGCGAGGGCCTCCGGCCGACTGATCAGGCCCTCGTCCGCCAAGGCGACCGCCAGCCGTACGGCGGCCTCCGGGCTGCGCTTGGCCGCGCGGCTCTGCAGCAGATAGAGCCGACCACTCTCCACGGTGAACTCGATGTCCTGGACGTCACCGTTGGACTGCTCCAGCAGTTCGGCAGCTTCGATCAGCTGCCGATGGATCTCGGGTTGCTGGGCCTTGAGCTCGGACAACGGTAAGGGGTCAAGCACACCGGAGACGACGTCCTCGCCCTGACCGCCGGGGAGATACTCTCCGTAGGGCTCGCGGACTCCGGTCACGGGGTCGCGACTGAACAGCACTCCGGTGCCGGAGTCGTTCGACATGTTGCCGAATACCATCGCCTGGATGGTGACGGCCGTCCCGAGGTCCTCCGGGATGTCTGCGTGGCGCCGGTAGGTGACTGCCCGCCGCGAGTACCACGACTCCAAGACCGCGCACACGGCCTCGATGAGCTGCTCCCACGGGTCGCTGGGGACCGCGCGGCCGGTCGCGCGGCGGATCTCCGCACGCAGGTCCGCGGCCGGCGCCATGGAATCGGGCAGATCGGCCTTGCGCACGATGTCGCCGAAGCCGGCGAGGAAACGGCGGTGGGTGTCGGCCGCGAGTTCCACCGGTGCGCCGTCCTTGATCAGTCCGGCCTCGACGTCGTCGTTGATGCCCAGGTTGAGGACCGTGTCCATCATCCCAGGCATGCTGATCGAGGAACCGGAGCGAACCGAGACCAGGAGGGGACGGCGCCGGGCGCCGAACCCTCGTCCGGTCTCCTCCTCCAGATAGGCGATCCCGCGGCGCACCGCCGCCATGGCTTCCTCGGGAAGTTCCTTGCCGCTCCGGTGGTACTCCCGGCAGACCTCGGTGGGAAGGACGAACGCGGGCGGCGTGGGCAATCCCAGTTGCCTCATGCGTGCGAGGCTCCATGCCTTCCCGCCGACCTCGAGACGATCAGGCAGGTCAGATCCGTCCAGGCGAACGTACCAATTCTCCACGGTTCTCACTCCTGGCGGGTTCGGCCGAGAACCCGAAGCAGGTCCTCGTGCAGTTCGTGCCACACGGTGTGATAGCTGTCGACGCGGACCCCGCTGACGTAGTCGGTCTCGCCGGCGAGCGCTCGGTCGTAGGCGCGCTCGAGCCGGTCGCCGTAGACCTCGAGCCGAGGAACGGCGCCGCTGAGGGCGCCCAGCGTGGGCTCAGCACGTTCGTGCAGCTCGCCGAGCTCGTCGAGGATCGCAGTGTCGTAGGCCACGTCGCTGTGATCGTTGGGCACGCTCGTCCCAGCGGTGGTGGTCGTCTGCCACCGTGTCAGCAAGTCGAGCAGCTTGCGGTTGACGACCTCGAACCGGTCTGCCGCCGCTTCGACGGCCGGATCGGAACGCACCTCCGCGTAGGCCACGGGATAGAGCTCGTCCAGTACCTGGCGGCCGGCCGGAGTGGCCATGTGTATCCCGGCACCACCGGCGACAAGTCCGTCCTCGGCCGCGGCGGAGAGAGTCGTCGCGATCTCGCCGCTGTCGCGGCCTAGGAACTCGGCGATCTGGTCGGCGGTTCCCGACTTCTTCACGGTCAAGGCGTGAAGGACGAGGTCACGCAGTTCCATGGCCCTCATTCCTTTCTCGTCGTGGCACTCAAGGCCAGTTGGTTGCGAACTTCACGGCGCAGGATCTTTCCAGCCGAGCTCTTCGGCAGGTCGTCGAAGAAGGTCAGCCCGCGCGGCCGCTTGTAGCCAGCAAGGTGCGAGCGGGCCCACCCCAAGATCTCCTCGGCATCGGCGGGACCGCGGGTGGCGACAACGGCGTGCACCGCCTCGCCCCACCGCTGATCGGGTAGTCCGACGACTGCAGCCTCGCGCACCGCGGGGTGGCTGAGCAGGCAGTCCTCCACTTCGCGGGGATAGACGTTGAAGCCGCCGCTGATGATGATGTCGTGCTTGCGGTCCAGCAGATAGAGGAACCCGTCCTCGTCGACGGTGCCGATGTCGCCCGTGTGCAGCCACCCGTCGCGCAGTGTTCGCGCCGTCTCCTCGGGGCGGTTCCAATAGCCGCTCATGAGAATCTGGCCACGCACGACCACCTCGCCACTCTCGCCGGGCGGCACCTCCTGGTCGTCCTCATCCACCACCCGGACCTCCACCATGGAGTAGGGCCGGCCGGCCGAGCCGACCCGGTCGTGCTCGTCAGGGCGCAACAGGGTGATCGTCATCGGCGCCTCGGACTGGCCGTAGGTCTGGGTGAGGACCTGACCGAAGACCTGCTGGGCACGCTCGGCAACAGCGGGGGCGATCGGCGAGGCGCCGTAGCACAGGGCGCGCAGTCGTCCCGGGTCCAGGTCTTCTACGCCCGGCGCGTCCAGGATCATGGCCAACATGGTCGGGACAAGGAACGTCGTGGTCGGCCGCCATCGCGCGAACTCGGCGAGGTAGGTCTCGGCGCTGAAGGAGGGGATCATCACGTTGTGTGCCCCCCGGATCAGGTGGGGCAGGAAGAACGATCCGCTCGCGTGCGTCACCGGCGCGGCGTGCAGCATCACGTCGCCTTCGCCGATCCCAGGGATCAGGTCGACGAGGTAGTTGGTGATCTCGGCGTGCTCGGAGCGCATCGAAAGCGTGACGGCCTTCGACGGTCCGGTGGTGCCGCCGGTGTAGCCGAGCCGGTAGGGGGCCTCCGGATCGCGAGGGACGTCACAACGGCTCTCCGGTCCTCGAAGCGACAGCTCGTCTACGTCGTCGAGGTCGAACTCGAACTCGACCGGCGCGGGCGAGGGGCCCGTTCCGATGAAGCCGCGGCACTCGGCGTCGGTGATGCGGTACGCGTGGTCCTGTTCAGTGTCGCGCACGTTGAGCGAGACACGGACCAGACCTGCCTTCGCCAGGGCGTAGTACGCCACGACGCCGGCGATGCCGTTGGGCAGCAGCACCGCGATCCGGTCGCCGCTCTGCAGTCCCCGTTCGCGTAGCGCGTTGCCCAACCGGTCAGTGGCCCGATCGAACTCCACGAAGCTCATCGTCTTGTCGCCGCACGTGATCGCTGGGGCCGAGCCGAAGCGTCGCGCGGCCCGGCGGATCAGATCACCGATCTCCACTGGTTGTCTCCCTTTCCAAGATCGTTCTGCGAGCCGGACCCGATGTAGCCGTCATCCCCGCAGTGCCTCGACGTCGTCACGGCGCAAGCCGGCACCCCGGTCCTTGAGCAGGCGCGAGGTGCGCTGCGTGTGCCGGTAGAGGGCATCGACGCGCGGGTCGTCGGGGTTGTCCTTGATCCACCGCTCGTCGAGGAACCGGTATTCCGGCTCGACCGGGAGTGGCCGCAGCTCACGCGCCTTGGCGTTGACCTGGTCCAGGGTCAGCTTCCCGGCGGTCGTCGTCCAGGTGGACGTCTTCTCCGGTAGGGACGTGACCCCCGCCCCGATCGGGCCGACGCCGCCACTGAGGTCGTCCTCGTTGAGCACCGAGTACGGAATGGTCGACCACATGTCACCCGGAGCACCCGAGTGCTTGCTCATCACGTAGTCGTTGCCCTGCTGTGACGACAGCGAGATGTAGCCGACCAGCTCCGCGATCAGGTCACGGCCGTACTCGTCGTTCATCAGGGGCTTGAAACGCTGCGCCCGCTCGTCCACCATCATCCACTCCGACTGGTCGTAGATGCCGGCGATGTGGAACAGGTCCTTGGCCACCCCGTAGTAGACGAGCAGCCCGGAGTCCACGAGCTGCTCACGGCTCCAGCCCGCCATGACCCCCCAGAGGTCGGCGGTCGCGGTGGCCAGCACGTCACGCTCGTGTTCGAGGAAGTCCGCGAGGGTCGACGGATTGTCCATCGCGACCGGGAGGTACCCGTCGGAGAGATAGTCCGAGGTGTAGAGGCCCACGGCCAGGACGTTGTCGTGGTCGTAGGACGGAGTCGCCTCGAAGCTGGCCCAGTCGTCCACGATGTTGAAGTGGGTGTCCTTAAGGACCACCGGGATCGTGTAGTTGTTGAAGCGCACCTTCGATGCGACGCCGTCCAGCCAGGGATAGTCACCCTCGGCGAGGTCGACGAAGTCGCGCACCAGCAGCTCTGCGTTGTCCCCGACCTTGTAGGGGCCGCTGTTGTTGATCCCCAGACGGCACTCGCAGTGGGCGAGGAACGAGTACTGGGAGAGTTGGGCCAGGAAGCGCGAGGTGGCCGTGTGCAGACGGTCCCCCGGCTTCACGTCGAACGTGTCGGCGTGGAAGACCTGGATCGTGCGTTCGGGAAGAACCTGGGCACGGTGACCCGCGTCGCTGGGCAGGACGTGGGCGTGGTTGCGGTGATAGGCGAGGTTCAGCCGCTTGGTGAAGTCCAGGACGTAGGCCACGTCCTCCAGGGCATCGGTGGCGCGCAGCAGACCCATGTCGATGAGCATCTGGCGACCTCCCAGGTAGAACTGGGAGATGATGCCGTTCTGGATGATGCCCGAGGCCGAGCTGACCTCGCGGGCGCGGTCACCCAGTTCCTCGACCGACATCGTCTCCTCCAGCTTGCGGAACAAGGAGGGGTACCGGTACCAGGCGTTCAGGTACGACATCGCGATGTAGGGGTTGACGGGGAACAGCTTGGACTCCTGCACGGTGCGCGCCGTGCACTGCCAATGGAATGCGTCGCTGTTCTTCCGGATCCACGCGTTGTGGTCGAGCAGCTGGGCGTAGGTGAGGTCAGATGGCATCGGTTTCTCCGTTCAGCACGACGACGCGCGCTCGTGTACTGGTGTCGTTCTCGGTGTAGACGTCCGCCGGTGCCTTGGAGTACTCGACCTTGACGCGATCTCCGTCCTGGAGCCCGTCAAGCTGCACATCCATCAGGCATGGCACCCCGTACTCACGGGTGAGGATGCCGAGGTGGGAGCGCACGGTGCCGCCCATGCACAGCACACCGGTGAAGTGCTCCAGGATGGGGGCAGTGAGTGTGCCACCGGAGTCGTCGATGACAGCGATGGTCCCCTCCGGCACACCCTCGGTGAGCATCTGCAGCACCGCTTCGACCGTGCTGACCAGTCGGGCGGTGCCGACGACGTCACCGGAGACTGCGAACACGTTCGCCCCGGTGCCGACGATGCGATGGCCGTCATCATCGGTCTCGGACGAGCCTGAATCGGCGATCCCCTCCGGGGCACGGTACTTCTCCGGTGCTTCGGTCAGGGAGGCCTGTGCCGACATCTCGAAGCGGTAGCCAGTGTCCAGCAAGGCGTGCTCGACCGCTTCGAAGTCCTCGGTGCGCAGCTCCAGGTCACGGTCGACGACCGCGTCATTCCAGCTCTTGCCGCTGGCGGCCCAACGCTCGGCGACGATGCGACGAAGATGGCTGTGATAGGCCTCAACGGTCGGCGTCATCGCGGGCTTCGCCCATTTCTCTGGCGCTGTTGATGTGGTGTTCATGGCCCTCCTTCGGGTCCGGGTGTGGGTGGGGTGGTTGCTCAGGGCCTGCGCAGATCCAGGTCGACGCCGGACCCGCGCACACGAAGGTGACGCGGACGCCGCATGGTCAAGGCTGTTTCGATGAGGTCCTCGGCGGCGCGGGTGTCGCGGAACACGTAGGTCGGATTGAGGCGTCCTGCTGCTCGGGTGGCCTCAAAGTCCTCGGCGGGCACCAGATAGCGGCAGAGCAGCTCCTCGTCGCTCATCTGCTCGTCGCCGAACTGGCGGCGCAGCTCCTTGAGCGTGGGCTGGGGCGGCTCCCAGGACAGATACTGCTGAGCTCGAGGCGAGGACAGGATCCGGTCCCGGACGTCCGGGTCGATCGGTGCCGGCGGGTTGCCCAGATGGCCGAGGGTGTAGATGATCACCTCGTCGGGGACCATCGAGTACCGGTCGCCAGTGACGATGTTGAGCACCGACTGGATCCCCATCAACTGCGAGAACGGCGTGGCGGAGATCGGGTGACCGAGGTCCTCGCGCACCCGGACGACCTCTTCGAGCACCTCGCCGAGGCGATCTTCCATCCCGTATTGCGCAAGCTGGGCCTTCAGTGTGCCCGTCATCCCCCCGGGGAGCTGGTGGTGGTAGGCGAACGTCGAGTACTCGTTCGGTACGCCGACCGCCCAACCCTCCTGAGCGGCGACCCGCGCGAAGTGCGTGGCGACCGGGTCGAGCCTGCTGGTGTCGAGGCTGTGCTCGTAGCCGTGCCATCGCGCGTTCTCGACCATCGACTCGGTCGAGGGCAGGGAGGGACCGTTGGCCAGGGGGCGGGAGGCGGTGTGGAAGATCCGCACCCCGGCATCCAGACCGGTCATGTAGTTCAGCGGCGCGAGTCCCACGGTGTTGTGGCAGTGGAGCTCGAGCGGCGAGTCGCCCGCCGCGTCCACCAGCGCCGGGATCAGCGTGCGGCCCCGCTCGGGAGCAAGGATGCCCGGAGCGTCCTCGACGTAAATGCCGCTGACCGTTCCCCAGGAGACCATCTCGCGCACGCGCGCGGCGAACCACTCGTCGGTATGCACCGGGCTGATCCCGAACATGATCGCCGGAACGACCTCGGCGCCCGCGTCGTGCGCGACCTGGGTCAGTCTGCGCATCTGCTCCATGTTGTAGAGGCAGTCGTAGATCCAGAACGACTGGATCCCGTGCTTGACCAGCGTGCGGACCCACAGATCCATCAACGAGTCGGGGGTGAGGCCGAACTTGGCGATGCAGTTGCTGCGAGTGCCGGCGCGAAGCCGCGAGTTCGGCATCCAGGAGCGCCACAGGTCCAGCCCCTCCCAGGGGTCCTCCCGGGAGTAGCGCATCATGCACTCGAACATCGAGCTGCCCGTCACATCGACGGTGTGGAATCCGGTGCGGTCGATGTTCTCGGCCGCAGCCTGTGCCATACCTGCCCGAATCCGCATCCCCCACAGGCTCTGCTGGCCGTCCCTGAGCGTCTGATCGACGAAGCTGACCTCGTTCATCGGTTCGGGTTCCTCTCAGTCACGGCAGGCGCCAGGCCGTTGGGCCGGCCCTCACCTTCGTCCTGGCTCCAGGAGGGAAGGAAGGTCTCCTCCAGCCACCGTGTGCTCACGGAGTTCTCGCGAACGTCAGGGTGCTGAATCAGCGCACGGTGGAGGCCGAGGGTCGTCTCGACGCCGGTCACACGGAAGTCGGCCAGCGCTGCCTCCGCCCGGGCCAGGGCCGAGGGGCGGTCCTGCGCCCACACGACGAGCTTGGCCAGCAGGGAGTCGTAGTGGGCCGGCACGGTGTAGCCGGCGAAGCAATGGGTATCCACGCGAATGCCCGGGCCGCTGGGGGCGTCCCAGGCCTCGATAAGTCCGGGGGTCGGCAGGAATCCGCGCTCGGGCGATTCCGCGTTAACGCGGAACTCGAGTGCGTGGCCATTGAGTACGACGTCGTCCTGGCCGAAGGAGAGCGGCTCGCCCGCCGCGATCCGCAACTGCTCGCGCACGATGTCCAGGCCGGTGATCATCTCCGTGACCGGATGCTCGACCTGGACGCGGGTGTTGATCTCCAAGAAGGCGAAGGTGCCCCGCTGGACGTCGACGAGGAACTCGACGGTGCCTGCGCCGACATAGCCGAGTGCCCCCATCAGCGTGCGCGCCGCCTCCCACAGGGAGGCGCGCAGGTTATCCGGGATCGCTGAGGCCGGCGCCTCCTCGGCCACCTTCTGGTAGCGACGCTGGTAGGAGCAGTCCCGGTCTCCTAGGTGGACGATGGTGCCGTGCGTGTCTCCGAGGATCTGAACTTCGACGTGCCGGGCCTGCTCGACGTAGCGCTCCACGTAGAGCCGGTCGTCTCCGAATGCAGCCAGCGCTTCGGCGCGGGCGCGTTCGACCGCCCCCGCCAGTTCGGAGATGCCTCGGACCAGCCGCATCCCGCGACCACCTCCGCCGGCAGCCGCCTTGATCAATACGGGGAGGCCAAGTTCGGCCACGAGCTCGGCCACGCGCTCGGGGTCTGACACGGCCTCGGTGCCCGCCGCAAGCGGAACGCCGAGGTCGCGCGCCAACTGTCGCGCCTCCAGCTTGTCGCCAGCTGCGCGGATGGTGTCAGCACTGGGGCCGACGAAGGTCAGACCGAACCGATCGCAGGCCTCCACCAGCTCGGGCTGCTCGGAGAGGAAGCCGTAGCCCGGATGCACGGCGTCACAGCCCGCGAGGAGGGCCGCGCCCACGATGGCGCCAACGTTGAGGTAACTCGACGTCGCGGTAGCAGGTCCAATCCCCACCACCTCGTCGGCTTCACGGACAGCCAGGCTGTCCATATCCGCGTCGGAGGCCACCGCCACCGCACGAATGCCTTCCTCGCGACAGGCCCGGATGACTCGGACGGCGATCTCACCTCGATTGGCCACCAGAACCTTGCGGAGCGTGGCCATCAGCGCTCGTCCGGCACGATGTGGAAGAGGACATGCTGCGATTGGATCTGCTCGCCGTTGGCGGCGCCGATGCGCGCCACCGTGCCGTCGACAGGCGCGGACAACGTGCTCATGAGCTTCATGACCTCGACGATGCCAAGCGGATCTCCTTGGCTCACACGCGTGTCCACCTCGACAAACGGCGGGGCTCCCGGATGGGGGGCGCGCCAGAAGATGCCCGGCGTCGGAGAAGGGACCGTCACGCTGCCCTCGGGAGCGCCGTCGTGGACCGCTGCCACCCCCTCACCACCAGCAGCACCGGGAATCTCCACGGTCCCCGATGCGGAACCGGGTGTGACCTGACTCATGCCGGCATCATCGGTCTTCGGCCTGACATGGGATGTCCTGGCGGAATCTGCACCCCCATCTTGGGCGCTGAGATGGATCTCAACATCACCATAGGAGAGGTGAATTTCGGCCCATTGGCTCTCTTCGAACGCTTGAAGCACCCTCATTGCGGTCTGATTGCCTTCCGACATGCGCCACCTCCTCGTTGTCGTGTGACTTGCGCCATAACCGACTCTAGACAGGTAGGACATCCTATGTCTAGGGTGTGATCGCAATCACTTTTCGGGGCCACCCGAGGCACCCGGCCACAACTCACACATCCAGATGGAGAAAAATGATGAGCAGACTCGAGGGCAAGGTCGCGGTCATCACCGGCGCGAGCTCTGGCATCGGCCGCGCGGCCGCGGCACGTTTCGTGGCCGAAGGAGCGCGCGTGGTCGCGGTGGGCCGCAACAAGGCCAAGTTGCAGAAACTCATCGACGAGGTCGGCAGCGAACACGTCGTCCCCGCGATCGCCGACCTCGCCGACGACACCCAGGCCAAGGCCGCGATCGAGACGGCAGTCGACCACTTCGGCCGGGTGGACATCCTCGTCAACAACGCCGGCGTCGGCTACTCGTACCAGGACGTCCGACCGGGCAGCATGAAGCCACTGGGCGAGTCCACCAGCGAGGACTGGGACGACGTGATGTCGATCAACCTCGGATCGGTCGTCAACTGCACCCGGCACGCGCTCCCCCTCTTCGTCGAGCAGGGCAGCGGCGCGATCGTCAACGTCGCCAGCATCCTGGGTCTCGTCGGCAACCCGGACGCACACGCCTACACCACCGCCAAGGGTGCGATCATCAACCTCACCCGCTCGCTGTCGACCGCCTACGCACGGCACGGCGTACGCACCAACACCGTATGCCCGGGCTACATCGAGACCCCGATGGTCGAGGCCTTCATCGACTTCCTCAACAGCGAGGAGCACCGGTACAACTGGAATCCCAGCGGACGCATGGGCTTGCCCGAGGAGATCGCGAACGCGCTCCTCTTCCTGGCCTCAGACGAAGCGTCCTACTGCAACGGAGCCGTCCTGACGGTGGACGGCGGCGCCCTCGCCGCGGCGCCCGCGGCCTGACCGAGTCTCGAAACACCCCCGGGTCGCGACGACAGGGTCACCGCGCAGGCCGAGCGAACCACGTGCGGCCGGGCCGGGCCAGCTGCCTGGCCCGGCCGTGCATGCCACATCTGGAATCGCCCCAGCAGCCGACACCCGTCGGGACCTCCGCACGGAGGACGTACGAGAAGGAGCAACACCCATGCGCGATCGTCTCAGGACAACCCTTCCGCTTGCCGTCGCGGTGGGCATCCTCGCCTTCATCTGGTGCGAGGTCTCACTAAACTTCACCTTCCACTGGGTCACCGACGGTGACCTCGGAAACGGACTCGCTCTCCCAGCGAACTTCCACCTCGTCACCCCCGCCGCGTTCGTCTCCTGGGCCATGTTCTTCGCCGCCGGCGCCGACCGAGCGGCGGCGGGCAAGGTCGCTCTCGCATCCACCATCGGCGCCGGCTGCGGTCTCGTTCTCGGGCTCATCTCACCGAAGATCGCGGATCTGCCCGACTTCTACGGGGTGGCCGTCGTGACGGCACTCATCGCGGTGTTGGTCGTTCTCGCGTCCGCGATCAGCGACTACTACTTCACTCCAGCCGTCATCGGGGGCTTCGCCGCCGTCGTCTTCTGGTGGATCGCAACCGGCCTCGACGGCTGGGCCCCCGACGGCGGCGGCGTCGGCAACAGCGTGGCCGCGCTCGGCAAGCCCGAGACCGCTGGGTCCGGCGCGTTCGGTGGCGTCATCTCCACCCCGGTCGAATGGGTCTTCGTCTCGGTCGCCGTCTCACTGCTCGCCGGCGTTCTCCTCGGGCAAGCCTCGGTGAAGCTCGCGGCTGTCCTCACTGGTCGACGGGCACGACCTGCCCAAGCCGCCGTCGAGGCCTGACCCGTATGACCCGGGCGGGGGACGCCGGGAGGCGGAAACGCCGTCCCTCGACCGGCACCACCAGGCGAGCCTTGCCGACGGGCAGAGCCCACCTCAATTGGAACAGCCCCGTCAGTCCGACTGGTTGGTCGACGCAGTACGACGAGCCCAGCGCTCGGCTTCCGCGAGGTGGATCGTGGAAGCTGCCGTCGCCAGTTCCTGATCGTGACTCTCCAGGGCCTGGAGGATGCGGCGGTGCTGCTCGAGCGTGTAGCCGTGCACGCCGCCGAGCTCACGACCGCGCTGGATCCGCGCCTTGGAGGAGCAGGTGCCGAGCGCCTCGATGAGCGTGGCGAGCGCACGGTTTTCCGTAGCCTGCATGATGATCGAGTGAAAGGTGACATCGATGGCGATGAACCCCTCGACGTTGGGGGCAGCGCTCATGGCCTCGAGCGCCGCCCGAAGGTCTCTGAGCTGATCCTCTCGGATACGGAGCGCCGCCATGCCGGTGGCACGAGGCTCGATCAAGCGACGCAACTCGAACAACTCCGCCATGGTGCCGCCGCTCATCAGGTCGATGGCGCCCGCAAGGCTTCCGAAAAGGGTGCCAGGCTCCAGGTTCGATACGAACGTCCCGTTCCCACGGCGGATCTCCAAGACCCGCGCCTCGCACAAAGCCCTGACCGCTTCACGGAGCGCGTTGCGCGAGATGTTGAGCTGGTCGGCGAGCTCATGCTCAGGCGGCAGGCGATCACCCGGGCGGTAATCGCCTGACGTTATCCGCGTGCGGATGGCCAAGATCGCCTTGTCAGCGACAGACATCCTGTGTCAGAGCTCCTTCTCCAGTCCTTAACTGGGTTGGGCCGAGCCTCCTTACCGAAGACACGAGCGCGAAGAACCATCGTACCTGGGATGTCTCCGTTCCCGCGGTGGTGGCTCCCTATCCGGAGCGCGACACGCTTCTCACCGCGAACTCCCAGAACCTGAGCGTCCGCACAGGCTCGGGGACGTTGCGTATGCTCAGGTTCGTCGCGAAACCGTCAAAATTCGCGCGAACTTCTAAAGAGCGGACTCGATGGCCTCGTTGGTGTAGTAGAGCTTCTTCTCCAGCGGGTGGAGCACCGTCTGGACCTTGTATGTGGCGTCGCCGATGCACCACAGGGCGCGGCCCTTGTCCTGCATGGCCCACCCGGACACGAGGTTCTGGGCGATCGGGCCGAGCCCGAGCATGGAGTCGAGCTCGCGGGCGACACGGGGCTTCTGAGCACCGAGGATCTTGATGTCGGCCAGCTCGAGGAGGTCCTTGGCGATCATCGCGGCCTGGGAGTCGGCGTCGCCGACCGAGAGCAGGTCGGAGGGCTTGTGGAGGTTGCAGAACTGGATGTCGCCGCCCTTGCCGGCCATGCCGCGTGAGAGCCGCAGGTCGGCGTCGAAGCTCGCCACTGCGGCGGTTCCGAGGCGCATCTGCTTCCAGACCTCGTCGCGCACCACGATGCGCAGGTCGCCTGGCTCGGCGATCTCCCGCAGACCACGCCCCCAGGAGTTCATGCACAGCAGCGCGATGCCCACGGCCTCATCGCCCAGGCCGTCGAGCCGGGAGAGGCTGAACGACTGGATCGGGGCCCGCCAGTCGACCTCGATGTTGGTGAAGTCGTCGAAGAGGCCGGCGAGGGTGCCGGTGACCAGCTCGCCGAGCGCGTTGCGCAGCAGCCGGGTCTCGTCGAGGAACTGGCGGGTGTTCGCGTATTCGCAGGCCCGGACCAGCTCCTCAGTGGGGTTGCGCAGCAGGTCCCACAGCCGCGGGATGGTCGTCTCCTGCAGGACGCTGTTGCCGGCGGCGTAGCCGGTGAGGATCGCCAGCGCGTTGCGCACGACGTCGCTCTCGTCGGGGCCGAACGGCACCCGGCGCTCCTCGTCGATCTTCATGCTGCCGACCAGGCCTCGGACCAGGACGAGCCACCGCTTGAAGATGATCGTGGCGCGGCGCTGCGCCTCCTCGGCTGAGAGCTTCTCCCACCCGTGGCCGAGCGGCCCCATGGACAGCGGGTTGACGCGGGCCCAGAAGCCGGGGGCGATGACGAAGGGTTCGACACCGAGCGCCCGGCACAGCGACTCGTACTCGTCCTTGACGTCGCCAGTGACCAGGGTGCGGTAGCCGAACGGCATCATCCGGGTGCAGAACGCCTTGGTGGTGCCGGACTTGCCACTTCCCGGCTTGGCGAACTGGAAGATGTTGGGGTTGGTCGCAGGTACGTCGTCGCGCAGCACCCAACCGAACGGGTCGCAGTAGAAGCTGCCGCCGGAGAGCTGGTCGACGCCCATCTGGGCGCCCGTCGGGGGCAGGGCCGGAGCCGACACGAAGGGCCAGAACACCGGGGCCTGGTCGCTGGTCATCCGCCAGGCCATCGCCGGGGCGGTGGCGGCGGCCCAGCCTCGGCCGCGGCGGGTGGCACCGCGGCGCGGCGCGTAGCGGAAGAGCCGGGGCTCCTTGGCCTCCGGGGCGAGCGTGGGGATCGTGGGCAGGTCGTGCCCGAAGTCGGAGAGCAGGGCAGCCATGTCGCGGCCGCCACGGCGGTTCCGGCGGGTGGTGGTCATCAGGCGTCTCCGCTCCGGGTCAGGCTCGTGCCGAGGGGGATGGTGGATGCGGCGAACCCGACGTCCTGGGCGAGGTCGAGGCGCAGCGGTGCGAACCCGGCGCGTCGGACCGAGGCGTCCAGGCGGCGCCCGAACTCGGTGATCCGCATCGACTTGGGGACGGTGACCGTGCACACGCCGTAGGGCCGGGTCAGCGAGTTGCCGCGGGCCAGCTTGGCGTCCAGGCCGCGGGCTTTGTGGGCTTCGTCGCGCTGCTTGGCGCGGGTCTTGCGGCCGAGCTTCTCGTTCATCCCCTCGGCCAGGTCGGCGGCCCACTCGGCGTTGCCGGACTGCCGGTCGGCCTTGGTCTGGGAAACGATCGGGTACGCGACGACGAACGATCGCCGCTCAGCGAACTCGCTGGGGGTGAGGATCGGTGCCAGGGCACCCATCGCGACGCCGCGGGTCGGCAGCTTGATGGTGGCGCTGACCGAGTTCCAGGCGTCGTGGCTGTAGTGCCGCACCGTGGCGTCGGCACCCGAGGGGCCGGCCATCGCCCACGGGACGTCGGCGTTGACGCTCGGGTCCTTCTCCCGCAGCGAGAGGGCCTCGACGATGCCGGCGCGGTCGCCGGGGGCGAATCCGGTCCGGCAGGCCAGCGCGAGCTCGGGGCTGGTGAGCCAGCGCACCGTCGTCATCCCCATCGGGCCGCGCAGCTGGGCCTCGATCTCGGTCATGAGCAGGTAGAGCTCGCGGCAGCGGCCCTCGAAGCCGCCCCCGGACTCTTTGGCCGACCTCGCGATCCGGGTCTCCGGGATCACGATCGTCACGAACTGCTCGGTGCGCACCGATGCCTGGGTTAGGCCGTGGGCCAGGTCGCTGTTGACGACCTCCGACAGCTCCGGGGCGTTGGGGCGGCGGTGGCGGTTGACCCACAGGTCGCGCTCGGCGCCGTCCTCGGGGACGGTGCGCACCATGAAGAGGATCTCGTCGACCTTCTCTGTGCGACCGGCGACGTCGAGCAGCCCGGCCAGCGCCTCGCCGTAGCGGGCGCGCTCCTCGGTGTCCTTCATGCCGATGCCGGGGTGCACGATCGAGGCCGTGACCGCCCAGGTCTTCATGGCGTGGTCCTCGATGATCGCTACGCGCTGCAGCTGCGAGCCGTGCGGCGGGCCGTCGTGGATCTGGACGCCCTGGAGGACCCCGGGCAGGTCCGGGGTGACGAGGTCGTCGCCGCGGCCCTGGGTGGCCTTGGCGCGGAACGAGGTCCAGCCGAACAGGCCGCCGACGGCGTACATCGTCGAGGCGAACACCCAGCCGGTGGCCGAGCGGCCGCGCACCGGGATCACGGCGATGGCCAGCAGGAACACCCAGACCAGGGCGAACAGAAACGCGGAGAACCACGCTCCGCGGCTGATTGCCCAGAACGCGGGCAGGCTGGCCAGCGCCAGGAACATCAGCTGGCCTCCGGAGAGGCCGAAGAACCAGCCGATGCGGTCGCGCTGGTAGTCGGCGTAGGTGGTCATCGTCGGCTTCCCTTCTGGTCAGTGAGGTCGGTGGGTGTCGATCGGTGCTCGAGGTGGGGCGGTCGGCGCATCGGTTACACCGCCACCGGTGGGATGCCGCCAGCTGCCGCGCCGGCGCCGCCGGCACCTCCTGCTGCTCCCCCGCCGCCGGCGGCCGGGGTCTTGGGAGCGGCGTCAGCTCCTCCGCCGCCCTGGCCGCCTGAACCGCCGCCGGGTCCGCCGCCGGTGGGCAGCGTCGGCGGGGTGGGCGGCGCAGGAGGCGTGGGCGGGGTCGGCATCGACGAGTCCTCGTCGCTCTGGTCGCCGTTCTGCGACCCGGGGTGGGTCCCGCCCTGGCCGCCGGACTGGCCACCGGACTGCCGTCCACCCAGGCCGCTGAAGTCGGGGCCGTAGGTGCTCTGGCCGACACCGGCCTGGTTGGTCTCGTCCGACATCAGCGAGGTCGCCTTCGCGCCGGCGGAGTTGATCCAGCCCATGCCGGTCGACAGGGCCTGGCCGACCGGGCCGAAGCTGCCCAGGGCGCCCTGGGTCGACTTGCTGAACCGGTCGCCTGTCGAGGCTTCGGCGCTCTGCTCGCCCGAGGAGCGGCCGTTGGCGTCGGTGCTCGACGCAGCCGACGAGCCGCCACCTGCGCCGCCGCCGCCGCTGAGCAGGCCCTGGAGGCCGCCCTGGATGGCCATGCCCTGGCGGAACGACGCGCCGCTGGGGGTGCCGGGGTCGACGAAGGCCAGGAGCTTGAACAGGGACAGCGGGGCGACGACGCTGATCAGGATCGTCATCACGGCCGGCAGCGCGGTGCCAAACGCCTTGGCGGTGTCCTCGGCCAGGTGGGCGGCGACTCCGTTGGCGAACTGCACGCCGATGCCCAGCACCATCACCATGAGCACCGGGGTGAACGCCGCGGCGTGGAACCATCGCAGCGACTTCCAAAACCAGGAGCGGGTGAACTCCGAGACCAGGCCGGCGGCCGCGAGCGGCCCGGTGGCGGTGAGCACCAGCAGGGACGCCGCGCGTGCCAGGTAGACCAGGACGTGCCCGATGGCGGCCAGCCACAGGAAGATCCCGAGGAAGGCAAGAGCGGTGGCCACGCCGGCGTCGGTGATGTCGTCGATGCCGAGTCCGCCGAGCGGGTCCCAGTCGGGCCAGGTCTGCACCTTGAGCAGCGACTTCATCAGCGCCTTGGTCAGCGCCCCGCAGGCCGCGATGATCATGACGCAGTACCCGAACCAGCAGGCGCACACCAAGACGAACTGGCCGGACCCGATGAAGGCCCGGGCGAGGCTCTTGCCCTCGCGCTTGAAGGCCGCGGCGCCGAGCTGGATCATCGCCAAGATGACCACCAGGGCCAGCGCCAGCCACAGGGTGAAGGCGTAGACGTCCTTGCCCGGACCGTCGGCGCTCAGGTCCGGAGTCAAGAACAGCTCACTGAACGTGAGCACGATGCGCAGCACGAACAGGCCGGAGTTCCAGATCGCGAGCATGGCCGCGGTCCAGGCGTCGGCCGCGGCCTTGGCGATGACGTCGCCGATGGCCTCGAACGGGTTGGGGATGTCGCCCAGCCCGGGGATGCCGCCGCCGAAGAGGTCACCGACGTTCGGCAGACCGGGGATCCCGGGCAGCCCAGGGACGCCCGAAAGCCCGGGCAGTCCGCCGATGTTGCCGCAGATCGCGTCGAGGATCCCGCAGCCGTCGGGGAGCAGATCTCCTGCGCCGTCGAGCAGGTCGCCGGCACCGTCCTTCACATCGCCGGCGGCGTCCTTGCCGCAATCGATCGGGTCTTTGGCGCAGTCGACGGCGTCGCCGCCGAGGTCGCACAGGGCGTCGGGCCCCGGGCAGCCCATCTTGAGGTTGCGGGTCGGCTGAGTGCCGCTGGTCGCCACCGGGGCGACTGGAGCGAGGTGCGCCGTGCTGGCGGCCGGCTCGCTGGCCGCTGCGGCGGGAGGCTGGAGGGTCGAGGCAGCTTCGAGGAGCGTGGTGAGCACCAGGAGCGCCAGGGCGGCGATGCCGAGGCGGCTCGCCCGGCGCACGGCGGTGATGACGGTGCTCACTGGGGAGCTCCGTTGATCCGAATCCAGCCGGCCTTCGCGAACTCGGGGGTGCCGGGCGCCACCGCCTGCGGCTGGCCCTCCGAGACCAGGTGCTCGATGTCCGTTTCGCTGCCCTGGACCAGTCGCCAGTCACCGTCGAGCCACCGCATCAGCTGGGTGCCGGCGTAGAGGCTGTCCTTGACCTGGCCGTCGGCGGTGGTGAGGGTGACGTAGCTGAGCAGGTTCACCGCGTAGTAGCCGGTGTCGAGCTGCTCGAGGGTGTAGGCGACCGGGGTGACGGCGTACGACGCGGGGGCGGGCACGTCGCCCTCCTTCGCGACGCCGGCCTGCTGGCGGCGCAGCGCGACCGCGGCACGGGAGCGCTCCTCGAATACGGCCTTGTCCTCGGGGTTGGCGTAGAGGCGGGCGACGGTGACGGCCTGGTCGTAGTCGAACCCGAGCTGTGCCTTGGCCAGCTCGACCTGCAGCGCCACGGCGCCCAGGTCGGTGGCCGGGAAGCCGGTCGGGTAGCCATTGACCTGGTCGTCGCCGGTCGGGATCACGACGCCGTCGGCCGGTGCGGTGTCCGGTGCGACCTGCTCGACCGATGCGTTCTCGACCGTCTGGCTCGAGTTGTCCCCGCCGGTGGTGTCGGGGCCGCCGGAGTCGTCGTCGGCCCGGGTGCGAGCACCGAGCCAGACGACGGTGGCCACCATGCAGGCGACCGCCACCAGGATGCCGATGCGCACCAGGGTTGCCGGCGAGTCGTCGTTGCCGGTCGTCAGGTTCTTCATCAGTGGTCCCCTTCGATGTGGTCAGGGTCAGTGGTGTCGTCGGTCGACCAGGTGCGCCAGCCGGCCTCGTGGGCGAGCTGCGTGCCAGGCCAGGTCGCGGGGGCGGGTGCGGGCGGGGCGCCGGGGGCGACCATCCAGCGGCCGCCGACCCACTGCATGCGCTCGCAGTGGGCGAAGGCGATCTGGCCTTCCTGCTTGTAGGAGGCGGTGACCTTCATCAGCACGCAGACGGTGGTCCAGTCGGGCCCGTCGGTGCCCTTCACGAGCGCGGCGGCCGGCTCGAGGGAGACCGAGGAGCTGGGGTCCTTGACCTCGCCCATTCCGGTGCTGGTCAAGAAGGCCTGGACGCTGGCGGTAATCCACCACTCGTCGGCGCGGACCCCGCCTGGCAGGGCCCAGGCGTTGTAGACCTCCGCGGCCGTGGTCAGGCTCATCGACTGCAGCACCGCGAGGTCGATCTGCGCGAGCTGCCCGATCGCGCCCTCGGGGGTGTGCGGGAACCCGGTCATCACGAACGCCGGTCCGTTCACACCGGTGCCAGCCGGGATCTTGATGACGGGCGCCTTGGCGCTGGTGGTCTCGGCCGGGAAGGCGGCGCTCTCTGGAACGGCCAGCATCGGCTCGGCCGCTACCTCGTCGCGGTGCACGGCACCTTGGGCCACCGTCGAGCGATCGGTCTCGCCGGTGGCTACGTCGGTGCTAGCGCTGGCTTTCTCGCCGATCCCGGCGACGGCCAGGTAGACCGCGTAGGCGAGGCCACCGAGCAGGAGCGCAGCCACGACGGCGGCGGCGACCAGGATTCCGAGCAGGCGGCGCCGGCCCCACTCCGTGGCGCCTTCGGCCTTCTTCGTGGCTGCGCGCCGCATCAGATGCAGCCCTTGCCGAGGATCCCGTTGAGCATGCCGGGCAGGACCAGGTAGGCGATCGCGCAGGCGAACACGACCACCACCGAGATCACCCCGACCTTGGAGGCGTGCGGCAGGGAGAACACGCGGCCGGCGATGATCGCGCCGATGGCGATCACGATGCCGAGGCCGAACAGGACGATGACGCCCCACAGCACGTAGCTGGTGATCTCGTTGGTGGGTCCGACGGCACCCGGCGGCGCCTTCGGGCAGACCTGGGCGGCCATCGGGAGGAGAGCGGTCATAACGTCCATGGGTGGACTTCCTTTCTGGGTTTGCTGACTCGGTGCGGGTCAGGCGCTTTCGCTGGTGTCGGTGGGGAGGTGGGCGGGCTCGAGCAGCTGACGGGCTGCCGAGATGAGGGGGGCCGGGACGGGCCGGGAGTCCAGGCCGTTGACCGCGAGCTCGCGGTCCTCGGGGATCTCCACGCACCGGTCCGCGACCAGGGCGCGGCGTACGGCGGGGCCGCCGGCGTGCTCGAGGCCCCGGGGCCACTTCTTGCGGCGCGGACCGCGCACGGCGAGGGTGATCTGCTCGGGCTGCCAGTGGTTGGCCAGCAGCTCCAGCGCGACCGAGGCGCGGCGCATCCCGGGGACGGTGGCGGTGGTGACCAGGACGACCTGGTCGGCGGTGCGAACGGCCTCGGCGAGCCAGCAGCCGGTGGCCAGCAGCTGGCCGGCCTCCCAGCCGACGTCGAGGATGGTCAGCTGGGTCTCGTTCTCGGCGTCGATCGGCAGGGGGACCTCGTCGACGCCGGCGAGGACCTCGCTGGCCCGCTCGAGCAGGACGTGGTCGCGCTTGCCCTGACGCCAGTCGGACGGGTGCAGGCCGAGCTCGGCGGTGCTCGCCGCGGCGAGACCAGAAGCGGTGACCGAGCAGCACTCGATCACCCGGACCGGGCCGGCGGCAGCCAGGCCGACAGCCAGGGCGACGGTGCTGGCTCCCACCGACCCGGCGCATCCGATCACAGCGATGGTGTGCTCCCCCGCGGCTGGCGACCAGTCGTCCGCGGCGGCGATGCTGCGGCCGCGGGGTCCCTTGCCGGCGCCGACGCCGGTGCGGAACTCGCCGGCGTTCACGGCGTCCCAGGCCCGCTTGAGCTCGTCGACCCCGACCGGGCGGCTTGAGGTCTGGGTGCTCACTGAGCCTCCCCGATGCCGCCGCGGCGGAACTCAAGCGCGGCTCGGACCTCAGCCGGGGTCAGGCTTGCCAGCTGTGCCTTGGCGGCCTGGACCTCGTGCAGATGGGCGACGCAACCGGTGAGCTGCTCGATCGCCTCGGTCTCGCGGCCGGCGATCGCGAACAGCTCGGCGATCTGCTGCGGCGTCCGGCTCTCGCCGTCGTCTTGGGTGTTTGTCATGGGCTTCACCACCTCCAGTCGCCTATGTGTCGTGGGGCGGTGGGAGCGATCACGGTTGCGCTCATTCGTCATGGCCGAACTTCCTCGGCGCGGCCGCGGCGAGGGCGCGCATGCTGCGCGAGCCGTGGCGACGGACGGTTGCCTCGGACACCCCGACCCGCGGCGCGACCCGGCTGGACACCTCGTTGCTCAGCAGACCGCCGTAGCCGCGGGCGAGGTTGCGGGTCTCGACCCGGTCGGCCTCGTCGACCAGGCAAAGCAGCAGGTAGCGGTCGGCCGGGCTGATCACCTGGTTCTCGCAGGCCCACGCCAGCAGCTCCAGCAGCTCCTCGGTGGCCGACGGCTCCTCCTGCTCCGGACCGGCGTCGGCGAGGATCTCGGGACGGTGGAACAAGGCGCCGGCAACCCGTTCGGTCGGCATCGCGGCGGCGCTCCACGCTCCTGCGTCGCCGTCGGCCAAATCTCCGCACGAGAAGGACTCCACGAGGGTGGTGTTCGCCCATGTGCGGTCGGCCCGGGAGACGTAGAAGAAGTCCCCGACCTCGCGGAGGACGCCGACGCGGGTGTTGACCAGGATGTTCGCGGCGACCTTGCGCAGCCGGCGCCACTTGAAGGTCCGAACCTCGATCCACAGCTGGGAGGCCACCAGCTCGTCGATCCGCTCGACGGCCGACCAGGAGCCTGCCGCGACGGGCTGGCTGTCGCGGAAGACCTCGCGGGGAGGGAGGGTGCTCAGCCAGCCGGCGAGCCGGCACGCGCCGGGCAGCAGGCACTTGGCGAGCGCGGCCGCAGCGGCGATGTCGTCGCCACCATCGGGGGCCGCCAGCATGGCCAGCGCCAGGAGGACCTCGTCAGAGGCTGCGCTGTCCACCGAGGGCAGCCAGGCCCGGAGGTCATCGAACTCCTCGACGACTCCAAGCCGTGGATCCACGGCCACCCAAGCCGGCCACTTCTGGCGGGCCTGGTCGAGCAGTTCGCTGTTGTCGTCGAGGCCGAGCTGGTCACCCACACTCATCGCACTCGCTCCCCTTTCGTCCGTGGCTGTGCACGGCAGAAAGGTCGCGAGCGGGCGTCCCCGCATCCGTCCCTCCCAACCCCCGATTTGGAGGGGGGACGCAGAGGGGGGACGCGCGTTTCCGCAGGTCAGAGGGCGTCCCCCCGAAAGTTGCAGAAACTTCTTGACCAGGGTGGTGCGGGGCCCATTTGTCGAGTTGCAGCGGACTTTTCCAACCGGCGAATGCCGACTTTCCACACCGGACTGGTAGACATTCATGACCAGCGGCCGGGTGAGCAGCTCAAGGCCCTGTCAGACTGGCGGGGTGGTTGCCGATGACCGGGGAGGACAACGGTGAAGGCGTCCGACCTCGAGCGAGAACAGGTCCTCGACTACTTCGCGGCCCAGATGGCGGACGACCCCGTGGTGCATTTGGAGAAGGTCGCCGTCGAGCGGGTCGGCTCGGTGCTGCACGACATCTGGGACGTGCACTGCAGGGGCAGTCGCTGGTGGGCGATCAGCAACTCGCTCAACTACTACTCGCAGGACGACTTCACCAGCCGCGACGTCGCGCTCACGTTTCACGTCGGGCTCATGGTTCGCATCGCCAGCCGGGAGGAGCGCCCGATCACCGATGAGGCTGCGGGACTACTTCCTCGAGCGTGGCGCCTGTGGGAGCAGGCGGTCGAGTCCCTCGACGGCGCACGCGAGGCCGAGGACTTCCAGGCGGTCGGGGTGCGACTGCGCGAGGCGATGGTCACATACGCCGGCGAAGTTGCCGACGACTCGCTCATACCCGATGGTGGCGACGCCCCCAAGGCGGCTGACGTCGTGGGCTGGACCAACCTGCTGATCGCTGATCAAGCCGAGGGTCCTTCCAGCAAGCAGCTGCGCTCGTACAGCACCAAGCTCACACGTGAGACGTGGGACTACGTCAACTGGCTGACCCACGCCAAGAACGCGATCGCCTACGACGCGCACATCGGAGTCGCGGTGGTGAGCCACTTCCTATCGATGATCACCGCCATGTGCCTGCGGGCGGCAACGGGCGCGAGGAGCCGGTGCGCGAGCTGTGGCTCTTACCGAATGGTCGCCGGTGCCTGCATCCGCTGCGGCTGGGACGACCCGGACTACGTGACGCCGGCCTCTCGGCAGCTGACCGAGGAGGAGCTTGCCGCGCGACTGGCGGAACCGTGCGTGCCCAGCTCCGACATCTCCACGTTCATGTCACCGGACGACTACCGCTAGACAGCCGGTTCCTGTCGACCGCCCAGGCGCTTGCCGGTGAGCGGACACGGGATGAGCTCTCCCCTGAGAGCCTCGCTCACAGTTTGACGAGCGCCGCCGATCGAGGGCCTGAGGGTGCGCGCTACGTCAAGCGCCCCGCCTCCTCTTCCGTGCCTGCCTCGACAGCCGCAGGCGTACGACAAATTGGGCGGCGCAAGTCGGACGGTTTTTCCATACGGTTCGCGACCCTGCTGGCCTACCGTCGAGACCATGACCGAGAACGCCACCGATCACTTGCCCGACGACCACCTCGAGGTCCGCGACCTGTCGTACGACTTCACGCGGACGCGCCAGATGTACGACCTGTTCAAGCAGTCTCTTTTCGATCCCGGCTTTGACTCTCCCGGCGACGCGCCGCCACCGGATCGCCTGGAGCTCTACATGAAGCGTCGCGCGCGCGGCGCCGGCTACGTGGCCGACTTCGTTTACACGTCGCGAGACCTCCCGGTCCGGGTCTACGGGATCCTGGTCAACCGCGGCCGCGGCTTGGAGATTGCGGAACTCGAGCTCTTCAAGCTGACTTGGCGATACGAGGATGGTGGCGACGAGGAGCGCGCTGCAACCGACCACGATCCCGGCGCTGAGCCGGGCCAGCTCATCACGAGCGATCTCCTTCGCCGCATCCCTCTTGGCAAGATTGTCGCTCGCGCTCAGGCGACTCTCGCCCAAGACGACTGGCGTAGCGAGGGCGTCACCCAGCTCGGCCTCGACGGCCGGCGAGACATCGCGGTAGAGGACCTCCTGCCCGAGGAACTCAGCGCATTGGAGACTGCTACTAGCTCCGCGGCAGGCAAGCGCCGCGGCCGACCGGGCCTACCGGACACGCTGCTCGAGGACGTAGCGCGCGCGTACCTCCAGGAAGCCGCCAACGGGCCTGGGCTAACGGGTCGGCTCGCCACGAAGTTCGGGCGCCCCGAGCCGACGGTGCGGGACTGGATCGGCACCGCACGACGGCGCGGCTTCCTGTCGCCGGGACAGCCAGGTCGGCGCGGCGCTGGCCCGGGTCCCCGCCTCGTCGACCGCTAGGAAGGCGGCACCCAGGTCACGTGACTGGGCCCGCTGTCACGCCAACCCGTGATCCCTAGGGTCTAGGTTCGCGCGTTGTCTTTATTCATCTGCGCAGGCGAGCCACCCCATGCTCTACTTCTCGCGAGCCCCAGGTGACCCGAGACGCCTGGGGCTCTTTCACGTCCAGCAGCGGCGCACGAGCATCTCAGTTCGGCGGGGCCCGGTGCCTTCGGGCCGCGCTCGGGCAGCGAACGACACAGGTCCCGCCCTGCTGTGAGGACGGGGACCTGTGTCGGTGATCGGTCGGCTAGTACAGGGTCACTGGGTCAGCACCTGGGCCTCCCCGATGCGGATCGGGAGCGGCTCGGTGGCCAGGTCGAACTCGATGCTTCCGGACTGCCCGCCACCGGTCCACTCGACCACCCAGTGACTGGCCGCGGTGACCTGGTACGCACCCTCGGGCTGGTTGGTCGACATCTTCGCGTAGCGGTGCCCGCAGGTCGGGGAGTCTTGCTTGCCGTAGTGATCGGCGTATGGCGTCCCCTTGCCGGTGCACGTCACCTTGGTTCCGTCGCCCATGTTCCACACGATGCTGGAGACGCTGGCGGTGGCGCTGACCGAGACCGGCCCTTCGCTGGCTGACGCGGTGATCGGTCCGAACGTGTCATCGGTCGGGCTGTCGACCCACATCCACACCGGCAGACCAACGAGACCAACCCGGTTGGCGCCCGACTCGGGGACGATGCCGATCGTGATCGGGTCCAGGTCCATCGATGCAATGGCCCGTTGAGCCAGCACCTCTGGATCGATGGTCACTGTGCCGTTCTCGATCCACATCAGTTCCCACGAGGACCCGGGCGGGGGGAAGTAGCAGACGTGCCAGGCGCCGTCCTCCTCGGTCTGCCCGGGCGGCGGCTCGGTCTCGTCTGCGGGGAACGCCTCTCCGACGTAGCACCCGTGAGCGCTGCTCCAAGTCGATCCTTCTGGGCCCGTGCAGGGGATCTCGTTGCCTTGGTACGAGCACGTTGACGACCCTCCATCACCAGGATCGTTGTCCTCGTCGCCATCATCGCCGGGGTCCTCGCAGACGAGCACTACCTCGCCGGTGTCCGGATTGGTCTCATAGTGGCAGTTTTGGTCGCCATCAGCGGCGGCCGGCGACGAGCCCCCAATCGTGACCAGCCATGCGGCGGCCACGATCGCGGCGAGCGCCCGGGCTAGCACGACTTGTCCCAAAGCACGTTTGAGCTGTTGACGAGCCAGCGGCCCTTCTGCTTGATCAACTCGTACTCGATCGGCACCGGGTTTCGCAGGGGGTTGCCCTCGGGGTCCTTAGGTTCGGGAACCGGCTTGCCGTCCTTCGTGCGCTCGACTCCGCTGCGGTCCTCGCAGTCGGTGATAAACACTTGCGAGCCGCGGTCGCGCGGCTCGTCGAGCAAGTGAACGTACTCCCCCGTGACCTTGCTGCCGGAGCGCTCGATTCCAGAGACGTTCTGCTGAAGGTTCAGGAACTCCTGTCCAGTTGCGACCTTGTTGAGGCGCTTGAAGTCGATGGTCGCGGCACGGAGCGCGTCGTCACGAACCTCGAGGTAGGTGATCAGTTGCGCGGCAGCCTTCTCCTCAGGAGTCATCGGGGTCGGCGAAGCGCTGGTCGGCGTTTCGGTCCGGGTTGCCGTTGGGGTGTCCTCGGCCTCGGGGTCGGTGCTGTCGTCCGAGCAGCCCGTGAGGGTCAGGGCGAGGGCGAGGGCCACTCCCCCGAGTGCGGAGTGGTGCTTCCTCATGCGGTGTCTCCTCCTGTGTTGGGCGGCGCCATGACTGATCGCTGGCTGACGTCGGTGGCAATGTGCTCGAGGTGTTCTTCGGCGGCGTCGACGAGCTCGGCCAGCGAGCCGTTGTGGGCGGGTTCGATCCCGAACCTCGTGTCGGCGTTGTAGAGCGTGCGGATGGTGTCGCGAACGAACACGTCCCGCGCGACGCGGCGGGCGTCGAGGTCGGGGCGGTCGCCGCCGGCCGCGACGTAGCGGCCGGTGAGCTCCTGGCTGAAGGTGGTCATGTGCACGTGCTCCCTTCCCGAGTCAGCTCGCGAGCCAGCCGTGGTTACTGATGATGGTCTTCGTGCGCTCCGACAGTTCCAGCGGGGCGTCGCCGTCGTCGGACCGGTTGCAGATCTCCTCGCGGAGGATCCGGTCGGCCTCGAGCTGGTCGCCCTCGGCCTTCATGACGTGGGCCAGGCACAGGCGGGTGCTCTCGCCGTCAGGGTCTGCCCGGTTGGCGACGTAGGCGGCGGAGCGGGCCTTGACCAGGTCGCCGGCGGCGAGAGCCTCGGTGACGACGATGAGGGCCACGTCGGCGATCCAGCCCGACGCCATGAGGTCGACGCGGTCGGGCTCGTTGACGAGCCAAGACCATCCCTCTTCACGCAGTTGGCTGAACGGCTTCGCCTCGCCGACCAGCTCGAGCGCGGTGCAGAGGTCGGCGACGCCTTCCGTTCCGCCCCGGGCCTGCCCGCGCTTGCGCAGCCGGAGGAAGAGGTGGAGATCGACCAGGAGACCGTCGTCGACCTGGTAGACGTTGACGCCGCGGAGTTTGGTGGCAGGGGCCTTGTCGGCGTGGGGCAGGTGGGGCTCTCCAGTGGTGGGGTTGGTGCCCAGCCACTCGCGGACGGTGTTGGTGTAGTCGCGCACCTTGCCGGGGGTGATCCCGAATGCCTCGCCGATCTCCTCGCGGGTGGCTCCATGCTTGCGGTGCATGGCCAGGTACGCGAGCAGCTCGGTGAAGTAGGGCTTGCGCTTGGCCAGCGCCTTGCCGTGGGTGCGCGCGGTGACCGGACCGAGCAGGCTGAGCCTTGGACGGTCGCAGTCGGTCGAGAACCAGTCGGCGATGTCCTGGTCGAGAGTGGGGTCGCTCTGCTCGACCTCGGCTCGGACGTGCTCGGGCACCTTCGGCGCCAGCGTCTCGAGGTCCTCCTGCACGATCGCGCTCTGCCGGATGTAGTGCTCGTCGTCGCCCTCCAGGAGGGAGGACAGTGGCTCGTCGACGGCGTCCGCTGGGGTGTTGCGCGGCAGGGTGTACTCGCGGCGCAGTGCCCCGGACTGGTCGGTGTAGGCCTCCCAGCCGTCGGTGGCGGTCTCGTCGACCGGCACGGGGACGTCCTCGGCGACCTCGCTCAGTGCGTAGACCAGGGCGCAGCCGCGGGCTTCGTCGCTGGTGAGGCCGACGGCGATGAGGTTGAGGCCGGCGTGCTCGAGGACGACGCGGCCGGTGTTCGTCATGTGCAGGACGGCGCCCGGTGTGTTGGGGCGTTCGCCGGCGACGACGATGGAGGTGGCGGACTGCCCGACGTGGCCGGTGACCAGCTGCAGCAGCTGCTCGAGGTCCTCGGGGTCTCCGGCCGCCGCGTCGAGCAACAGCATCCGGGCGGGCCAGGTGTCGTCGTCGATGCTGCCGGTGCGTGCCGTGGACACGTCGGTGTCGTGTCGCTTCGCCCGGTCGACCGTGGTGACGGCGGCCGCGAGGGCTTCCGCGGTCGCGCGTGAGCCGGCTGCTCCGGTCGGGTAGTAGCTGATCCGCTCGTCCATGGCGACGGCTTCCTCAGCGACGCCGATGCAGTCGACCTGCACGCGCCGCGCCCACGGGTTGACGGCCAGTTGCGCGGCGAGGTGGCGGGCGAAGTCCCGGCCGTAGGTCGGGTCGCCGCTGATGGTGAGGGTGGACAGCTCCTCGCAGTTGAGCAGCCACGTCTCGCCGGTGTCGCTCATGCCGATGGTGGTCAGGAGCGGGTAGGGCGGCTCGACGTTCCCTGTGTCGGGGCCGAGCTCGTTGACGGCGGTGTCCGTGCTGACGTGCCAGTGGGTCTGGTCCGGGCTGCCCACCCAGGGCGCCGGGACGGCGGCCGGCGCGCTCAGGTGCAGAGTCAGCTTGCCGTGCGCGAGTTCCACGGCGGCGAGCGGCGGCATCGTGGTGTCCTGCGCGCCGACGGCGGCCGCGAGGCGGCGCAGCGCCTCGTCCGCGAACTCCACGGTCGCCGCGGCCGCGGCACCGGTGGCGTTCAGGGTCATCTCGACCGGCGCGAGCTCCGGAGGCGGCGCGGCGATCGCGCGGCCGGGTGTCCGGTTCCGGTAGCCGGCGCGGCGGCGGGACCGCAGGGCCATGAGCAGTGCCCCGGATAGCAGGACGCCCCCGCCGGTCAGTCCGGCGAGGACCCACGGCGCGTCGAGGATCGAGTCGTCAGCGTCGTCGACCTGGTCGACGTCGGCGGCCGGTGCCGCCGGCTCCTCGGCTTGGGGCGGCGCAACATCGGGCGAGGCCGTCTCGGGCACCTCGGGCACCTCAGGCTCGTGGGCGACCGGCGGCTCCTTCTCGGCCGGCGGGTCGACGGGCCGCTGGTCCTCGGGGCTGGCGGGCGTCTCGGGCTCGACGTCGCGCGGCTGCTGGTGCCTGGTGTTGTCGTGACTGCCCCCCTGCTCGGCGCCGGGGATGTTGAGCTTCCAGCCGACGTCGATGACGTCGGGGTCGGTCAGCTGGGCCCCGCCGGGCTGGGTGATGCCGGTGGAGGCCTGGTAGATCTCGGGCCAGCGGTCAGCGTCGCCGAGCTGCTCTTGGGCGATCTCACTGAGGGTGTCGGTGGGCTGCACCGTGTAGTCGTGCGCCGGTGCCCCGCCGTTGAGCGCGGGCAGCTTGAGGACCCAACCGGGCTCGAGGAAGCTCGGCTGCGCGCCGAGGAGGTCGCGGTTGAGTTCGACGAGCTCCTTGTAGCGGGCACCGTCGCCGAAGTGGTCCTCGGCGATCGACCACAGGCTCTCCCCCGGCTTCACAGCGTGGTCGACGGTCTTGCGCTGGCGCTCCTGCTTCGTCTCGACCTTGACGTCCTGCTGGGCGGGTGCCTGGTCGGCGGCACCGGCGTTGACATGTCCCACCGTCACCGGCGCCGCGGCGGCCGTGGTGATCGTGGCTGTCTGGGCGGCGATGGGCGCGGCGATGAACAGCAGAGCGGCGAGGCCGATGAGGCCGCGTGCTGCAGCCTGCGGCCGGCCCAGGCCCGGCAGCCGGGGCGCCTGGACCTTGCGGAGCCGTGCGATGGCCTCCACGACCAGGCTCAGCGCCATGAAGGCCCACGCGACCCAGCCGATCACCTTGAACAGGCCGAGGACGAGGGTGCCGTCGTCGGGCGCCATGAGCGCATTCTTGATGCCGCCCAGGGTCGGGACGTGGTCCGGGATTGGGCTGGCACTGATCGCGAGGAATAGTGCGGGCAGCCCGAGGACGATGCCGAGTACGGCGACCAAGGCTGCGAGGCCGGTGAGCCGCTGGCCCAGGGTGGGATGGGTGGGCGTGGTCATCTCTCGATGCCTCCTTCGGCGCGGATGAGCCGCGCGGACGCCTCCCCGGTGACCTGCATCGTGTCCAGGCCGATGATCCCGAGGAACTTGCTGGTGTATGTGTCGGTGGTGGTGACGATCAGGGTGTCGCCGTCGACGACGCGGACGGTTCCCTCCACGCCGGCGGCGCGGAGATAGTCCATGGCGGCCGTCTTGGCGGCGGTGAGGTCGACGCGGAGGTCCTCGCCGCGGACTGCGGTCGAGCCCTGAACCTCCTGGGCGCCGGTGCGGGCGGCCTGGGCGGCAGCGCTGCGGGCTTGCTGCTGGGTGTGGACCTTGCCGCCGAGGTCGACGGCCATCCCGACGAGGATGATCATCGCCAGTGCTGCGGTGGCGAACCAGACGCTGATGGAGCCGCGCTCATCACGCGAGCGCCGCGTCGTGAGACTCCGGATGCGGGCGGTCATCATCGGCGCTCCCGGTAGGCGTCGACGGGGCTGCTGGCGGTGGCGGTGATCGTCCGGGTGCCGGGCAGGCCGGGGATGCTCAGGTCCGCCACGTCGACCTTGCAGGTCACGGTGGCGGTGACCTGGGCGGTGGTTCCCAGCGGGGCGTTGAAGGCCGCAGCGTTGATCGTGATGTTGGTGGTCGTGCACTGCAGGCCCTGGTCGTGCAGGCTGCTGGTGGCCGCGGACTTGCCGGAGGTGATGGCCTCGCTCTGGGTCCGCTCGATGGAGGCCGCTCGTGCCGCCTCGTAGGCGGCTGCGGCCACGGACTGCTTGGCGATCTCCACGCGGCCGCCGAGGATGATCATCGCCACGAACAGGCCGAAGGCCGGGACGCCGATCGCGGCCTCGATGGCCACCGACCCGCGCTCGTCCCGGCGCCGGCGGCGTGCGCTGGTCCGCCTCGTCTGCCTGGTCATTCGGTGAGCCTCTCGACCGGGACGCTGGCGCTCTGGGTGACGGTCACGTGCCAGCCGGGGATGACGCTCATGGACTTGCCCGTGACGGTGATCGTGGCGGTGGTCGTGGTCCGTGATCCGGAGACGCTGGTGGAGGTCATCACGTCGGAGCCTCCGGCGTCGTGGAGGAACGTGTTCGCCGTGGCCACACCGGCGTCGCGGGTGCCGTTCTCGCTGCCTGCCTCACGGGCGCCCTCCTGCGCGGCCGCGAGCGCTACCTGCTTCGCGTGGTAGTAAAGGGCGCCTTGGAGGCCGAGGAACATCAGCAGGAACAGCGCGGGCATCAGGAAGACCATCTGGATGGTCACCGACCCGCGCTCGTCCCGGCTGCGGCGGTGGAGGCTGGCGAACATGGCGGCCTACTTGATCTTGGCGGACTCGCTGGTCACGAAGAACTTGATGGCCGCGACGACGATGCCGACGATGACGATCACGGCGCCGGCCCACAGGACCTGCTCGATCGTGACGGAGCCGCGCTCGTCGCGCTGCCGGGTGACGCGGTCCTCGAGGGAGGCGAGCGCGGTCAGCGCCGCCATCTGGAGGGCGATGAAGAGCTTCAACATCGGGGTTCTTCCTTCCTGGTTGTTCGGTTTGCGGTCTGGGTGACCCTGGTTCTTTGGGGTCGGTGTTAGGTCGGTCAGGTGGTGAAACGGAGCAGGGAGGGGGTGACGAGGATCGCCATGAAGACGATGCCGAGCAGGCTGGCTGGGATGTACATGCGCTCGGAGGTGGCGTTGGCCTTGCCGACCTCGGCGCTGAGCATCGCCGACCGGAGTGCGGCGGCGCGGGCCCGGAGGTTGTTGTAGATCTGGGCTCCGTCCTGGCCGGACTGCTGCATGATGTCGGCGAGGTCATCGAGCTCGGGGACGGCGAGCTCGTCGGCGAGACCGTGCAGGGAGTCCCAGGGTGCGCGGGTCATGTAGCGGGCGCGGCGCAGCTCGCTCTCGATCCGCTTGAAGACCCACTTGTCGCCGACCTCGGCTGCCGAGCGCAGCGCCTGCTGGCCGCTGGATCCGTCGCGGACGCCGGTGGCCACCATGTCGATGTAGGCGCCCAGGGCGCGGCTGAACTCGATGCGGGCCTTCTTGGCGTCGTCGGCGGCGTTGTAGTTGGGCATGAACCAGAACAGGGCTGCCAGGGCCAGCGAGCCGAGCGTCGGAATGGCGAACGGCAGCGGGAGGCCGATCAGAGTGAAGAAGGCGGCCAGCAGCGGCGGCATGATCAGGCCGAGCAGTGCCCAGACGACCTTCTCGCCGTGGAACCGGGTCTCGCTGATCTGCAGGATGGCCAGGTCCTTGCGAGGCGTGTGGGCCCAGGCGCCGCCGGGCAGGTTCTTCATCGCCCACAAGCCGATCCGATCGACCGCCGAGCCGGCGCCGGTGTCGACGTCGAGGCCGGGAGTGTTGCGGCGGGGCACGACGTGGTCAGGTGAGAGACGGTCCAGCGCGTCGACCAGGTCGGGGTCGGAGGGCGCGAGGCGCCATACGAGCAGGGCGAGGGCCAGTCCGATGAGGGTGCCGCTGGCGAGCGCGATCTGCAGGCCGGTCATGCGAGCGCTCCTTCCTTCTCGCCCGGTGCCGTGCGCTGGGCGGCGCGGTGGGCGTTGCGGGCCTGGAGGTCGAGGAACCGCGGGAGCGGCTTGGCGACAGCCATCCGGCGCATCCACAGCAGCGTGGCCACGTAGGCCGAGAGCAGGACGGCGAGGATGACCTGGCCCAGCGGGGACCCGTAGGGCTCGATGTAGTCCCCGGTGAAGGCGAGCATGCCCAGCACACCGAGGGTGATCACGGTGACGGTGCGGGCGGTGGTGCGGGGCTTGGCCTGGTCGGCGGCAATCTGGCGGCGAGCGCGCACGTCGGAGGCGACGGTCTCAGCGAGGGCGTCCAAGGCCTTCGACAGTCCGGCCTGGCCGCGGCCGCTGGCGGCAAGGATCAGCTGGCTGGCCACGACGTCGCCAGTGGAGTCGTTGAGGTCCTCGGCGAAGGCGCGCAGCACGTCCTCGGTGCTGGCGGTGTTGTTCCACAACCGGGAGACCATCAGTCCGACCTCGCGCTCGATCGGCGCCGGCGCGGACTGCAGGGACTTAATGAGCGCCGAGCGCAGGGACTGGCCGGCGGTCAGCTTGCCCGACAGGGACCGCGTCCACTCCTCGAGCGCCTCGAGCTTCTCGATGCTCGCGGCCGCCGGCGGGGGCGTCAGCAACAGCGGGATACCGACGATCCCGGCCGGGACGAGCACGATCGCGATCACCCAGCCGGTCACCAGCGCGACCAGGAGGCCAGCCACGGCACCGCCGACCATCAGCATCCGGGTGCGCCGGTCGAGCCGGACGAACCAGTTCCCCAGCCGCCCGAACGGGGTGACGGTCCGGGCGGGCCGCGGCGGCTCGGGCGGCGCGGGGATTAGCGCGTAGACCATCCCGATCAGACCGATAACGATGAGCGCCCCGAAGACGGCGGGCAGGAACGCAGTGCTCATGAGGTGGCCACCCCCGGGTTGGCCTGGGACTCGGCCTTGTACGCCTCGAGGTCGAACCCATGCCGCGCCAGCTCCTGGGCGAGGAAGTTGTCGAGCTTGCCGGTCGCGACGGCCTGGCCGAGCTGGTTAGGGGCGAAGATCGGGGTGGTGGCGTATCCCCTGGCGGCGTCGATGCTGGGCTGGACGACCAGGACCTCCTCGACCCAGCGCTGCTTGCGGAAGGTGCCGTCGGGATTGGCGACGACCTCCGAGCGCAGGTACATCACGATGTCGATCGCGGCGGCCAGCTTGCTGATTGCCAGCTCGCGGGTGACCTGGGGGCCTTTCTCCATGGCGCAGGAGACGAGCTTCTCGATCGTGTGCTCGGCACTGCGGGCGTGGGTGGTGCTGATCGAGCCCGGCCCGGACTCCATGGCCTTGAGCATGTTCCAGACCTCCGGGCCGCGGACCTCACCGACGATCTGGCGGGCGAGGTTGAACCGGAAGGAGTGGTGGATGGCCTCCTCGAGGCTGAACTCACCGGCCTGGCGGCCGTCGATGCCGACCTCGCCGGATCCGGGGCGGTGCTCCCACGCGTGGACGATCTTGTGGCGGTCGACGAGCTCGTGCAGGTGCAGCTCGAACTCGGTCTCGAAGGTGCCGATCATCTCCCAGGGCGGGATGCACGAGCACAGGGCCCGGACCCAAGTGGTCTTGCCGCTGCCTTGGACCCCGGAGACGACGATGCTCTTGCCCGCGCGCACGCAGGTTGCGACGAAGTCGGCCAGGACCGCGCTGCACGCCTTGCGGTCGTAGACCATCTCGTCCATCGACACCTCGCGCATGCTGTGGCGACGGATCACGACGGAGGTGTAGGCCATCACCCAGGAGCCGGCCGCGAGCCGCGCTCCCCCGGGCAGCCGGAGGTCCAGGTGCGGCCGGGCCTCGGTGAAGGGCCGGTTCTGCCGTGCGCCTAGGTCGGAGAGGAACTCGCGCAGCTCGTCCTCGGAGTCGGCGATCGGGGCGGCCTCCACAAGGGTGCCGTCGACCAGCTCCAGCCACACCGAGCAGACCGGGCCGCGGGCGATGACGATGATGTTCTCGACGTCCTCGCGCTCGACCAGGGGCTGCAGGCGGCCGAGCCCGAACAGGGCGGCGTGGAGGGCGGACTTGAGTGCCTTCTCGTGGTCCTTCGTCCACGGCGGACGGCCGGTCGAGACCAACGTCTCGGCCTCGGATTTGATGAGCTCCTCGATGACGTCGAGGCCCATCTGCTCGCGGTCCTCCTCGGTGACCCGACCACCTTCCTTGTCGAGCCGGGCGGTCAGTCGCGACGAGATCTCAGCGCGGTATTGCGCGATCAGCTCCCAGTCCAGCTCGACCTCGCCATCCGTGCCGCGGGTGTCTTGGTGCTCCTCCGGTGCGGGCGCCACAAGCGGGCGCAGGCTGAACTCCGAGCGGGCGCGGCCAGGCAGCTGGCCCTCGCCTTCGCTGGTCCAGGCGCCGGCGAAGATCGGCAGCGAGGTCGGGTCGTCGTCCTCGACGACCGGCGGGGGCGGCGGGGTGCCGTTGGAACCGCGTCCTCGGGCGAACGGCGAGGTCTGCTCACGGTTCGCGGCATGGCGGGCCTCAAGCCACTCGTCTGCGCGCAGCGGGTCGCGGCCGTTGGTCTCCGGGTGGTGTCCGTTGGTGCTCATGCGTGGCCTCCGTTCGTGGGAGCGAGGGCGGCCTGGTTGGCGCCGAGGATGGACTGGATTGCGGCGGTGCTGCCCCGGTAGCCGCGCCGCAGTCCGGAGGACTCGAACTTGCGTGGCTTGCGGGCGCCGTGGGAGTAGACCTCGGCCACCTCGGGCTCCCAGTCCACGGAGGCGACCACGGGGATCTGGAGGGCCTTGGCGATCTGGCGTGCGGTGTAGGGCCGGACTCGGGCGCCGGTGGGAAGCGAGGGCCAGCGTCGCTCCTCGTCGACGAGGAGTCCCCCGAGACGGGAGAGCCCACCGACCGCGGCGAACTGTGCCCGCAGGGTCTTGGCCCAGCTGGTGGCACCGGCCAGGGCCGGCAGCGAGCTGCGGGTGACGAGCAGGGTCAGGTCGGAGGCAGCGATCAGCGGCTGGGGCCAGCCGGCGAGGCCGAGTCGTCCGGCGTCGACGATGACGTCCTGGCCGTTGCGGTCGAGGGCGCGCAGTTGCTCGGTGAGCGGTTCCCACAGGGGCAGCAGGCTGGGGGCCTGCTCGTGGGCCCGGATGCCGGGTAGGAACCAAGCAGACCGCTCGGCCGGCGCCTCGGGGTCCAGCAGCAGCGTCTCCCGGGGCAGCGCGTCCGCCAGCGTTCCCTCGCGCAGGGAGAGAGCGAGGTTGATCAGGCCGCCGGTCGGCTCCTGGGCGCCCTGGAAGTAGCCGGCGAAGACCGATGAGGATCCGGTCGGGTCTGCGTCGACCAGGAGCACGGGTCGGTGCCAGTTGAGGGTTAGCCCGAGCGCCGTGGTGGACACGCCGGGCGAACCGCTCGCGGAGGCCAGGACGATCACCGCCATGCCTCAGCGCTCCCGGGCGTCCAGGACGAGTGCGACCCGTCCGGTGGCAGCCCGGGCAGCCAGTTCGGCCGCCTCGGCTTCGGGCACCGCGACGTCGACGACGGTCTCCCCCGTCTCCTCGACCCGGTTAACACCAACGACGGTGGCCTCGATGGTGACCGGCTCCCTGTCGGTGATCTCGCCCTGGTCGCCGGGCGTGGTGACGATCCGGACGACGTCGCCGCCGTAGAGCGGCTCTGACGGCCTCTGCGCGGGAGTAAGGCTGATGCCCACCAGGGACTCTCCCTCCCCCGGCACCAGGTTGTCGGTGACTGCCTGCGCGGTGAGCAGAGTGCCGGCCCACAGGTCGACGGCAGCACGGCTGCCCTCGAGCTCGGCCTTCTGGCTGCCGGGGACCGGGGTCAACGCCGGGTCGACGCTGACCCGCACGACGGCGAGGTCGCCGGCCTCGATGGTCTCGCCACGCTTGATGTCGTTGCTGACGACCAGGACCTCTTGGGTGTCGTTAACCGAGGTGAACGCGAACGCGGTCCCCAGGCCGCCGGCAGCGACAAGAGCCGCGCAGAGTGCCAGGACCCAACGCCTGCGGCGGCGCCTCAGCCGTGGGAAATGGTTGTGGTCGGGAGGTGCCTTGATACTGGCGCCAACCTCGTCCCGTGCTTGTTGAGCAGTGTTCATCGACATGGATCCCCGAGTCCTCTCTTGTCTCGATCACCTACGTGTCAAGACGTGCCGGGAGCGGTCATCGCGAGCCCGACTCGATAGAAACACACTAGTGCATTTCTATCGAGAGAATCGTTATCCACAGCTGACCGATTCCGAGATGTCATCGCCCGAGTCCTGACCGGAAGTGGTTGCGTGGCCCACTCCCCCCGATGGGACTGAGCGCTTGCACGCACCGAACATCCAGGTCAATGGGACCACAAATCATGCGGACTTTTCGGGAGGAATATCTCCCTGTGGATTACGGTCAACTCGGCGCCAGGCGCGCCCGTCTACGGCGCTAGACCTACCCGCGCCGCAGACGCTGCTGCCGGGCTTCCTGGAAGGCCGCGGCGACGACGTCGACTGTGTCCCCCAACCCACGCGCGAGACTCTCAAGCTGCCTGGCTGCTGGAAGTCGGGTCCAACGGCCTTGCTCCCAGGCGTAGTAGGTCGGCACAGCCACGTTGACGGCCGCAGCCAACTCGGGCACCGTCAGCCCCGCCTTCAAACGCAGTGCTCTGAGATCAGGAACCTCACCCTCCATGTGAATTAGACGAAGGGTCGGGATGTCGAGCGCTCTAGCAAGCTTGACCAAGAAGTCCGGCCGAGGAACCGACGCGCCCAGCTCCCAACGAGATATGCGCTCCCCACCGGCGGCACCAACTAGACGCGCCAACTCATGCTGGGTCAGGCCCGCCTTCTCGCGAGCGGCGCGCAGCACTGAGGGGTCGATTCCGGAAACCATCGCTGACAGACACTAGTCGGAGCAAGCGGGAGCCCCCGCCGCGAATCTCCCCACAAGTTGAGCGACCTACGTGATACCCGCGCTGGGTGTCAACGACGGCTGAAAATGAACCCCTTAGCGTCGGTTGAAAACGGACCCCTCTGCGGTTGTTAGTTGGTGTCGATCTTGGCCGCCGGGATGCGGCCCAGGTTGTGGTTCTTGAGTCG
>NZ_LMSN01000007.1:0-67694 GCF_001428425.1 Nocardioides sp. Soil777
GTCACCACCCACCTTGTAGGAGATGACGGGCAGCATCGTCACCACCCACCTTGTAGGAGATGACGGGCAGCATCCCAGCAGCATGCGCCTCCTCAACCATCTTCATCTGGCTGCTCGCCCCGTTGGCCAGGTCAGCAAAGATCCGCCGGGCAGACAGCCCAGGCCCCACCTCAGCCACCTTCTGATCCCACGCACCGGGCATGGCGCTCATCCCGATGAGGGCGGAACCTGTGACCGGGGAGGAACCAGTGGCAGCACTGGTGACCTGGTAGTCGAGCTTGTTGCGTAAGACCTTGCCGTCGGCACGACGGGTCACGACCGTGACGGTCCCCTGGCCGGGCTTCTTGGCCTTGGCAGTCCACACCTGGTAGCGCGGTTTGCGGATACGCCGCTTCCACACAAGCCCGTCGCTGTCGCGAACCCGGATCTTGCGGGCCTGGGAGAGGTTCTCCGCGATGTGGAGAATGAGCCGGTCACCGGACTGGACGACGGTGCTGTTGAGCCGGGCCTTCACCTTGCGCTGCGCGGCGTGCGCCGGGGCGAGGTGGCTGGCGCCGAGGACACCAGTGGTTCCGGCGATACCGCCGGCGAGACGGAGCATGTTGCGACGTGAAACTGAATGCACGAGTTGACCCTTCGGGGGTGGTCAGCAGGGGACTGGACACCCAGATGTTCGCCGGTGCTCAACCACCTGCGACCGCGCGGAACAATGGGCGGTCGAAACGCTCTGAGGTCCCTGAACTCTGAGAACCGTAGGGGACGCTCCTTCGAAGGTGTCAAATTCTTGGCAAGAACGGCACCGAGGGAGTGCAGACCGACTCATAGAGCTGATCATTCGTACATGCTCAACATTGGGTAACTTCCAGCGCTTGGCTAGGTCGCGAGCCGGCCAGCGTCGGGGCGAGTCCAACGTCGTGCGCGCACGAGCCGGGTCACCGACACCTACGTGGCAGGCCCCCACCCGGGAGCGGTTTCGCAATCGAGCGACATGGACGCCAGCCGACCGCGTACGTCCACCGTGAGCTGTTCCATCTCGTCGACCTCTGCCTGCGTGACTCTTCTGCGCCACCCCTCGGCAACCTCCTGCGGGGAGCGGTTGAAGTCGTGGAGACCTTGCCGAGGAGAGGTCGAGAGGCTCTCCTCGTGCCGAAGCTCAGCGTCCGTCTCACCGGTCCACCGAAGATTCAGACGGTCGACCAGGGCACGACAGAGCACCTCGTTTCCCACGAGTCGATCGTGGGAGATCACCACGAGTGACGTCAGCGCGCCTGCATCAAGCAGGAAGAGCTCGTGGAGTCCCCTCCAGAACACAGCCATCGCCTCGGCCTCGCCCAGGGGACCGGTCGGAACGGCGCTGACCGGTAGGGCCGGGTGTGACCGGCGAACGGCATCAACGATCACCCTGACCTCCTCGAGATCTGGACTCCAACCCATCCGTCGGTAGCTGGCGAGGACGGCGGCGGGATGTCGGTGGACGACCAGCGGCACTGCGCCCGTCACACGAGCCAGCATCGGCAGGGACAGGAGTGCGAAAGGGTCCTTGACGATCATCCGCGAGCCGGGAAGCGGAGCGGCCCACTGCCGACGCCCGTACCGGCTGTACACGCGGGGGTCCCATCCAGCGTAGGCACGCTTCAGGATGCGTCGCTGGTGAGCGGACTCCTGGGTGAGCCGGGTCCATTCGTGCACCGTGCCGGCCAGGGCGAACTGTCTACCCCTCGGATTCATGGGTTCGCGCCCCGCCAGCGACGTTGACCCCGTGGTGGCCAAGAGACGAGCAACCCAGGTCGTGCCGGAGCGCGGCACGCCCGTCACCAGGAGCGCTCTACCCACGGTTCTCACCTGCTTCTCTTCGTGGCGTCGACTTACACACTGAACCCGGTCTCTGAAGCCAGGACACCGCGTGTCGGCCCATCAGATGCCAGGAGTCGCGTCCTACCGGCCCGCGCAGCCGAACCACCCCCAATTTGGGGAGGATCGCGCCTCCATATGTCTTGCCAGGCGTATGTGGAAGCATTGCCCAGGACGGACGGATGAGCCGCGCGTTGCCCAGCGCGAGAACTGCGGGCTGTGCGTGTGCGTGGGGCACGGCTCGAGCGTCATGGCAACGGCCCGGCCAGTTGCGGGGACAGAGCGGAAGGACTCACGCTTCGCGTCGTCATGGCCGTGTTGCCCCAGCCGTCCGTCACGGTGAGCGAGATCGTATACGTGCCGGCCGTCGTATAGACGTGTGCGGCGGGAGATGCGCCAGTGCTCGGCGCCGTCCCGTCTCCCCAGTTCCAGGAGTACGCAATGACGTCCCCAGTATTGGGATCGGTCGTTCCTTGGCTGCTCACCGCACAGCTGAGTCCTTGGCAACTCTGAGTGAAGGTTGGCACTGGAGCAGAGTTGCCCGTCGGCTCGACGACCGTGACTTCCTGAGCGACCGAGGTGCTGGTCAGCGTCCATTCATCACGCACGGTCAGTATCACCGCAAAGGTCCCCGGTGCGGTGAAGGTCTTGGTCGGAAGTGGGCCGGAAGCCGTCCCCTGGGTACCGAAGTTCCATGAGTACGTCAGCGAGCTGGGAGTCTCGTCCGTGGAGCTGCGACCGTCGAAGGTGCAGACGTTCTGGTTGCAGGTGTAACTGAAGCGCGCCACGGGCGGGTTGTTGGGGGGCGACGTGACAGCCACGTCCGTGGATGTCCGCGGCGGGTCCATCACCTGGCCGTTGACGTCGATCGCGCGGACGACGACCGTGTAGCTCGCGGACGGGATGACCGGGGTCGTGTAGGAGTAGTTGGAGCCGGCGCTGCCCGGGCTGTTCAAGAACGCTGGCCGGTAGCTCGCGGTGGTGCTGGTGAACGTTCCGGTGGAGCTCATGTACTGACCGGCGGAGTTGATGACCCCAACCTCGACCCGGGCAATCCCCGCGAACGCATCAGGAGCATCTTCCGCACGACCAGTCACTACGATCCTTCCCTCCGTGAACGAGCTGCCGGTCATCGGTTGCCCGAGTGTCTCGCTCAGGTTGGGTAGACCGTCACCCGGGTAGACCCGATAGCTGCCCGTGGCAGGGGTGGGGTCCTGCTGGCCGCGGCTGTCGAACGCGATCGCCGTAAAGCGCCAATCCCCCCCGGACGGCAAGACGATCGACGGCAGGCTCCACGTCGCGCTGGTGGCCGCAGCGGGCGTGAGTACTGCGTTGCGGAAGGTCATTGAGGCGGACATGGTGCCGTCGGGCTGGAGGTACCGTCCGGTGTCACGGTCCTGCAAGGACACCCGCACGCTCTGGAGACCGATGTCATCAGTGGCGGTCCCGGACAGGTTGACCGTCAGCGACTTGTCCGTGGGCGTCACGAAGACCATGGTCCCATCGGGCGCCACATCACCGGCGTACTGCGCGTTGATGGTCAGGGAGCCACGGTTGGCCGTGGACGTGGCCAGGTCCTGGTCGTCCGTCGCGCGCACGATGAAGCTGTAGGTGCCCGGCGAGAGGTTGAAGGAAGTGGTGTAGGTCCAGCTGTACGTCGATCCTCCGATGTCGACCGGCGAGATCCGGTGGTAGCGAGCCGTTATCCCCGTTCCCCACGTACCGTCAGCAGCCAGGGCCTCCCCCGTGGAGGTGTTCCTCAGCATGATCTCGACATTTCGGAGGCCCTCGTCGTCCGAAGCCGTGCCGGCGAACGTCATCCGACCTCCGGGCTCGACCGTCAGTGCTGGAACCGTGAACGGCGGAGTCATAGCTACCGGGGCCTGGATCGTCACCGACGGCGCCACCGCGTTCGAGTCGACCGTCCACTCACGCACGGCGCTCCGAAGGTCGGCCTGACCCTGGGTGTCTACGGCCGTGGCACCGGCACGCCACACCCCCTCGGACGGCAGCGTCACGTCGTAGGTCCACGTTGCTGCAGTGGCACCGATGACATCAGGAGTCACCCGGAACGTGTTGTAGATGTCGTCCACCGTGCCATCCGCCTGCAGGTAGCGGCCCTGGGCATCCTGGAAAAAGAGGGTGACCGAGTTGACGCCCTTGTCGTCCGTTGCCGTGCCGAGGACGGTGAAGGCGGTGGAGGCCTGGATCCCGCTCGGGCCGGTGATGTTCGTCGTCGGGGTCTGGTCCTCAAGCCCGAACGACTCGATTTTCTTGGTCGCCGCGGTGGAGTCTCCGGTACCCCCCGTCACTGCGGTGAAGGCCTGGGCCGACACCACCAGGTTGCGGTTCGTGGTGATGATCCTGTTGCCAAGCGTCCACGGGCGGTTGGTCGTGCCGGCACCCAGAGTGGCATTGACCGAGGTGACCGTGCTGCTCCAGGTGTTACCCGAGGTGAGGTACTGACCGCTGTTGCGATCCTGGATGCGCACCTGCACGCGTCCGACGCTGCCGGTGGCGACCTGCGCCGTACCGGTGACCTCGAACGGCGTGTTGTTGGCGACAACGCGGCCCTCGATCGGCGCGAGGATGGTGGTGTCGGGCAGGGTCGGCGGGTTGGTCACCGTGTTGAAGTCGAAGAAGCCGACCCGGCCAGTGCGCACACCGCCCTTGAACATGCCGTCACCACCGATGAACAGACCCCTAGGCGTGGCCTCCATGGCCTTGTCGCCCTCGAACGAGTTGGAACCGCCCGTGGGGTTCCACTCGAGCGACTTGCCCGTCGTCGTGCTGAGCGCCGCGATGTGATCACGACGGACGACCTGGTCGCCCAACCCGTAACCTCCGAGACCCTGTCCGGTGCCGTAGCCGACGTTGTCCAACCCGGGCCACGGGTCATTGGCGCTGGGGGACTCGACAAAACCGAAGTGCCCGCCGACGTACACCGCGACCTCGGTGATGGCCACCGAGTAGATGCTGTCGAAGTGACGGGAGATCCACGATGGCTGGACATCGGAGTTGACGAGCGAGTCGGCAGTCAGCGGGTAGCGAATGGCAGTGTCACTGATGGGCGGAGCGTCGCCGCCCGAGCCGCTGGTGACGACGAAGTAGGAGTCGTCCGGGGCGATGTCGGCGCCGTAGATGCGGGTGACGCCACCCACGCGGGCAAGGTTGTCGTCCCACAGCTGGCTGCGCCAAGGGAGCAGCTGCTTGGAGGCGGTGTCGATGATCCCCATGCCGAGCCGGTCCTGACCATCTATGCGCCGACCGGTGTGAACCACAAGCAGCTTGGTTCCATCGTGGGTCAGCTTCAGCTGTGGAACGCCGAGCTGGCCGTTGACCCCGATGCCACCCGACAACTGGTTGTCGAACTCCTGGTCGACGACCCCGGACGCGGCGTTGACCGCCGCGAGTCCGGTGCGGAGTACGCCGTTGATGCGGGTGTACCGGCCGCCGACGTAGAGGGTTGAGTTGCTCGCAGCCAGGGACTGCACCTGGTTGTTGGTGCTGTTGGTGAAGCCAAACGTGCTCAGCGGGGCGCCCGTCGTGAGGTTGAGGCTCGCGACCTTCTGCTTGGCGACGCCGTTGACGGTGTTGAAGGAGCCGCCAACGAACAGCTTGGTGCCGTCAGGGCTCGCTTCGACCGCGGACACACCGCCGTTGAAGGTCGGACGGAAGTTCGTGTCGACAAGGCCTGTCTGGTAGTTGTAGCTCGCCAGGCCGGCCTGGGTGATGGTCGTCGTGGGGCTGATGGTGTTGGCCAACGACGTGAAGTTGCCGGCGATGAACACCCTGTTGAGCGCCGGGACGACCTCGATGTCCCAGATCTCACCGTTGCTGATGCGGGGCGTGTTGGTCCGCGGACGATCCGGAACGAGGCGGTTGTGGTTGGGCTGGCCCGACGACGGGAGCGCGACGGTCGGGTTTGCCGTGCGGGTCACCGGCGCCGAGGCCAGGCCCTGGTTGTCGGTGACCGTCAGCGTGATCGTCTTGGCCCCGCCACTCGTGTAGGTGTGGGTGGTGGAGACCCCTGTGCCGGTGGTGCCATCGCCGAAGTCCCAGGCGTAGGAGGCCACGGTCCCCGGAGCGGTGTCGGTAGAACCCGACGCGTCGACGGTGCAGGTCGCCTGCGGGCAGCTGACGGTGAACGATGCGACTGGGGCGACGTTGGGTGCTGTGGTGTCATCGGGCTGCAGCACCACGGTCCACATGGTCGCCTTGGCCGACGAGACCGCACTTGTGGCGCTCCGGGGGGTGGTGGGTCCGGCGACGGCCGCGGCGTCGGAGGCCACCGAGGTGATGCGTCCCGGTCCCGTGCCGAGCGCGATGCTCCGCTGCGTCTGGCCGGCCGGCAAGGTCCAGCCAGTGGTCTCAGACGCAGACTTGTCGGCCCAGTAGGACACGACGAGCGAACCGGCGGTCGCCACCTGGGCGACGGGCGTGGTGTGCGTCGTACGGTTGACCGTCTCGGCGGCCGACGCGAAGGCGGACACCGGGTCGGCCGCGGTGCCGTCGTAGGCGAGGAGCGTGATCGTCGCCTTGGTGGTGGCGGAGAAGGTGATGGCCGCGTTGCGACCGGCGTCGTTGGCGACCGCGACCCGGCTGTAGAGGATGGTCTCCGTGTCGGTGCTGGAGAGTCGGGTGCCCTCGAACGTCCAGCCGGCGGGGGGCGTGGTCACCGTGGCAGACGCGTTGTTCTTGGTGACGAACAGCAGCATCCCGTCGGTCTCCCGGACGGAGGCGGGAATCGTCACCCGTGCCGTCGTCTGGTTGTACGCCGCCTGGGCGGCGGCACGGAAGGTGATGACGTCGGCCGCGGCCGCGGGACTGGCCGCCAGGCCGACCACCGCGAGCACGGCGGCCACCAGGGACACCACTGATGCCACCGCGACGTTGCGCCGCATGCCTACGTGAAGAAGGTTCATCCTGCACTCCTTGTGAGGGCGCAGTCCCCTGCTGCACTGCCGCCTGTGCGGGAACGTAGGACCACCGGAGGGCGCCATCGCGGGCAAGCGCCGTCCTATCACCCAAATCGGGGAGGATGTCCGTTCGCTGGCCTCGACCCCGGCGTCGAGCCCTTGTCAGGGGGTCCTCGCGTCCCCAACTTGTGGGCTTTTCACCCCGGCCCGCTCGCTGGCCGACCTCGGCTCGCTGGGATGTACCGGACGCGTGGCATCGGGCTGACGCGCCCCGACCCGGCAACGGGATGGGCCAGCAAGAAGAAGGGGACGCACCATGAGGACGCGACTCAAGTCGGGCGCTCTGATCACCACTGTTGCGTTGGCAGCATCGCTGTTGGCGCACACGGCCGCCGAGGCTGTCCCCGCCAGGGCCATGAGGGCGGTGGCGGTCGAGGCCAGCTGGGAGATGAACGAGCCGAGCGGGGCCACCACCATGACCGACAGCGGCCCCAACGGGCTCCACGCGCCCGTTGACCAAAGTGGCCTGGACACCGGTTTCGTGTTCGACGGCGCCACCGGCTACTCCTGGCCCCGCCGCAGCCCGACCACGCCGCCTGCCAGCCCGGAGCGTGTCATCGTCATCCCGGACAATCCCAGCCTCGATCCGCGGACCGACACGTTCACCGTCGAGATCCGCTACAGGACCAAGGAGAAGTTCGGGAACATCACCCAGAAGGGCCAATCCGCCTCGCCCGGCGGGCAGTGGAAGATCCAGAACCCCGGTGGCCTGCCGTCATGTCTGTACAAGGGATCCCTCACGCGAGGCGCTGTCCGCTCGCCCATCGCACTCAATGACAATGCCTGGCACGTTCTGCGGTGCGTGAAGACCCCCACCGCCGTCGAGCTCTGGGTGGACGGTGTGAGGGTGGGCCGCAAGCTCGGGGCCGTTGGCACCATCGACAACAAGATCCCCATGACCATCGGCGGCAAGATCAACTGCGACCAGATCACGGTGACGTGCGACTACTTCTCGGGCCAGATCGACTACGTCCGCATCTACCGGGGCAGCTGAGCCGGTGTCACTCCTCGACCTGGTCACCGGCACGTTCCTGTCCATCCTCGTGGCCGGCTTCCTCGTCGGCGTCGTGGTCGGCCTGACCGGCATGGGTGGTGGAGCGCTCATGACCCCCGCCCTCATCTTCCTGGGCGTCGGCGACGCGGCGACCGTGGTCACCGCCGACCTGACGGCCGCCGCGGTCTACAAGACGGGCGGCGCCCTCGTGCACAAGCGCGAGGGCTCGCCCCACATGCGGCTGGCCACCTGGCTCGTGCTCGGGTCGGTGCCGACGGCGCTGCTCGGCCCCCATCTCATCAACTGGCTGGCGCCCCCCGGCGGTCTCGACCAGACGCTCAAGCTGTGCATCGGTTTCGCGCTGCTCTTCGCGGCGGCGACCTACGCGCTGCGCCTCTACATCAACCTGCGGCGGATGCGCACCGGCAGCCACTCCGACGACACCGACCCGATCGTCCGCCCCCTCCCGACGCTGCTGATCGGTGCCCTCGGCGGGCTGCTCGTCGGCATCACCAGCGTCGGCTCCGGGTCGGTCATCATGATCGCGCTGCTCATGCTCTACCCGGGCCTCAGCGCGGTGAAGCTGGTCGGCACCGACCTCGTGCAGGCCGTCCCCCTCGTGATGGCCGCCGCGATCTCCAACATCGCGCTGCACGGTCTCGACTGGGCCATCCTCGTCCCGCTCGTCCTCGGCTCGGTGCCCGGCACGATCCTCGGCAGCGTGGTCGCGCCGCGCGTCCCGCAGTCCATCATCCGGCGCGGCATCGTCGTGGTGCTCACCATGAGCGGCGTCGCGCTGCTCGACAAGGCCGGCTGGGCGCCGCTCGGCGCCGGTGAGCACGAGACCCACCCGGTGCTCATCGCCGTCGTCGGCCTGGTCACCCTGCTGCTGCTCCCCGTGGTGTGGGGCCTGCTGCGGCGGACGACCGGACTGCCGATGTTCGGCGCGCCCACCCTCGAACAGGTCGAGGACCCGACGTACCGGCCGGGCGGCTTCCGCGCGCCGAGACCGGAGCCTCCGACCTCCCCAATTGTGGGCAGTTCAGCCGCGACCGTGTCCTCGACGTCGTCCTCGGCCGCAGATTGACCCGCGGACCCTTCCGCTGCTGCGGGCGGGTCCCCTCTCACTCGAACGTCTGGAGACACCGTGCGGCCACGACAGCTGCTCGCCCTGGTGGCGGGCCTCGCGCTGACCCTCTCGGTCAGTGCCCACGTCCCTGCCGCACACGCGGCCGCTCCCCTCGTCACGGCGGCCGCGGACGCCGCACCCGCCGCCGACCGGATGCCCGGCGACGTCCCCAGCAAGAAGACGCCCTGGGTGCTCGACGGCGCGGTCAACAAGATCGTCCAGGTCGGCAGCACGATGGTCGCGGGCGGCCTGTTCACCCAGGTGGCGGACCCGATGAACGGCACCCCCCACACCCGGCAGAACCTCGTCGCTTTCGACGCGACCACGGGCCTGGTCAGCCAGACCTTCAACCCCACCGTCGACGGCGAGGTCCAGCAGCTGCTGCCCGGCCCCACGGCCGACACGGTCTACGTCGCGGGCGACTTCACCAAGATCAACAACAAGGGCCCCAACCACCTGCAGCTCCTCGACGTCAACACCGGCCAGGCCGTCTCGACGTTCAAGGCGCCCAGCACGTCAGGCAGCATCCAGACGATGGAGCTGCTGCCCAACAACCGGCTCTTCATCGGCGGCTTCTTCAAGAAGCTCGGTGGCGTCGACTCCGGCCAGTTCGCCACGCTCAACGCGACCACCGGCGCGCGTGACCCGTTCCTCAACCTCGTGGCCGCCGGCAACCACAACACCGGCACCGGGGCCAAGGCGCCCATCGGACCGCGCGAAGCGGCCCTCTCCCCGGCAGGCGACCGGATGGTCGTCGTCGGCAACTACCGCACCGTCGGCGGCGTGGCGCGCGACCAGATCGTCATGATCGACCTCAGCGGACCCACCGCCACGGTCGCTCCGGACTGGTACACCACGCAGTACACCCCGATCTGCTCCCCCGGGGCGTTCGACAGCTACATGCGCGACGTCGAGATGTCCCCCGACGGTTCCTTCTTCGTGGTCGCCACCACGGGTGGACCGCACAGCGGCACGCTGTGCGACACCGCGGCGCGCTTCGAGACCTACGCCACCGGCACCTCGCTGACCGCGACCTGGGTGGCCAACTCCGGTGGCGACACCCTCTGGGGCGTCGAGGTCACCCGCGCGGCCGTATACGTCGGCGGCCACAACCGCTGGATGAACAACCCCAGCGGCGCCGACCGGGCCGCCCAGGGTGCCGTCCCCCGTCCGGGCCTGTCCGCGCTCGACCCGCAGAGCGGGGTCCCGCTGAGGTGGAACCCCGGGCGCAACCCGCGCGGCGAGGCGGCGTACGAGATCTACGAGACCGACGCCGGCGTGTGGGTGGTGAGCGACACCGACTTCATCGGCGACAACCGCTACAAGCGTCCGAGGATCGCGTTCTTCCCGTACGCCGAGGGCTCCAACACCGCGTCGAAGTCCACCGGCTCGCTGCCAGGCAACGTCTACGTGGGCGCCCCGCTCGCGGCCACCGACGTGCTCTACCGCGTCAACGCCGGCGGCGCGGCGATCGCCTCGGTGGACAACGGCCCCGACTGGGTCGCCGACAACGGCACGTCCAGCACGCTGCACAACACGGGCAGCACCACCGCGACCCGTAGCGCGCTCACCGCCACCAGCCTGGTCAACGTCCCGGCCTCCACGCCCCTGGGCATCTGGACCTCCGAGCGCTACGACCCCAGCGGCGGCACGGACATGCAGTGGATGTTCCCGGTGCCCAGCGGGACCACCACCCAGGTGCGCCTCTACTTCGCCAGCCGGTCCACGACATCCCGGCGCTTCAACGTGCTCGTCGACGGCGTGTCCAAGCTGTCCAGCTACGACCCCAACGTCGATCCCGGCGTCAACCGGGGCACGATGAAGTCCTTCGACATCACCAGCGACGGCATCGTCAACGTCGACTTCACCCGCGTCGCCGGCGACCCGCTGATCAACGCCGTGGAGATCGTCGACACCGCGGTCGGCTCCAACGCCGGGTCCGCGAGCGTGGTCGCCTTCGACGGGACCACCGTCGGCTCGCAGGGCACCGTCAGCACCGGCACCTTCGACTGGACCGCCGTCCGGGGCGCCGTGATGATCGGGCGCACCCTCTTCTACGGCCAGACCGACGGCTACCTCTACCGCCGCTCCTTCGACGGCGTCACCTTCGGTGAGCCGGTGCAGGTCAACCCCTACCTCGACCCGCTCTGGAGCACCGTCCTGACCGGCAGTGGAGCCACCGGCCAGACCTACGCCGGCGTGCTGCCCACGTGGTACGGCCAGCTCAGCAGCGTGACCGGGATGTTCTACGCGAACGGCCGGATCTACTACACCCGCAGCGGCCAGACCTCGCTCTACTGGCGCTGGTTCTCCCCCGACAGCGGCATCATCGGCGGTGTCGAGTACACCGCTGCCGGCGGCAACATCTCGTGGAGCAGCACCAGGGGCATGTTCGTCGACGGCTCCACGCTGTACGTCGTCAGCTCGACCACCGGGCAGCTGCTGCGGATCGGCTTCGCCAACGGCGCGCCCACGGGCACCTCGACGGTCGCCGACGCGACGCGGGACTGGCGCGGACGGGCGGTCTTCCTGGCCTCCGTGCTCCCCAACGTCGCACCGTCCGCCTCCTTCACCTCGGACTGCACCGGCACCTCGTGCACCTTCGACGGCGGTGCGTCGAGCGACGGCGACGGGACCGTCCAGTCCTGGGAGTGGTCCTTCAGCGACGGCGACGAGGCCGGCGGGCCCACCCCCCAGAAGGACTTCGCGGAGACGGGCGTGTACGACGTGACGCTCACTGTCACCGACGACGGCGGCCTCACGTCCTCCACCACCCGCTCGGTGTCGGTCGTCAAGCCCAACGTCGCGCCCACCGCGGACTTCGGAGCCGACTGCACCTTCCTCGCCTGCGAGTTCGACGCGACCACGTCGACCGACGGCGACGGCACGGTGACCGGCTACGCCTGGGACTTCGGTGACGGCACGACCTCTACCGGGAGCACGGCCAGCCACGAGTACGCCCAACCCGGCACCTACACGACCACGCTCGTGGTCACCGACGACGACGACGCCACCGACGAGACCACGGTGACGAGGGTGGTCGTGGCCGCGCCCACGGCGAGCACCGTCTCCTACGTCGGCGGAGCGGTCAACCAGGGCAACGTCAGCGGGCCCAACGTGACGACACCGTCCACCGTCTCGGCGGGCGACCGCCTCGTGATGGTGCTGTCGGTCAACGCCTCGACCCGGCTGATGTCGTCGCCGACCGGGGTGACCGGCTGGACCGTGCTCGACACGACGACGTCGGGCACCATGCAGACGCGGGTCTGGACCAAGGTCGCCACCGCCACCGACGCCAGCCGCCGGGTGACGGTGACGCTGGACGCGGCCGCCAAGTACACGCTGACCGTGGCGGCCTGGTCCGGGGTCCGGACCGGGTCGCTGGTGCACGCCGACCTCGCGGAGACCGTCCTCCGCGCCGGGCACGCGACGCCGACGGTCGACGCCCCCGCCGGGTCGTGGGTGGTGTCCTACTGGGCCGACAAGACCAGCGCGACGACCGCCTTCACCCTCCCGGCCGGGGTCACCGGGCGCCACGCGCTGTGCAGCACGGGCACCGGACGGGTCTGCAGCGCGCTCGCCGACTCCGCGGGCGCGGTGCCCACCGGGACCTACGGCGGCCTGGTGGCCACGGCCGACAGCGCCAGCGCGACGGCGACGACCTGGTCGATCGTGCTCCGCACCGTCGAGCCCAACCAGGCCCCGACGGCGTCCTTCACCGTCCAGTGCGACAGCACGGACTGCGACTTCGACGGCTCCGGGTCTAGTGACGCCGACGGCGCGGTGGCGTCGTACGCCTGGGACTTCGGTGACGGCAGCACCGCGACGGGGGCGACGACGGGCCACGACTTCGGGACGTCCGGGACCCGCGACGTCACCCTGACCGTGACCGACGACGAGGGCACCCAGGGGTCGCTCGTGGTCCCCGTGACGGTGTCGCGCACCAACGCCGCACCCACCGCGGCGTTCACGGTGAGCTGCTCGTTCCTGGAGTGCACCTTCGACGCCGCCGGGTCGGGCGACAGCGACGGCACGCTCGCGTCGTACGCCTGGGACTTCGGCGACGGCACGACGGACACGACCGGCGTCTCCCCCACCCACGCCTACGCCACGGGCGGGGCGTACGACGTGACCCTGACCGTGACCGACAACGACGGCGGCACCGGGACCAGCGCCCGCGCCGTCACCGCGGTCGCGGTGCGCCCCATCGCCCTCGTGGGCAGCAACGCCAACCAGGGCAACGTGTCCACGCCCAACACGACCGTGCCCACAGGCACGGCGGCGGGCGACCGGCTGCTGATGGTCCTGAGCCTCAACGACACCACGCGGGTCGTCGGGTCGACCACCGGCGTGACCGGGTGGACGCTGGTCGACACCGCCACATCCGGCACGATGCAGACCCACGTCTACAGCAAGGTGGCCGCGGCGGGCGACGCCGGCCGGGTGGTGCGGTTCTCCATGGACGCTCCGGCCAAGTACACCCTCACGGTGGCGGCCTACTCCGGCGACATGCTCGCCCCGGTCGTCGCCAAGGCGTCGGAGACGGTGCTGCGCTCCGGGCACACCACGCCGACCGTGGCCGCGGGGGCGGGTGACTGGGCGGTCTCCTACTGGGCCGACAAGTCGTCGGCGACGACGATGTTCACCCTGCCGGCCGGGGTGACCGGACGGCAGGCGACCTGCAGCGCCAACGCCGGCCGGGTGTGCAGCGTGCTGGCGGACTCCGACGGCCCGGTGGTGGCCGGACCGTACGGCGCCCTCACCGCCACCGCGGACGCCCCGTCCGCCAACGCGACCATGTGGACGATCCTGCTGCGCCGTGCCGGCTGATCCACCCCGCACCGGGGGGCGCGGCGGGGACCTCCGGGTCCTCGCCGCGATCCCGGTGCCGAGGACCCCCGATTTAGATGGTGCGCACCGCTCGCCCGGTCCCTAGCGTCGGGACACAACCAAAGGAGGGTGCGCCGTGACGCATCGAGGACTCACACGTCGAGGAGTGGCGTGCGCCGCGGCCCTCGTGATGGTCGGGCTCGTCGCCCCAGGCCCGGCCCAGGCCCGGATGGTCGCCGCCGCGGCGATCGATCCCGGCGGTGTCCCGTGGACCTGGGGCGGCAACTCGTTCGGCCAGCTCGGCAACGGCACGACGCAGGCCCGGCTGACACCCGGCCCGGTCACCGGCCTGGCCGACGTCGTGGACCTGCACGGCGGCCGCGAGCACGTCGCGGCCCTGCGCGGCGACGGGACGGTCTGGGTGTGGGGCAGCAACCAGCAGGGCCAGCTGGGCCTCAACGACAGGACCAACCGGACGAGGCCGACCCAGGTGCCGGGGCTGGCCGACGTCACCGCCGTCGAGACCGGTCACAACCACTCGATGGCATTGCTGCCCAACGGCACGGTCCGCACCTGGGGACTCAACGCGGACGGCCAGCTCGGCGACGGCACCACCACCCTGCGGCGGACCCCCGTCACGGTGGTGGGGCTCACCGACGCCATCGCCATCGCGGCCGGCCGCAACATGAGCTACGCCCTGCGCGCCGACGGCACGGTCGTCGCCTGGGGCCGCAACGACCAGGGCCAGCTCGGCGACGGGACCACGGTGCGCCGGACGACCCCCGTCCGCGTCGGCTCCCTGACCGGGGTCACCGGCATCGCCGGCGGCCGCGACCACGGCCTGGCCCTGCGCAGCGACGGCTCGGTCTGGGCCTGGGGGTCCAACGACTACGGGCAGGTCGGCAACGGCACCCGGACCGACCAGAGGTCGCCGGTGCAGGTGACGACCGGCGTCCAGCAGGTCATCGCCGGGGCCCACCACTCCTACGCGCTGCGCACCACCGGCACCGTCGCCTCGTGGGGGCGCAACTACCGGGCCAACCTGGGCGACGGCACCACCACGCTGAGGACCCGTCCCGTCACCGTCCGCAACGTCACCTCGGTCGTCTCGATCGGCTCCGGCCGCGACACCGGGATGGCCGCGCTCGCGGACGGCCGGCTGATGGCCTGGGGCTCCAACGGCGCCGGCCAGGTCGGCGACGGCACGACCGTCAACCGCTCCACGCCCGTCCTCGTCCCCGGGGTGACGGGTGCAGTCCTTGCTGGCGGCGGCGGTCAGGAGTACGCCGTGGTGGTGGTCGCTCCGTAGTGCCGGGCGACCACGGGGGTCACGAGTTGAAGCGCTGCTGGGTCTTCTCGAGTCCCTCGGTGACGAGCGACTCGACGGCGTCCGCGGCATCCATCACCTGGAACGGCAGGTCCTTGCGCTCCGCGGCCGAATAGTTGGATAGCACGAAGTCGGCGACGTCCTGCCGCCCGGGCGGACGGCCGATCCCGCAGCGCACCCGGTAGAAGTCCCCGGTGCCCAGGCTCGAGCGCATGGACCGCAGCCCGTTGTGGCCGTTGTCGCCACCGCCGAGCTTGGTGCGCAGGGTGCCGAAGGCGATGTCGAGCTCGTCGTGGATCGCGACGACCCGGTCGGCCGGCACCTTGTAGAACGTGGCGAGGGCCTTGACCGGCCCGCCGGTCTCGTTCATGTAGCACCGGGGCCGGGCCAGCACCACTCGGGGACCGGGGGTGCCGGGCGGTGTGAGCCGGCCCTCGACCACGTCGGCCCGGCCGCTCTTGTGGGCGCGGAAGGTCGACCCCATCCGGTCGGCCAGCTCGTCGGTGACGAGGTAGCCGACGTTGTGGCGGTGACCGGCGTAGGTCGGTCCCGGGTTGCCCAGGCCGACCACCAGCCACACGTCGTCACTCATGTGCTCATCCTCCCAGCCGGTCTCCGGCAACCGCGAGCGGGACCGCCTCTCGCGCCACCAGCGGAAGACACCGCCCGAAATGGCGAACGCCGCACCGGGAAGCCCGGTGCGGCGCGGCCAGTGGATCGGTGAGGTCACTCGGCGGAGCTGCCCTCGGCCTCGACCGCGGCGTCCTCGGCGGCGGCCTCGACCTGCGCCTCGGCGATCTCGGCGTCCGAGACGTCGTGCTCGATGCCCAGGTCCTCCTCGGCCTCGGCCAGCTCGGCCTCCAGCGCCTCCGCGGAGATCTGCTGGGTGACGTTGACGATGAGGAGCTCACCGTCGGCGAGCAGCGTGGTGCCCGAGGGGAGGGTGATCTCGCTGGCGTGGATCTGGGTGCCGACCGGAGCGCCCTCGACCGAGACCTCGAAGAACTCGGGGATGTGGGTGGCCTCGGCCTCGACGGAGATGACGGCGTTCTCGGTGACGACCAGGGTGTCCGGGGCGGCGTCGCCGACCACGTGGATCGGGACGTCGACGGTGACCTTCTCGCCGCGGCGGACGGCCACGAAGTCGATGTGCTCGATGACCCGGCGGATGGGGTCGACCTGGACCTCCTTGGCCAGCGCGAGCTGGTTGGTGCCCTCGACGTCGAGCTCGAGCAGCGCGTTGGAGCCGCCGTGCTTGAGCGCCATCATCGTCTGGTGGCCCGGCAGGGTCACGTGGACGGGGTCGTTGCCGTGGCCGTAGATGACGGCGGGGATCTTGTCGTCGCGGCGGATGCGACGGGCGGCACCCTTGCCGAACTCGGTGCGGGTCTCTGCGGTGATCTTCTCGGCAGCCATGTTCTTCTCCTCAGTGCAACGGAAATCGTGGGGGACCCCGGGAGACGAAGAACGCCGCGCTCCCGACAGGAGACGCGGCGCTAACCAGCATCTGCCCTGTCGATCACGGAGTCGAGCTCCCTCGCCGAGGCAACTTCCCAAGCCTACGGCCGGTGTGCGCCGCAGGTCGAATCGTGGCTCAGATCCGGTCGAGGGTGGCACCGCTCCGACTCAGCCGCTCGAGCGCCCGGATCGAGGAGAGCCCCACGACGACGTACGCGAGGCCGATGAGCAGCTCGGTGGCCACCAGCCCCCGGACCGCCCCCCAGGTCGCCCCGTCGCCCAGCATCCGGGTGGCCTCGATGGCGTGCGTCAGCGGGAGGCAGCGACCGACGGCGGCCATCCAGCCGGGCAGGTCGTCGAGGGCGACGTTGGTGCCGGTGAAGATCAGCAGCACCAGGAAGAGGACGTTGCCCAGCGTCGCGCCCTCGCGGTAGACGAGGTTGATCGCGCCCATCACCAGGCCCAGGCCGGTGGAGGACAGCGAGCCGACCGCCACCACCAGCGCGATCAGCGGCCACGCGGTGCCGGGGATGTCGGTGTCGAGCAGGAGCGACCCCACCACCACTCCGAACATCGCCACCCCCCAGCCGTTGGCGATCACCGGCAGGGCGCGACCGAGGAACAGCGGCACCCGGCGCGCGGGCGTGGCGATCACCAGCCCCAGGGTCTGGGAGAACCGCTCCCCCGCGATCGTCGACGCCATCGCGAACAGGCACGGGATCGCGGCGTAGTTGAGCGCGTTGCCGATGACGTAGAACTCGTCGTCCCCGACACCGGCGCTGCGCCCGATGAAGGCGAAGAGCAGGATCTGGCAGATCGGCGAGACGAGCAGCGCGGGCACGAAGATCCACGGGTTCATCCAGCCGAACATCGCCCGGTAGCTCATCAGCCCGCCGATGAAGAAGATGCGCAGGCTCACCATGCGTGCCCCCTCACGTCAGCGCCAGCGTCGCGTCGCGGCGGGCGGAGTCGATGAGGCGTACGCCGAGCCACGCGGCCAGGGCGGCGTACCCCAGGCCGACGAGCCCGCAGATGGCGAGGTCGAGCCACGGGCTCTCCCCCGCGGCCGAGGCTCGCATGCCCTCGACGGCCCAGGTCGGGGCGAGGATCCACGAGAGCGGCAGCACAGCGTCGGGCAGCAGGTCGAGGGGGACGACGAAGCCGCACAGCAGCCAACCGGGGTACTCGAGTGCGGCCCCCAGCGCCCATGACGTGCGGTAGCGGACGGCGGTGACCGACAGCAGGAAGCCGAAGAGCGCGATGGTGATCGTCGCCATCAGGATGCTGAGGACGAAGAGCGGCCAGTTCTCGACCTCGAGCCGGACGTCGAAGAGCCACCAGTTCCACAGGATCGTGGCGACCACGCTGTAGAGACCGATGGTGGCCATCGCGAACGTGATCGGCAGCAGCACCAGCGAGAAGCGGGTCGGTGCGGCGACCACGAGCTCGAGGGTGCCGGCCCAGCGCTCGCGCTGGACCAGCGTGCTGGCGCTCACGGTCTGGGACGTCCAGATGCCCATCGCCGCGGCCCCGATGGCGGCGTACAACATCGCCTCCGGGTCGCCGCTCACCTGGTAGACGAGGAGCGCGGCGGTGGCGAACATGAGCGGGAAGACCACCGCGAGGAACCCCTCGAAGGGCGAGAACAGCAGGATCTTGAGCTGCAGCCAGTAGCAGACGGCCAGCTGGCGGAGCCGGATCATGCGCCCGTCCGGGTGACCAGCTCGACGTAGGCGTCCTCGAGCGTCGGGTCGCGGTGGCTGACCCGGCCGACCCGCGTCTCGTCCAGCCCGCCCAGCACCGGCTGGGTGACCTCGGCCCCGGGCTCGGAGGCGACGACGAGCACCTGGAGCTGGCCGCGCTCCTCGACGACGACGGAGCGGACCCCGGGCACGACCCGCAGCCGGTCGAGGACGTGGTCGTGGACGCCGTACGTCTCGACCTCGAGGACCCGGCCGGCGCTCACCAGCTGCTTGAGCTCGTCGGGCGTGCCCTCGGCGACGATCTCCCCGGAGCGGATCACCGCGATCCGGTCGCAGAGCTCGTCGGCCTCGAACATGTAGTGGGTGGTGAGCAGCACCGTCTTGCCCTGGTCGCGCAGCCCGGCGATCGTCGCGCGCAGCTCGCGGGCGCCGACGGGGTCGATGCCGATCGACGGCTCGTCGAGGAAGAACACGTCCGGGTCGTGCAGCAGCCCGCGCGCGATGTGCAGCCGCTGGCGCATGCCGCGGGAGTAGCCCTCGACCTTCTCGCCCTCGCGCCCGGTCAGCCCGACCAGCTCGAGGAGGGAGCCGATGCGGGCCCGCTGCTCGCGCGGCGGGACGCCGTACAGCTCGGAGAAGTAGCGCAGGTTGTCCAGCCCGGTGAGGCGCTCGTAGAGGCCGCGGTCGCCGCCGAAGACGTAGCCGATGCGGCTGCGGACCTCGCGCACGTCGGTCACGACGTCGCGACCGAGCACCGACGCGCTGCCCGAGGTCGGGATCAGGAGCGTGATCAGCATCTTGATCGTGGTGGTCTTGCCCGCCCCGTTGGGACCCAGCAGGCCGAAGAGCTCCCCCGGGGCGATCTCGAAGCTGACCCCCTTGACCGCCTCGACCTCGCTGCGGGTCTGGCGCCAGATGCCGGAGCGGCTGCGGAAGGTGCGGCGCAGGTCGCGCGCCTGGACGGCAGGGGTGTCGGTCAGGGGCACCCGCGCGACGGTACGCCCGGGGTGCGGCGGCGGCACACCATTTGTACGGCGCGTTCGCCCTCGGCGTACGGGTCCGCGGATTTCGACACGCCCGTCGCGACCTCGCGCGCTCGGTCGCGGGGCTGCTCAATCTCCCGCGGGGCGGACCCCTGCTCGTTCCTCGCAGGGCTCCTACGCGTGACCGTCGAACATGGAGGTAACCGAGCCGTCCTCGAAGACCTCCTTGATCGCCCGCGAGATGAGCGGAGCGATCGAGAGGGTGGTCAGCTTGTCGAACTGCTTGTCGGCGGCGACCGGGAGGGTGTTGGTGACCACGATCTCGGCGGCGGAGCAGTTCTTGAGGCGGTCGACGGCGGGGTCGGAGAGGATCGCGTGGGTGGCGGCGATGATGACGCCCGCGGCGCCCTCCTCGATGCACGCCTCGGCGGCCTTCACGATGGTGCCGCCGGTGTCGATCATGTCGTCGGTCAGGACGCAGATGCGGCCCTTGACGTCACCCACGACACGGTTGGCGACGACCTCGTTGGCCACGTCGGTGCGACGGGTCTTGTGGATGAAGGCCAGCGGGGCCCCGCCGAGGCGGGCCGACCAGCGCTCGGCGACCTTGATCCGGCCGGCGTCGGGCGAGACGACGGCGAGCGGCTGGTCGCCGTACTTGTCGCGGACGTAGTCGGCCAGGATCGGCAGCGCCATCAGGTGGTCGACGGGGCCGTCGAAGAAGCCCTGGATCTGGTCGGCGTGCAGGTCGACGGTGATCAGCCGGTCGGCGCCCGCGGTCTTGAAGAGGTCGGCGATCAGGCGGGCCGAGATCGGCTCGCGACCGCGGTGCTTCTTGTCCTGCCGGCCGTAGCCGTAGAACGGCATGACCACCGTGATCCGCTTGGCCGAGGCCCGCTTGAGCGCGTCGACCATGAGCAGGTGCTCCATGATCCACTCGTTGATCGGCGAGGTGTGGCTCTGGATGACGAACGCGTCGCACCCGCGCACCGACTCCTCGTAGCGGACGTAGATCTCGCCGTTGGCGAACTCGTACGCCGACTGCGGCACCAGCGCCGTGTCGAGCGTCGTGGCCACCTCGGCGGCCAGCGTGGGGTGGGCCCGGCCGCTGAAGACCATCAGGTTCTTCTCGGTCGTCTTCTTGAGTCCGGTCACCGGCTGCGACTCCTCATTCGGGGGTGGAGTGTCGACGTCAGGATTGTGACTCACTCCGGCCGTCTGGCCCAACCCCGGGGTCCACCTGCTGTTCACCTGTGACGGACGCCTCCTCGGCCGACGCCGCGGCCTGCGCCTGGGCGGTCCCGGGGCGGCGTGACGCGACCCACCCCTCGAGGTTGCGCTGGGCGCCGCTGCTGACCGCCAGCGCGCCCGGCGGGACGTCGCGGCGTACGACGGTGCCGCCCGCGGTGCCCGCTCCGTCACCGATCGTGACGGGCGCGACGAAGGTGTTGTTGGAGCCCGTCCTCGCCTGCCGACCGACGACCGTGCGGTGCTTGGCGACGCCGTCGTAGTTGGCGAAGATCGTGCCGGCGCCGATGTTGGTGCCGTCGCCGATCTCGGCGTCCCCGACGTAGGAGAGGTGCGGCACCTTGGCGCCGTCGCCGATCCGGGAGTTCTTGGTCTCGACGAAGGTGCCGATCTTGCCACCGACCCCGAGCTGGGTGCCGGGGCGCAGGTAGGCGAAGGGCCCGACCGTCGCCCGGTCGCCGACGACGGCGAGCTCGCCGTGCGTGCGTACGACGCGGGCGCCCGCGCCGATCTCGCAGTTCTTCAGCGTGGTGTCCGGGCCGATCACGGCGTCCTCGGCCACGACGGTGGCGCCGAGGAGCTGGGTGCCGGGCAGGATGGTGACGTCCTGGGCGAGCTGGACGTCGGCCTCGATCCACGTCGTGGCCGGGTCCATGACGGTGACCCCGTCCTTCATCCACTGGGTGACGATGCGGCGGTTGAGCTCGCGGCCGAGCTCGGCGAGCTGGGCGCGGTCGTTGGCGCCCTCGGTCTGCATGACGTCGTCGATGGTGTGCGCGCCGACGGTCAGGCCGGCCTCGCGGGCGATCTGGACGGTGTCGGTGAGGTAGTACTCGCCCTTGTGGTTGTCGTTGGTGATCCGGCCCAGCGCGTCGAGGAGGAACTCGGCGTCGAAGGCGAGGATGCCGGAGTTGATCTCGGCGATCTCGCGCTGCTCGGGGCTGGCGTCCTTCTCCTCCACGATGGCCTCGACGTCGCCCTCGTCGTTGCGGATGATCCGGCCGTAGCCGAACGGGTCGGCGACGATCCCCGACAGGATGCTCACCGCCCGCTGGGCCGCCTCGTGCTCGTGCGCGAAGGCCTGGAGGCTCTCGCCGCGCAGCAGCGGGGTGTCCCCGGCCGCGACGATCACCGTCCCCCTCGTGGGGCCGTCCTCGCCCAGGGCCTCCATGGCCATCCGGACCGCGTGGCCGGTGCCGTCCTGGGTCTCCTGCACCGCGAGCACCGCGTCGGGCACCAGCTCGTGGATGTGCGGACCGACCTGCTCGCGCTGGTGGCCGACGACCGCGACGATGCGCTCCGGCTCGACGGCCTGCACCGCCCGCAGGACGTGCCCGATCATGCTGCGTCCGCCGATGGGGTGCAGGACCTTCATCGTCTTGGACTTCATGCGGGTGCCGCCGCCGGCAGCGAGGACGATCACGGTGAGGTTGTCCATGCCCGCAGTCTGCCAGCGACGCCCGGCGGGGGTTCCGCGCGGGCATGGTGGGGCGATGGACGACGCGGCGTACGTGGGCGAGCTGCTGGCGATCCTGACCAACCCGACGCCGACCGGGATCGACCCGGCGGACCCCTACGGGCAGGCCGACGACGGGATCGACCGGTACGACGGGTTCGGGCGCGACGTGCGGGTCACCTCCGCCCGGCTCGTGCCCGGGGAGCACGGGGCCCAGGTCGAGGTCGGCTTCGTGCTGGTGGTGCCCGACGACCCGCAGTGGCAGGGGCTGGCTCGCGAAGGGACGGTCACCGTGCCGCTGGACGCGGAGTGGCTGAGGTTGAGCGGGTACGCCGACCCCGCGGCGTACGCGCCGGTCGTGGCACGCCGCGTCGAGAGCGCCGCCCACACGCTGGTCGCGCGGCACCGGTCCGGGGCGCGCCCGCGTTCGATCGAGGACCCGCCCGACGCAGCCGCGCGATGGCAGGTGCTGCTCGACGGCCTGGCCGGTGAGGGCGCGGTCCGCGAGGTGGAGCCCGGTCGGCTCGAGCTCGCTCTCGACTGGGGCGGCGGAGAGCAGTGGACCGTCACCGTCCTGGTGTCGCCCCACGAGTGGGACCGGGTGCTGCTCCGCCACTACCTCGAGCTCGCGCCGCAGGACTACTTCACGGACCTGATCGGGCCGCTCGACCCGGACCGCCAGCCCTTCATCGTGTTCTGGGAGGACAACCTGGTGGCCTCGTCGCGGGCGGAGCTTCCTCCGGTGGACCCGCCCGTCGAGACCCCCTTCGTGCCCGGGGGTGCGTGGTTCGCCTACGGCCCGGACGGGTCGAGGCGCTCGATGGACGAGTTCCCGCCCGGCTCGCCCGAGTCGGCGGAGCCGCCACCCGAGGGCGGGGCGACCGAGCTCCCCGGGTAGGAGTCGAACCTACGTCGCTAGTCCTGATTCAAAGTCAGGCGGGCCCTGCCGGCAGACCAACCGGGGATAGGCGACAAAGCCTAGAGCCCGGCGGGCCGCGGGATGCACAGGCCCACCGCCGCGTTCGCGGACCGGCACGAGTGTGCGTGGAAGCACCACCCGCAGGCCCGGACCGGTGCTTTCACGCACACTCGCCGCACCGACGGGGTGCGTCGCATGGCACAGAGCCACCCCGGGACGACCTTCACAGAACCCGCACACGCCTCAGGGGCATTCCTGATGCGCGGTGTCGGCGGACCCCGCTAGCGTCGGGGTCATGACGGGGGACAGCGGGCAGGTCATCGAGACCACCGGGCTCACCAAGCACTACGGGCAGGTCCATGCCCTGACGGACCTCGACATCGAGGTCGGCGACGGGGTGACCGGCCTCGTCGGTGCCAACGGGGCGGGCAAGTCCACGCTGATCAAGATCCTGCTGGGCCTCCTCGAGCCGACCTCCGGCGGCGCTCGGGTGCTGGGCCACGACATCGCCACCGAGGGCCAGGAGATTCGCCGGCTGGTCGGCTACATGCCCGAGCACGACTGCCTGCCGCCCGACGTGAGCGCGAGCGAGTTCGTCGTGCACATGGCCCGCATGTCGGGTCTCGGTGCGTCCGCCGCGCGGGAGCGGTCGGCCGACGTGCTCCGCCACGTCGGGCTCGACGAGGAGCGCTACCGGCCGATGGGGGGCTACTCCACCGGCATGAAGCAGCGCGCCAAGCTCGCCCAGGCCCTCGTCCACGACCCCCGGCTGGTGTTCCTCGACGAGCCGACCAACGGCCTCGACCCCGCCGCGCGCACCGACATGCTCGGGCTCGTCCGCCGCATCGGCAGCGACTTCGGCATCGCCGTCCTGGTCACGTCCCACCTGCTCGGCGAGCTCGAGCAGGTCAGCGACCACGTCGTCGTGCTCGACGCCGGCCACCTGCTCCGCTCGAGTGCGACCGGCGACTTCCTGGAGCAGACGGGCAGCCTGCTGGTCGAGGTCGTCGGCGGCACCACCGAGCGCGACCGCTTCGGCGAGGCGCTCGCCGCGGCCGGGCTCACCTGCCGTCCCCGCGGCACGGCCATCGCCGTCGAGCCGGCACCCCCCGGGGTCTCGGTCCACGACCTGGTCCGCGACACCGCCGCCGACCTGGGGCTGGGCCTGATGCGCCTCCAGCCCGACCGGCGCCACCTCGAGGACGTGTTCCACGACGACGTCCCGCTCGGCGACCCGATACCGGGAGGTGGTCCGCGTGGCTGACCGCGCCGGAGTCATCCACGACCTGGGCTACCGCCACTACGACGGCCCCCGCGACGGTGTCGCGACCATCGCCCGCACCCTCTACGTCACCGGCCTGCGCCACGCCTTCGGCCTCGGCCGGTCGGGCAAGTCCAAGATCCTGCCCTTCCTGCTGCTGGGGCTCTCCACGCTGCCGGCCGCCATCGTCGTCGGGGTCGTCACCCTCGTCGGTCTCTCGGACCTGCCGCTGACCTACGCCGGCTACACCAACCAGACCCAGCTGCTGGTCAGCCTCTTCGCCGCCGCCCAGGCGCCGGTGCTGTTCTCCCGCGACCTGCGCTACCGCTCGATCGTGCTCTACCTCGCGCGTCCCCTCCCGGCGTACGTCGTCGCGCTCACCCGCTGGGCGTCGCTCACGACCGCGCTGCTGGTCTTCACCGTGCTGCCCGTGCTGGTCCTCTACGCCGGGGGCCTCCTCGCCGGGCTCGACGTCAGCGACCAGACCACCGACCTCCTCAAGGCCGTCGCCCTGCTGCTGCTGGTCTCTTCGATGCTGGCCGGGATTACCGGCTTCATCTCGTCGGTGTCGCTGCGGCGCGGCTTCGCCGTGGTCGGCTCGATCGTGGCGCTCGTCGTCGTGCCGGGCGTGGTCACCGCGGTCCAGGCCATCGCGTCCGAAGAGGGTGCCGAGCAGGTGGGCGTCGCCGCCGGGCTGGCGTCCCCCTGGTCCCTCACCAACGGCCTCGCCTCCGCCTGGGACGCCGGCGTCGAGGTCTTCACGCCGCCCGAGGGCGGGTGGGTCGCGGCCTACCTCGCCGTCGCGGTGCTGATCGCGGGGGTCGGGCTCGCCGCCATCGTCGCCCGCTTCCTCAAGGTGGGGTCGCAGTGAGCGGCCCGGGGAGCACGCTGGTCCTCGAGTCGGTCTCGCGCTGGTTCGGCAACGTGGTCGCGGTCAACGACGTCTCGCTCACCATCGGACCCGGCGTGACCGGGCTGCTCGGCCCCAACGGCGCCGGCAAGACGACCCTGATGGCGATGATGACCGGCTTCCTGGCCCCGTCGGCCGGCACCGTCACGCTCGACGGCGAGCCGGTGTGGCGACACACCGAGGCCTACCGCCGGATCGGCCTGGTCCCCGAGCGCGAGCTGAGCTTCGGCTACCTCACCGGGCGCCAGTTCGTGCGGGCCAACGCCGACCTGCACCGGCTGCCCGACGCGTCCGCCGCCACCGAGCGGATCCTCGGGGTCGTGGACATGGTCGAGCCCGCCGGTCGCCGGATGGACACCTACTCCAAGGGCATGCGGCAGCGGATCAAGATCGCCGCCGCGCTCGTCCACGACCCGGCGGTGCTGATGCTCGACGAGCCCTTCAACGGCGTCGACCCGCGCCAGCGGATGCACCTCATGGACCTGCTCCGACGCCTCGGCGACGAGGGCCGCACGGTGCTCTTCAGCTCGCACATCCTCGAGGAGGTCGAGCGCCTCGCCCGCCACATCGAGGTGGTCGTCTCCGGACGGCACGCCGCCTCCGGCGACTTCGGGGCGATCCGGCGGCTGATGACCGACCGGCCGGTCAAGTACGCCATCACCTCGAGCAACGACCGGGCACTCGCCGCCCTGCTGATCGCCCAGCCGTCCGTACGCGCCGTACGCCTGGGACCCGACGGCGGCCTCGACGTGCAGGTCGACGACCTCGGCAGCTTTGCCGTCGGGCTCCCCCGGTGGGCGCGGACGGCCGGCCTCACGCTCTACGACCTCTCCCCCAGCGACGAGTCGCTGGAGAGCGTCTTCGCCTACCTGGTGGCGAGGTGAGGACCCGATGAACTCCACGATCATCAAGCTCGCCGCCCAGGCACTGCTCGGTCGGCGCCGGTTCTGGCTGCTGCTGGCCTTTCCCGTGCTGCTCATCGCCCTGACGGCCACTGTCGCCGCGCTCACCGACGCCGAAGCGGCGTGGCCGCTGCTGCCGGGCCTGGGCTACCCGGTCGTGCTCCCGCTCGTGGCCGTGCTCGCGGCCTCCTCGGTCCTGGGGCCCGAGGTGGACGACGGGTCGATCGTCTACCTGCTCTCCAAGCCGGTCAGCCGGCACGCGGTGGCGCTCAGCAAGTGGGTCGTGGCCTGGGCCGCGACCATGGTCGCCGGGGCGCTCCCCCTCTACGTCTCGGCCCTCGTCGCAGGCGGTGGTGACCGGGCACTGGCCGCCGGGCTCGCGGCGGTCGTCGCCGGCACCACCTACTCCGCGCTCTTCCTCGCCGTCTCGGCCGTCACCCGGCACGCGGTGATCGTCTCGCTGCTCTTCGTGCTCATCTGGGAGGGACTGCTCGGCAACCTCCTCAGCGGCGTCGCGTGGCTGAGCGTCGCCCAGTGGGGGCTGCGGATCGGGCACGAGATCTCCACCGAGCTCCCCGACCCGACCAACCTCCCGTGGGCCGTCGCCGCCGGCCTGGTCGTGACCGTCGGCGGGGTGTGGTTCGCCGGCGACCGGTTGCGGTCGTTCACGCTGCGCGGCGAGGACTAGGGTCGCGGCGTGGACCTGCCCGTGATGCCACCCGTCCAGCCGATGCTCGCCAAGGCGGTCAAGGGGATCCCTGACCCGGCCAAGCACGGGGGCCTCAGCTTCGAGCCCAAGTGGGACGGCTTCCGTTGCATCGTTTTCCGCGACGGCGACGAGGTCGAGCTCACCAGCCGCAACACCAAGCCCCTCACCCGCTACTTCCCCGAGCTGGTCGCCGCCATCAAGGAGCAGCTCCCGGAGCGGATCGTGCTCGACGGCGAGCTGTTCGTGGCCGTCGGGGAGCGGCTGGAGTTCGAGGTCCTCCAGGAGCGCATCCACCCCGCGAAGTCCCGCGTCGACATGCTCAGCGAGAAGACCCCCGCCGGGTTCGTCGCCTTCGACCTGCTCGCGCTGGACGACACGTCGTACGTCGACAAGCCGCTCGCCGAGCGCCGCGCCGCCCTCGAGGAGGCGCTCGCCCACCTCGACGGCGGGCCGTGCTTCCTGACCCGCACCACCACCGACCCGGTCGAGGCCGGGCAGTGGTTCGAGGAGTTCGAGGGCGCCGGGCTCGACGGGGTGATCGCCAAGCCGCTCGACGCGCCGTACGTCCAGAACGGTCGCACCATGATGAAGGTCAAGCACGAGCGCACGGCCGACGTCGTCGTCGCGGGCTACCGCGAGCACAAGACGTCGACCCCGGAGGCGCCGCTGCTCGGCAGCCTGCTGCTCGGCCTGTACGCCGACGGCGAGCTGCAGCACATCGGCGTCAGCGCGTCCTTCACCGCCGCCCGCCGTGCCGAGCTGATCGAAGAGCTGCAGCCGCTCGTCTGCCCCATCGAGGAGCACCCGTGGGGCAGGTGGAACGAGTTCCTCACCGCCAACCCCGACCGGATCCCCGGCACCCAGAGCCGCTGGAGCGCCGGCAAGGACCTCGGTTTCACCCCGCTGCGACCCGAGCGGGTGCTCGAGGTGAAGTACGACCACATGGAGGGCCGCCGTTTCCGGCACACTGCGCAGTTCAAGCGGTGGCGGCCGGACCGTGACCCGGAGTCCTGCGGCTACGACCAGCTGGAGGAGCCGGTGAGCTATGACCTGGCTAGAATTTTGAGTGGAGGCGATCACCATGAGTGAGACCAACAGCAACGAGCCCCTCGACGGCACGAGCGCCGACGGCGGTGCCGGCGGCGGGGACATCAACGACGGGCAGGGCACCTACGACGTCGTGCTGCTCGTGGAGCAGGCCCTGAGCAGGCAGGACGCCGAGCAGGTCCGCTCGCTGCACAACGAGATCGCCGACCAGGTCGTCTACCACGTGCTCGTCCCCCTCGAGGACGCCGCGGCCCGCGTCGAGGCGTCGGTCGGCATGCTCGGCGCCGGCGACGTCATGTCGTCGCCCGCGCTGGCGATGACCGAGGAGGAGCTCGACGCGGTCCGCGAGGAGTGCCGCACCCGCTCCGACCACGACCTCGCCACCACGCTGTCCGCCCTCGCGGCGGCCGGCGCCACGGCCCGGGGCGCCGTCACCGGGCAGCCGCCCGTCGACGCGCTGACCGACAAGGTCACCGAGGTCGGTGCCCGCGAGGCGATCATCCTGACCCGTCCGCACGTCGTGGCCGAGTTCTTCCACGTCGACTGGACCTCGCGGGCCCGCCGCAAGCTCGGCGTACCCGTCCTGCACCTGCTCGAGCACGAGAACTTCGACGAGCAGGCCGGCGGCACCGGTGAGGGCATCACCGGGCTCTGAGGCACGCACGCCCTAGGGTGGCGGCGTGAAGATCGCGCCCCGCCTGAGCCGCTCCGGCCCGCGTCGGTCCGACCGACTCCGGGTCGCGTTCCTCGTCTTCAACCTCGACGGGATGGGCGGCACCTCCCGCTCCGCGATCACCCAGGCCAACGCGCTCGCCCGGCGCGGCAACCTCGACGTCCGGATGCTGTCGGTGACCCGCTCGGCGGACACACCGCACTACGCGATCGACCCCGCGGTCACCGTCGAGCACCTCGTCGACGTCCGCGGGGACGACCCGCGCCACCGCGCACCGTCGCGGCTCGTCCCGAAGCGCTGGGACGCCCAGTTCTCCGCGCTCACCGACATCGGGCTCGAGGCCGCGCTGCCCGACCTCGACGTCGACGTCCTGGTCACCGTCACGCCGGCCCTGATGGCCACCGCGATCATGCTCGTCGGCCGCGAGGTCGCGGTCGTCCACCAGGAGCACCGCTCGTCCGCCGACCGGGTCGGCGGGATGGAACCGCTGCTCGCCTTCGCCCCCCGGGCCGCCGCCGTGGCGCTGCTGACGGAGTCGACGGCCTCCTGGCTGGGTGCCGAGCTCGGGGCGACCGCGCCCGAGCTGCTGGTGATGCCCAACCCGCTGCCGATCGCCCCGCAGCCGCGGTCGCCGCTGGACTCGCGCATCATCGTGAGCGCCGGTCGGATCGTCCCGGAGAAGCAGTTCATCCACCTCCTCCGCGCCTTCGAGCAGGTCGCCGACGAGGCCCCCGGCTGGCGGTTGCGCATCCTCGGCGACGGTCCGCTGCGCGAGGAGCTCCTCGCCCACGCGGCCAAGGCCGGCCTCGCCGACCGGGTGGAGCTGCCCGGTGCCGTGGCCGACATGGCGCCCGAGTGGGCGCGCGCCGCGGTGTGCGCGATGTCGTCGAAGACCGAGGGGTTCCCGCTCGTCGCGCAGGAGGCGATGTCGGCCGGGGTGCCGGTCGTGACCTACGACTGCCCGTCCGGACCACGCGAGCTCGTCGAGGACGAGATCTCCGGGCTGCTCGTCGGTGCCGGGGCCAAGGCCGGGCTCGCCGCCGCGCTGCGTCGGGTCACCTCCGACGACGCCCTGCTCACCCGCCTCGGCGAGGGCGCGTTCGAGGCCTCGCGGCAGTACGACGCCGACGCGATCGCGGCCCGCTGGGAGGCGGTCTTCGCCCGGGTGGCTCGAGGGCCTGTCGCTCCTTCCGGGGTAGTTGGGGACGATCTGGTCGGTCGATCGGGCGGTTCACCTACCACTTCGTCCCCAACTACCCCGTTCACCCGGGAGGGGATGCCCGTCGACATCCCGCTCGTCGCCCCCGTCGAGGCCCGGGCCGAGGCGCTGCAGCTGGTCGTGGCCGCCGCCGAGCAGAGCGCCGGGTCCTCGGAGGGCGGGTGGTTCGTCGTCCCCGCACACGACGGCCCGGCCCCCGTGGTCGTCGTACCGACCGCGCAGCGGCGCGCCCTGCTCGACCACCTGCGTACGGCGCCCGTCCACCTCGCGCTCCGCGACCCCGGCGACCGGGGCTGGCCCGAGCGCCGCCTCCAGGTCGGCGAGCTGGTCGACGCGCTGGGCAACGCCGCCCCCAACCGGCTGGTCCTCGAGCCGTGGCCGCGTGCACACGGGCGGCGTACCCACCTCGCCGACGACGCCGGCGTCGAGATCGAGTTCTGGGACCGGCTCCCCGACGGCACCCTCGTCGCGCCCCGCCCCAACCGGTGGACGCCCGAGGTGCCCGCCGGGGCCGCGACCGCGACCGTCGAGGTCGCCGGCATCCGGGTGCCGACGCTGCCCCTGATGGCGCTGCCGACGGTGTACGACGCGACGTTCCCGATCGACGTCGTCTACACGTGGGTGGACGGTGACGACCCGGAGTGGAATGCGGCGCGACGGGCCCGCGGCGGCGACGACCTCAGGCCGGAGGCGGGCGGCCAGGCGCGCTTCCGCAGCCGCGACGAGCTGCTGCACTCGATGCGGTCGGTGCACCTCTTCGCCCCGTGGGTGCGCACCATCCACCTGGTCACCGCCGGCCAGCGCCCGGAGTGGCTCGCGGAGCACCCGCAGGTGCGGGTCGTCGACCACCGCGAGATCCTCCCGCCTGACGCCCTGCCGACCTTCAACTCGCAGGCCATCGAGACCGCGCTGCACCGGGTGCCCGGGCTGGCAGAGCACTTCGTCTACCTCAACGACGATGTCTTCCTCGGCCGCGCGACCCGGCCCGAGCTGTTCTTCAGCCCCGGCGGCGGAGTCGCGGCCTTCGTCGGCGACGGGGTGGTCGGGCTCCCGGGCACCGCCGACAAGCCGTTCCTGCACGCCGCGGGGACCAACCGGCGGCTGATCGAGGAGGCCTTCGGGGTCGCGATCACCCAGGTGATGGCCCACTCGCCCCACCCGCACCGGGTGTCGGTGCTCGCGGAGGTCGAGGCCCGCTTCGCCGAGGCCGTCGGGCGCACCGCGCGCTCGCCGTTCCGCGCCGACACCGACGTCTCGATGCTCTCCTCGCTGGCCCAGCACTACGGGCTGGTGACCGGGACGTCGTACGTCGCCGCGGCCGAGCACGCCTTCGTCGACCTCAGCAACGCGCGGATCGAGCGGCAGCTGCGCCAGCTCCGCGCCCGCGACCGGGACTTCTTCTGCATCGGCGACCACCACGAGTACGCCGTCGACGCCGACGCGGTGGACGCGATGCTGTCGGAGTTCCTCGGCGAGTACTTCCCCGTCAAGGCTCCCTGGGAGCGCTGAGGCCGCTGCTGCGGAGTCCCCGCTCAGGCGGGGAGTCTGACACCGTGTGACGGTTGCAACGGTCACACGGTGACAAGGTCCCCGCTCAGGCGGGGACTCCGCCGCGACGTCAGCGGCGGAAGAGGCCGGCGAGCCCGGAGGGCCGGGAGCGCAGCTCGGTGACCTCGGCGCGCGCGGCGTCGAGCTCGGCACGGAGCTCGTCGAGCTGCGCGTCCTTCTTGCGGCGTACGTCGCGGCGGCCGGCGGCGACCCGGGCGGTCGTCGCGTCCATGGCGATCGCCTCGGAGAAGTCGAACAGCTCGCCGTACTCCTCCTGCAGCCCGGCCAGCTCGTCGATCGCACCCGCGTCGGACGGCGAGTAGACCAGGATGTTCAACACCTGCCAGGTGCGCTCGGCGAGGTCGCGCAGGGCGGGCGGGACGGCGATGTCGTCCCATGTGATGGCCGAGCGGTTGAGCGAGGCGTCGATGAAGTCGTCGACCGGGTGCGGCGACTCCGAGGCGTCGGGCGAGAAGGCCAGCCCGAGCTGCTCGCCCGCCCGCGCCATCGCGGTGCGCCAGTCGGCGAGCAGGTCGTCGTACCGGACGAACGCCCGCGCCAGGGTGCGGGTCGCGGCCTCGGTGGCGAAGGCGGCGTTGACCCACGCGGCGACGTTGGCGGTCTCGCGCTGGCGACGGAAGGTGGGGGTCTGCTCGGTGAGGTAGGCCGAGTCCCGCGAGCGCACCACCTCGGTGGGGTGGCGCAGCATCGTCAGCGTGCAGACGTCGGCGCCGAGCTCCCCGGCGACGCGGGTCCAGGCGGGGAGGATCCAGAAGGCCCGCGGGTCCTTGATGAGCACCTGGGGCTCGTCGAGCTCACCGCTGAGCCAGTCCCGGAGCTCGGCCTCCACCGCCGGCGTGATCGCCGCGTCGGCCACGGCAGCAGCGTCGGGGCGGGTGTCGATGGTGCGCACCGGCACCGGGTTGAGCACCCGCTTGTGGAACTCGGTCACCCACACCGGCTCGTAGTAGCCGCGCGGGTTCTTGTCGTCGGCGGGCACCTCCGGCTGGGGCACGTGGAGGCCGAGGCGCTTGAGGGTGCCGGCCACGCTCGAGGTGCCGGAGCGGCCGGAACCGGTGACGAGGACGAGGCGGGGATTCACCCGGTCGAGGCTAGTCCCTGGACTGCTCGGCCACGATGTCGAGGTGCCCCGCGTGCCGGGCGTACTCGGCGAGCACGTGGAAGCAGATCCACTCCAGCGTCGGCGGGTCGTCGTCGAACCGGCCGCCCGTCGAGGCCGTGGCGTCGAGCGCGTGGTCCCGCAGCACCCCGCGGGTCCGGACCGCGACGGCCTCCAGCCGCGCGGTGAGCTCCTCCGCGGTCACGTCGGACGGGACCGCCCACCGGGCCTCGGGAGCGTCCGGCGAGGACCAGTCGCCCCACGGATCGGCGACCGGCTCGGCGAGGAAGCCCCACACGAACCAGCGCTGCTCCATGTGGAGCACGTGGTGGAGGAGCTCGAGCGGCGTCCACCCCGACGGCACCCGCGACGTCCGCTGGTCGTCGTACGCCAGGGCGAGGACGGCGCTGACCATCTCGGCGCGTATCCAGTCGAGGTAGTCGGCCCAGCGCTGAGCGCCACCCAGCGCCGACCGGGAGGGCTCGTCGCTCACGTGCCCTCGACCCGGTTGCCGTCCTCGTCCCAGTGCGAGGCCACCTTCTTGGACGGCTGCACCCGCGGCGGCTCGCCGGGCATCTTGGGGTGGTCGGGCGGGTAGTTGAGCTCCACCGGGTGCGCCTCCCACAGGTCGAGCAACGGCTGCAGCGAGTGGTGGACGTCGTCGATCGTCGCCCACGGGTCGCCGTCGGAGGCGAGCCGCTCGGGGACGGTGAAGAGGTTGAGGCCGGTCGGCGAGGACAGGGTGGCCAGCTCGTCCCAGGTCACCGGCGTCGAGACCGGCGCACCGGGCAGCGGCCGCAGCGAGTACGCCGAGGCGATGGTGCGGTCGCGCGTGTTCTGGTTGAAGTCGACGAAGATCCGCTCCCCGCGCTCCTCCTTCCACCAGGCGGTCGTGACGCCGTCGTCGCGCTTCTCGAGCTCGCGGCCGAAGGCGATCGCCGCGTGCCGCACGTCGGCGAACTCCCACTCCGGCACGATCCGGACGTAGATGTGCACCCCCCGGTTGCCGGAGGTCTTGGCGAAGCCGGTCATGCCGAGGTCGGCGAGCAGCTCCCGGGCCACCCCGGCGACGCGCACCGCGTCCGCGAACGACGTACCGGGCTGGGGGTCGAGGTCGATGCGAAGCTCGTCGGGGTGGTCGACGTCCGCGCGGCGCACGGGCCAGGGGTGGAACGTCAGCGTCCCCATGTGGGCGCACCAGACGGGCACGGCGATCTCGGTCGGGCAGATCTCCTCGGCCGTGCGGCCCGACGGGAAGGTGATCTCGACGGCCTCGAGGTAGTCGGGAGCCCCCTTGGGGACACGCTTCTGGTAGAACGCGTCGGCATTGCGGTCCTGCGGCCCGGTGGCGAGCTTCATGCCCTCGCGGACGCCGGACGTCCAGCGCTCGAGCGCCGTCGGCCGGTCGCGCAGCGCCCGCATCAGGCCGTCCTCGACGGATGCGAAGTACTCCGCCACCATCACCTTGGTGACCTCGGGCGTCGTGTCCGTCGCCTCGTAGATCACCCGGTCCGGGGAGGAGACCCTGACCTCGCGCCCCCCGGCGACGACCATCGCTGCCTTCGCTGCTGCCATGCCGACACGGTAGTGGTTGGGATGCGTGCGTAGCCTGCTCCGCGTGGCCGACCTGGTGGCGCGGATCGGACCGATCCTCCTGTTCCTCGTGTTCGCGACCGTGCTCGCCGAGCTGTGCGCCGGTCTCGGCCTCTTCGACCTCGTCGCCGACGCCGTCGTGCACGCCGCACACGGATCGGTACGCCGCGTCTGGGCGGGGCTCGTCGCGGTCGCCGTCGCGAGCACCGCGCTGCTCTCCCTCGACACCACCGCCGTGCTGCTGACCCCGGTGGTGCTGGCCGTCGCGGTGCGGCTGCGGATCAACCCGGTCCTCTTCGCGATGACCACGGTGCTGCTCGCCAACACCGCCTCGCTCTTCCTGCCGGTCTCCAACCTCACCAACCTGCTGGCGCTGAGCCACCTCGACCTGAGCGTCGCGGAGTACGCCGCGCTGATGGCGCTGCCGGGCCTGGTCGCCGTGCTCGTCACGGTCGCCGTCCTCGCGGTGCTGCACCGCCGGACCCTCACGCTCCCCCGCCGGGAGTACGACGAGCCGGCGCCGCTCGAGGGGCCCCGGGCGCCCGTGGTCGTCGCCGCCCTCGCCTGCGCTGCACTCGGCCCGGCCCTGACGATCACCGGCCGGGTGACCGTGGTGTCCGGGCTCGCCTGCGGGGCGGTCGTGCTGGCCTGCCTGGTGTGGCGACGCGACCTGCTCCACCTCCGGCTGGTGCCGTGGCTGCTGGTCCTGGCCGTCGGGCTGCTGTTCTTCCTGGTCCAGCTGGCCCACGAGCACGGGCTGGGTGAGCTGGCGGGGCGGCTGACCGGCACCGGGGAGGGTCCCCTGGCCCTCCTCCGGCTGGCCTGGGTGGCCGCCGGTGCGGCCAACGTGCTCGACAACCTGCCGGCCTACCTCGCGCTCGAGCCCGTCACCGTGGGCAGCCCGGAGCGCCTCGGGGCCCTGCTGGTCGGTGTCGGGGTCGGGCCGCTGGTCACCCCGTGGGCCAGCCTCGCCACCCTGCTCTGGGCCCAGCGCTGCCACGCGGCGGGGCTGGCGATCCACTGGGGTCGCTTCGCCCTCACCGGGGTCCTGGTCGCCGTCCCGGCGGTCACGCTGGCGACCCTGACGCTCAGTGCGGTGACCTCAGCGCGGTGACCTCCGGGTGCTGAGCCCCGCCCGCAGCACCGGAGCCGGGAGTGACCGGAGCCGGCGCCCGGGACCGGGGATCACAGCCGGGGATCAGAACCGGGAGTTCGGCTCGAACCGCGGTGACCGGTCCGGGTCGTCGCGGTCGGGCCGGACGAACTCGAAGCCCGCGGTCGTCACGACCACCTCGTCGCCCGACCGCACCGACTCCGCGCACGCGACGTGCATCGGCGGCCGGTGGAACTGGTTGCGGCCGTCCTCGCGCGGCGTACCGACGAACGCGACCGGTCGCGTGAGCCCGCCCTCGCACAGTCCGCAGATCCGCGACAGCGCGCACTGCGTCACCCACGCGCGGGTCGGCTCCCGCAGCCGGGTCGAGCCGTCGCGCAGGTCCTCGCGCATCACGCCGTGCCCCGCACGGAGGAGCCCCGGGAGGACCAGCCGCCGGTCTGCGAGCTGCGGCTGGGGCGCTCGGCGTCGGAGGGACGGCCCCGCCCGACCTCCCGGTGCTCCTCGACCGAGTGCTGGTCGGAGGAGGTGAAGCGGTTGGGCAGCGACAGCTTGAGGATGGTGCGCAGCGCCTGGCCGTACTGCCGGTGCAGCGGCCCGGTCGTGTAGGGGAGGTCGTACTTGGCGGCGAGCTCGCGCACCCGCACCGACATCTCGGCGTACCGGTTGGACGGCAGGTCCGGGAAGAGGTGATGCTCGATCTGGTAGCCGAGCTGGCCGCTCATCACGTGCAGCAGCCGGCCGCCCTCGAAGTTGGCCGAGCCGAGCATCTGGCGCAGGTACCACTCCGCGCGCGTCTCGTCCTCGAGCTCCTCCTCGGTGAAGTGCAGCGCCCCGTCGGGGAAGTGCCCGCAGAAGATGATCATGTAGGACCACAGGTTGCGCGCCAGGTTGGCGCTCGCGTTGGCGGTGATCGTCGGGACGACGTTGGCGGGCCCGGTCGCGGCGGTGAGCAGCGGGAAGAACACGTAGTCCTTGCCGATCTGGCGGCTGATCTTGCGCTTGATCTGGCGCAGCTGCTTGGCCAGCACCTTCGGGTCCTTCTCGCGCTTGCGGATCGCCTCGAGGTCGAGGTCGTGCAGCGCGACGCCCCACTGGAACAGCATCGCCAGCAGCGCGTTGTAGACCGGCTGGCCGAGGTTGGCGGGGTGCCACTTCTGCTCGCGTGCCATCCGCAGGATGCCGTAGCCGACGTCGTTGTCGTGCCCGAGCACGTTGGTGAACTGGTGGTGGATGTAGTTGTGGCTGTGCTTCCACTGCTCGGCCGGCTGCGCGGTGTCCCACTCCCACGTCGAGGAGTGGATCTCCGGGTCGTTCATCCAGTCCCACTGGCCGTGCATGACGTTGTGGCCGATCTCCATGTTCTCCAGGATCTTGGCCACGCCGAGCATGGCCGCACCCGCGACCCACGCCGGCTTCCAGCGCGACGCGAAGAGCGTGACCCGGCCGGCCACGGCGAGGCTGCGCTGGATGGTGATGATGCGGTTGATGTACGCCGCGTCGGCGGCGCCGCGGGACTCCTCGACCTCGGCGCGCAGCGCGTCGAGCTCGCGTCCGAGCTGGTCGATCTCCTCGTCGGTGAGGTGGGTGTACTCCTGGACGTCGCTGATGGCCATGGTCTTCCTTCCTAGATCGCGAGGGTGCAGTCGCCGACCGGGACGGTCACGCAGGTCTGCACCCGGTCGTTGCTGTCGTCGTGCTCATCACCCGTGCGCAGGTCGCGCACGGTGCCGCTGACGAGCGTGAGCGTGCAGGTGTGGCAGATGCCGACCCGGCAGCCGTAGGGCATGCCGACCCCGGCCTGCTCCCCGGCCTCGAGGACGGTGGTCGCGCCGTCGACCTCGATCTCCTTGCCCGAGTTCTGGAAGTGCAGCGTCCCGCCCTCCCCGCCGTCCCCGTCGCGCTGGACGGTGAAGCGCTCGAGGTGCAGGCACGCCTCCAGGCCGGCGCGCTCCCAGTGCCCCTCGACGGCGTCGAGCATCGGCGCCGGGCCGCAGGCCCACGTCTCGCGCTCGCGCCAGTCCGGGACGATCGTGTCGAGGTCGGCCAGGTCGAGCATGCCGTCGTCGTCGGTGTGCAGCCGGTGCAGGGTGAGGCCCTCGTGCCGGTCGGCGAGCTCACGGATCTCGTCGCGGAAGATCATCCGCTCCGCGGTGGTCGAGGAGTAGTGCACGACCACGTCGGGCATCGTGCCGCGGCGGTCGAGGGTGCGCAGCATGGACATCACCGGGGTGATCCCGGAGCCGCCGACGAGCATGAGCATCCGGGCCGGGGGCGGGTCGGGCAGCACGAACTCCCCCGCCGGCAGCGCGAGCCGCACGATCGTGCCCGGCTCGAGGCCGCCGACCAGGTGCTGGGAGAGGAACCCCTCGGGCATCGCCCGCACGGTGATTGCGATGGTGCGACCGTCGCGCTTCGGGGGCGAGCTCACGGAGTAGGAGCGCCAGTGGAACTTCCCGCCGACCTGGACGCCGATCCCGACGTACTGGCCGGGCTTGTGGTCGTAGCGCCACCCCCAGCCGGGACGGATGACGACGGTGGCGGCGTCCTCGGTCTCGGGGACGACGCGCTCGATGCGGCCCCGCAGCTCGCGTGCGGTCCACAGCGGGTTGACCAGCGAGAGATAGTCGTCGGGGTGCAGCGGGGTCGTCAGCCGGGCGCCCGCGGTGCGGGCCCAGGACAGTCGGTCGATCACGGCCATGGTCGTTGAGTGAACACTCGTTCACTCGATTCGTCAAGGTCCGCCACCCGACCAGGTGAGCAGTAGCGTGGGCGCCATGGCCTACGACGTGGAGAAGACCGACGAGGAGTGGCGCGCCCAGCTGTCCCCCGAGGAGTACGCCGTGCTCCGCCAGGCCGGGACCGAGCGCGCCTTCGTCGGCGAGTACACCGACACCGAGACGGAGGGCACCTACTCCTGCAAGGCGTGCGGCTCCGAGCTGTTCACCAGCACGACCAAGTTCCACTCCGGTTGTGGCTGGCCCAGCTTCTACCAGCCGATCACGGACACCATCGAGTACATCGAGGACGTCTCGCACGGGATGAAGCGCGTCGAGGTGCGCTGCGCGACCTGCGGCTCGCACCTCGGGCACGTGTTCCCCGACGGCTACGGCACGCCGACGGGTGATCGCTACTGCATCAACTCGATCAGCATCGACCTCAAGCCCGCCTCGACCGACTGAGCCCTCGCGGGACCGCTGCTAGGCCGCCGGGTCGGCGTCGTCCTGCCCGCTCGCCAGCGCCTGCCCGACACGCAGGCCCTGCTCGAGAGCCAGCGGGTAGACGTCGTGGGCCCGCTCGTCGTCGAACAGCGCGAGCGGGCGGTGCCCCGCGATCCGCGCCATGGCACGGTCCGGAGTGACCAGCGTGATCGTGCTCTCGGGGTGCCGCTCACGCCACCGTCGCAGCTCGCGCCCCAGCAGGAGCCCCGCGGTCTGCCCCACCGGGCCCAGCACCGGCCCGGCCAGGGGCGCCACCACGATGACGTGGTCGGCCTCCGCGGCCGCGTCGACCGAGGTCGCCGACCACATCCCCCCGTCGACGTACAACCGACCGTCGATGCGATGGGGCGGGAGCAGCCCGGGCACGGCGGACGAGGCCGCGACCAGGTCGGCCAGCGGGTAGCGGCCGCCGTCCAGGATGTGTCGACGTCGGGTCCGGACACAGACGGCCGACACGGCGACCAGGGGGTGACGCTGCTCCCCGAACAGCTCCCGTGCCAGGTCCGACAAGACGCCGGCCCGCCGGGTGGGGACCCGCGGCGAGCTGACGGCAGCGAAGTCGTCGTAGGTCAGGCCCAGGGCCAGCGCCGCCGCGGTCCAGGACCCGGCGGAGGTGCCCAGCGAGGGCGCCTCGGCCACGGGCACGCCCGCCGCGGCCAGGCCGGCCGCGACCCCCGCCGTGTACGCGATGCCGAAGACGCCGCCCCCGCCGTACACCATGGCCAGCGGGTGTCGGGCGGCCACCAGCGCCGGGAGACCGTCGAGCTCGACGGCCCCGCTCCGACTGTGTTGGCGTGCCATGCGTCCGCTCCAGGCTGGGGTTCCACCGCCATCATCCGGTGGGCGGAGGGCCGGCCAGTAGTGCTCTTGGACCCGCGGCGACGGGACCTGTACCCCGCGGAGCGGGTCCGGGCGGCCGGGGGCCGGCCGGGGTCGGGACCTTCGGCCCTGAGCGCGCGCGGACCGGGGCGGCACGCTGGAGGCATGCACAGTGACGACAGGACCGCCGGGGCGGAGGAGCCGCTCGACGGCGCCTGCACGGCACCGCTCGGCAGCCGACCGCGGAGCGCGTCCTGATCACCGAGGTCCGGCTCGACGACGGCACTCCCGCGCAGATCTGGGCCCTGCTACCGGGTGATCGCGAGCTGCTCCGCGAGTCCTACGAGCACCTCTCCCCCCTGAGCCGGCGACGCCGCTTCCTCGCGGCCGTCCCGCACCTGACCGACGCCATGCTGGAACACCTGGTCGACGAGGTGGACGGGATCGACCACGTCGCGCTCGTCCTGGTCGTGATCGGCGAGGACCACGTCGGGGTGCCGGTCGGCCTGGCCCGGATGATCCGCTACGAGCGCTCGCCGACCGAGGCCGACGTGGCGGTGACGGTGGTCGACGAGTGGCAGGGCCGCGGCGTCGCCACGGCACTGCTCGCCGAGCTGGCGCGGGAGCGGCCGCGAGGTGTCACCCGTGTCGTCACGACGGTGGCGGCCGACAACCGGGCGTCGCTGGCCATGCTGGCCCGGATGGGGACGATGACGTCGACCTCGAGCGAGGACAACCGGGTCGACGTCCGGGTCGACCTTCCCCCGAGCCCCGACACGGACCCGGGCCGGGACTCGGCTGCGACCTCGTGGCCGGGGTGAGGCTCAGCCCTCGACCGGCTGGAGCGCGGAGGTGATCTCCACGCGCCCCTCGCCGTACTCCTCGTCGGCCCATGCCTGGAGCGACCCGTCGTCGTGGAGCACCTCGGCCCGGACGACGTCGGCCGCGCCCGAGGTGGTGAGCACGCCGGGGAGCGCCTGGAGCTCCATCGAGATCTCGTTGAGCTCGGCCTCGGTGTAGCGGGCCGCGCTCACGCACAGCGCCCCACCCCAGGTCTCGCGCAGGGTCGCCTCGGCACCCTCGATGTCCTCGGTGACGGCGACGTTGATGATCACCTTCGTGGGGTCGTTGGTGGCGCTGGGGTCCTGCGACTGGTCCATCCAGGTGCCGGCGAAGCCGGGCAGCCGGGCGGCCTCCGTGAAGGTCGCGTCCATCGCCTCGGGGGTGGCCTTCGCCGCGTCCACGACGGCCCAGCCGCCGGCGGGGGTCTCGCACGGCGTACCGGGCAGCGGCTCGGGCTCCTCGTTGAGCGCGTCGTACAACGCGGCCGGGATGGCGTCGGTGACCGTGAAGGTCGTGCCGTCGAAGGTGCCGGTGAGGGCGAAGTCCCCCCACTTCACCCCGGACTCGTCCTCGTGCTCGGGGTGGTCGGCCCACGTCCAGCCGGCCATCGGCACGCCCGAGCACTGCGGGGGGAAGGACTCGGCCACCGCGTGGCACAGCTCGGGTCCCTCGCCGTCGTCGAGCACGGTGACCAGCCCGCCGGTCGACACCTCGCCCTCGGCGGCTGGCAGTGCGGTCGGCATCGCGCCGCCCGAGGACGCGGCCGTGCCAGTGTCGGACTGCCCGGACGGGTCGACCGCGCGCATCTGCTCCTCGGTGGAGCAGGCGCCGAGGACGAGCAGGACGGCGGTGGCGGTCACGGCAGCGCCGAGGGTCTTGATGGCGGGGGTCTTCATGGCGGTACGACGAGGCGCGGTCACGGTGGGTTCCCGGTCAGGGCAGGCGGGTGAGCATCTCGGCCGGCGAGAGCCGCGAGCCGGTGTAGAACGGCACCTCCTCGCGCACGTGGCGGCGCGCGTCGGAGGCCCGCAGGTGGCGCATCAGGTCGACGATCCGGTGCAGCTCGTCGGCCTCGAAGGCCAGCAGCCACTCGTAGTCGCCGAGCGCGAACGAGGCCACGGTGTTGGCCCGCACGTCGACGTAGTCACGCGCCATCTGGCCGTGCTCGGCGAGCATCCGGCGCCGCTCGGCGTCGTCGAGGAGGTACCACTCGTAGGAGCGGACGAAGGGGTAGACGCAGATGTGCTTGCGGGCCTCCTCGTCGGCGAGGAAGGCCGGGATGTGGGACTTGTTGAACTCCGCCGGGCGGTGGAGGGCCATCTGCGACCACACGGGCTCGAGGCGGCGGCCGAACGCCGTACGACGGAACGCGTTGTAGGCGACCTGGAGCTGCTCGGAGTCGGCGGCGTGCCACCAGACCATGACGTCGGCGTCGGCGCGCAGGCCGGAGACGTCGTAGAGGCCGCGGACCACCACGTCGTCCTCGGCCAGCACCTCGATGAAGGCCTCGAGGTCGGCCGCCTCGGCCTCCCGGTCGGCGTCCCCGATCACGTCGCGGAGCTTGAAGACCGACCACATCGTGTAGCGGATGGTGTCGTTGAGCTCACGGGTCCGGGCTGCGTTGCTGTTGGCCATGGGTTCATTCTGCCCGGGCGAGCTCAACGGCCGCCCGGTGGGCGGACCCGATGACGGCGGGGATCCCGACCCCGTCGTACGCCGCCCCGCAGACCACGATCCCGGGTGGCAGCGCGGCGCGAACCCGGGCCACGAGGTCGACGTGCCCGACGGCGTACTGGGGCAGTCCCCCGCCCCACCGCTGCACGTGCGTCCCCACCGGCCGGCCGGTGATCCCGGCGAGCGCCGCGAGCTCGGCCAGCGACGTCTGCACCAGCGCCTCGTCCGGCGCCCGGAGGGTGGCCTCCTCGCCGTGCCGGCCCAGCGACGTGCGCAGCAGGGCCAGCCCGTCGCCGGCCTCGCGGACCCAGTCCCACTTGGCGAAGGAGAAGGTGCTCGCCTTGATCCCGCGGCCCTCCACCGGGGGCACCAGGAAGCCAGAGCGGTCGGCCAGCGCCGCGAGCTCGGCCGCCTCGAAGGCCAGCGTCACCACCGCCACGCTGGCCGCCTCGACCGTCGCGAGGTCCCGGGCGGCACCGGGAGCGACGCCGTCAAGGAGCCGGGCGGTCGGGGCGGCGGGGGTGGCCAGCACGACCGAGCGGGCCAGGATCGTCTCCGGCGCGGCGGCCGAGCCGACGGTGAGCCGCCAGCCGTCGGCAGCCCGGACCACCGAGCGCACGGTCGCCGACGTGCGCACCTCGAGCCCGCCGGCGAGCACCTCGGTGAGCTGGGCCATCCCGCCGGCGATGCCGGCGAAGACCGGGGCGTCCGAGGGGACGATGGTCGAGGCCTGGTCGAGCAGGGACCCGCGCCGGGCCATGGCCAGCAGCTGGGGCACCGCGGCGGCCGTGGAGATGCGCCGCGCACTGCCGGCGTACACGCCACCGAGCAGGGGCTCGACCAGCCGCTCGACCACCTCGTCACCCAGCCGCTCGGCGACCAGGTCGCCGACGGAGACGTCGTGGGTCGGGGCGGCGCCGATGCGCTCGACGCTGGCCCGGGCCAGGCCCTCCGGGGAGAGGACGCCGCTCGAGGCGAGGTCGTCGAGGTCGAACGGCACTCCCATCAGGCTGCGCGGCAGGCGGCGCAGGGCGCCGCGCGACCACACCTGCGACGCGGCCGACGTCGGGTGCACGACGTCGATCCCGAGCTCTGCGGCGAGCGCGACCCCCTCGGGGCGGCGGGCCAGCATCGCCTCGGCGCCGACGTCGACGACGACCCCGGCCACCGACGCCCGCCGGAGCTTGCCGCCGACGTCGGGCGAACCCTCCAGCACGAGCACGTCCCGGCCGGCCCGGACCAGGTCACGGGCGGCGGTCAGGCCGCCGACCCCGGCCCCCACCACCACGACGTCTCGCACCGGGTCACCCTCCCACGCGGCGAGGATCGGGCAACGATCCGGTCACGGCGTACGACGCGGGGGAACCGTCTCCGCCGGCGTCGGCGTCGGACCGCCATGACCACTCACGCGCAGCCCACCCGCCACCCCGGACGGCGCACCCGCCGGCTGCTGGGCCTGGCGGCCGCGATCTCGATGACGGCCGTGCTGGCCGCCTGCTCCTCCTCCGGCGGCGGCCAGGACGCGTCGGAGGGCTCGGCCGGCTCGTCCGACGAGTCGTCGTCCGCGTCGCGGGCCCCGGGCGAGGACGGCGGGTCCGCAGGCACGGCCGGCAGCGGTTCGGACGGCGCGGCCGCCCAGGACCGGAGCTCCGGCGCCACCACCTCGTCCACGGGCGCCGCACGGGCGCCCGTCGTCGTCGAGCGCCACGTCATCTCCCACGGCACCGTGTCGCTCACCAGCGACGACGTGCGCGAGGCCCGGCGTGACGTGCAGCGGGTCGTGGACGCCAGCGGTGGAGACGTCACCGAGGAGCAGACCGACACCGACGAGGACGGCGAGTCCGTCTACGCGCGACTGGTGGTGCGGGTGCCGGCGGGCAGCTTCGGCGACGCGATGACCGCCCTCGAGGGCGTGGCCGACCTGCGCGGCTCGGACCGGACCTCGGAGGACGTCAGCACCCAGGTCATCGACACCGACGTGCGCGTCCGCGCCCAGGAGGCGAGCCTCCAGCGCGTCGAGCAGCTCCTGGCCCGGGCGCAGGGGCTGAAGGACATCATCTGGATCGAGTCCCAGCTCACCACCCGGCAGGCCGAGCTCGACTCGCTCAAGGGCCAGCAGGCGTGGCTGGCCGACCAGACCCGCGACTCCACGATCGTCGTCGACATCAGCCGCACCCCCGACGAGGAGCCGCGGGAGGAGGAGGAGGACGCGTCGGGCTTCCTGGCCGGCTTCGGCGGGGGCATGAAGGCCCTCGGGGCGGTCGCCGTCGGGCTGGCCACCATCGCGGGCGCCCTGCTGCCCTTCGTCGCGGTGCTGGCCCTGCTGGGGGTCCCGGTGTGGCTGGTCGTACGCCGCTCGGTACGCCGCCGCCGTCCGCCGGTGACGCCTCCGGCGGCCGCGTGACCCGGACGTCACGAGAGCCGGCCGCGGTGGCGACCGGCTCCCATGACATCCCCCGGAAGTCTGGATCAGGCGGCGTCGACGTCCTTGCCCGCCGCACCGTCAGCGCCAGCGTCGTCGTCGGCCTCGCGCGCGGCCCGTTGCACGGCGGCACCGTTGATGCGGCCGTCGAGCTGCGCGGGGTCGAGGTCGTCGCGGTGCAGCTTGGCGAAGCCGGACCGGTGGAACACCAGCGGGTGCTCGCCGTCCCCGGCGCCGACCGCGTGCAGGGCGAGCAGCACGATGACGTGGTCGCCGGCCTCGATCTCCTCGCGCACCGTGCAGTCGTAGGTCGCGACGGCCTCGTCGAGGAGCACGGCGCCGCCCTCGGTCACCGCGAACGGCAGCCCGTCGAAGCGCTGCTCCCGGGGGCCGGCGAGCTGGCGGCAGATGTCGTCGTGGTGGTCGGCGAGCACGCTGATGCCGAGGTGCCCCGCCTCGCGTAGGAGCGGCCACGTCGAGCTGGTCGTGGCGATGGAGAACGACACCAGCGGGGGGTCGATGCTGACCGAGGTGAAGGACGACGCGGCGATGCCGGTGAGCTGGCCCTTGACCGACGCGGCCACCGCGACGACCCCGGACGGGAACGCCCCGAAGGCGTCGCGCAGGGTGCGCTGGTCGAGCGGAGTGAGGTTGTGGGCGGTCATGCGGACACCACCTGGAGGTCGGTTGCGGTCTGGCGGCCGAGCAGCGCGCCGGCGGTAGCCAGCCAGGTGTCGTACACCGCGGGGTCGTCGTGCTGCGCGTCGAGGACGAAGAGCCCCCGGGTGGGCACCGACGCCCCCAGCTCGACTAGCAGCGGGCGCAGCCCGTGCTCGGGGGCCAGCGCATGGACCGGAGAGGCGCCGAGCATGAGCGGCACGGCCGTCACCCCCGCCAGCCCCTCGTGCGGGAAGCGGTCGAGGAAGGCCTTGAGCAGGCCGGTGTAGGTCGCCTTGTACGTCGGGCTGGCGACGACGAGCAGGTCGCTCGCCGCCACTTCCTCGACCAGTCCGGCCACCCGGGACGACGACGGGTCGAAGAGCTCCCCCGCCACGTCGGCCAGGTCGACGACGAGGTCCGCACCGCCCAGCCGGTCGGCGAGGAGGACGGCGGCCGCGTGGGTGCGCGAGAGGGGCTTGGGGTTGCCGACGACGACCGCGATCCGGGTGTTCACGGCGCAGTGCGTGAGCGCGCTCACGAGGCGGCCCGCTGACCGCCGAAGGGCACCGAGGCGGTGCCCGCGACGGGCGCCGGGTTGGTCCACACCCCGCGACGCTCCAGCACCGGCAGGACCCCTTCGCCGAAGTGGTAGGCCCCCTCGAGGTGCGGGTAGGCCGAGAGGACGAACTCCTCGATGCCCAGCGCGGCGTACTCCTCGATCCTGTCGGCGACCTCCTCGTGGCTGCCGACGAGCGCGGTGCCCGCGCCACCACGCACGAGCCCGACCCCGGCCCAGACGTTGGGGTGGATCTCGAGGCCCTCCTTGGAGCCGTTGTTGAGGGCCAGCATGTTCTGCTGACCGACCGACTCGGAGCGCTTCAGGCCCTCCTGGACCTTGCGGATGGCCTCCTCGTCGATGCCCGCGAGCAGGCGGTCTGCCTCGGCCCACGCCTCCTCGGAGGTGTCGCGGGTGATCGTGTGCATGCGGATCCCGAAGCGGATCTCGCGGCCCTGCCGCTCGGCGAGCCCGCGGATCCAGGCGATCTTGTCCGCCACGGCCGCCGGCGGCTCGCCCCAGGTGAGGTAGACGTCGGCGTGCCTGGCCGCGACGCGACCGGCCGCCGCCGAGGAGCCGCCGAAGTAGATGTCCGGGACCGGGTCGGGCAGGTGCTGGAGCTGCGCACCCTCCACGCGGAGGTGTCGGCCCGCGAAGGTCACCTGCTCCCCCGTCCAGAGCCGGCGCACGATCTCGAGGAACTCGTCGCACCGCTGGTAGCGCTCGTCCTTGTCCAGGAAGTCGCCGTAGGCGCGCTGCTCGTGGGACTCACCGCCGGTGACGACGTTGAGGAGCAGGCGTCCCCCGGAGAGGTTCTGGAACGTTGCCGCCATCTGCGCCGCCAGGGTCGGCGAGGTCATGCCGGGCCGGAAGGCGACGAGGAACTTGAGCCGCTCCGACAGCGGGGCCAGCATCGCGGTCGAGAGCCAGGCGTCCTCGCACCAGGCGCCGGTCGGGGTGAGCGCGGCCTCGAAGCCGAGCTGCTCCGCACTCCGGGCGACCTGGCCCAGGTAGGGCACGCTCGCGGGCCGGCCGGCCGCGCCGTGGGCGACCCCGTGACCGCCGCTGACGACGTGGCGGCCGTCGCCGCCGTTGGTGGGCAGGAACCAGTGGAACTTCATGAGCAGGGTGGTCCGATCTGTCGGCGAGCGGAAGGACGTGAATGGAACTCATTGTCTATCAATCAGATTAATATACTATGGTTCAACCACCCCCCAACCGGGCCGTCGGCGTGTGAACCGCCGGCGGACCTCCGCGGGGGACGTCGGCTCGCGACCCGTCGACGTCTCCCGCGGGCACCACGGGCGCGGGCCGGGAGGCGACCACCCGGCCCGCGCCTCGCGGCGTACGGGAGGGCTGGCGACCTCGGTCCCGGCGGGTCGTCAGTAGGGTGCGTGGGTGGACAACGACCTCAGCACCAACGTCCGGATCGCCGTGCTCATCGACGCCGACAACACCTCGCCCAAGTACGCCGAGGCGTTGCTGGAGGAGCTCGCCAAGTACGGCACCCCGACGATCAAGCGCGCGTACGGCGACTTCTCGTCGCAGCGCCTCAGCGGCTGGACGCGCGAGCTCAACGCCCGCGCCATCCGCGCGATCCACCAGACCGCCTTCACGACCGGCAAGAACTCCACCGACTCCGCGCTCATCATCGACGCGATGGACCTGCTCTACGCCGGCAACGTCGAGGCCTTCGCGCTCGTGAGCAGCGACTCCGACTTCACCGGCCTGGCACTGCGTCTTCGCGAGTCCGGCAAGGTCGTCTACGGCCTCGGCCGCCAGCGCACCCCCCAGTCCCTGCAGAACGCCTGCGACCGCTTCATCGCCCTCGAGGTGCTCGGCGAGCAGGCCTCCGAGCCCTCCGGCCGCTCCGCGCCCGCCGACGAGGCGGAGGACCCGGACGCACCCGACGTGCTCGACGACGCCGACGCCGCTCCCCGCCTCAACCTCGAGGGCGCCCTGACGCGGGCGGTCAACGCGACCGCCGACGACGAGGGCTGGAGCAGCGTCTCGGCCATCGGCAACCACCTCAGCCGCACCCAGGCGAGCTTCGACCCCCGCAACTTCGGGCACGCCAAGCTCTCGTCGCTCGTGGCCGCCCAGCCCTATCTCGAGTCGCTCACCGAGGGTCGCCAGATCCTGGTGCGGCTCAAGGGGGCACCGGCCAAGGCCGCCACCACCAAGGCAGCGGCGGACAAGACCGACAAGACGGCTCCCCCGACGACGGCGCCGCAGAAGGAGACTGCCAGGAAGGCGGCTCCCGCGAAGGCAGCAGAGGCGAAGGCGGCCCCGACCAAGGCGCCGGACGCGAAGGCCGAGACCGCGACGGCAACGAAGAAGACGACCACCAGGAAGTCGACCGCCCGCAAGGCGGCGGTCAAGAAGACCCAGCCCCCGGCAGCCCCGGAGCCGGAGGAGACCGCGTCGGTCACCGGGTCGGCGACCACCAAGCCGACCGTGACCCGGACGGTGCGCCGGACCACCGCCAAGAAGGCCTGAGCCCTCCCCCGGTCAGCGGGGGTAGGACTGCACGAACTCCGTCAGCCGCTTGAGCTGGTCGGGGTCGGTGCTGGGGATGACCCCGTGGCCCAGGTTGAAGATGTGGCCCTTGGCGGCCCGGCCGGCCTCGATGATCTCGGCAGCGCGGGCGGTCATCACGTCGGTGGGCGCGAAGACCAGCGTCGGGTCGAGGTTGCCCTGGACCACCTTGTCGCCCACGAGCGGGATGGCGTTCTCCAGGGGCGTGCGCCAGTCGACGCCCACCACGTCGGCGCCCGCCTGGCCCATCGGGCCGAGCAGGTTGGTGGTGCCCACGCCGAAGTGGATGCGGGGCACGCCGAGCTCGCCCGCCGCCGCCAGCACGCGCGCCGAGTGGGGCATGACGTGCTCGCGGTAGTCCGCCGGCGTGAGCGCACCCGCCCACGAGTCGAAGAGCTGCACGGCGCTCGCGCCCGCGTCGACCTGGATGCGGAGGTACGTCGCGGCGATGCCCGCGATCTTGGTCATCAGCGCGTCCCAGACCTCGGGGGCGCCGAACATCATCGCCTTGGTCTTCGCGTGCTCCTTGGAGGGACCACCCTCGACGAGGTACGACGCGACGGTGAAGGGCGCGCCCGCGAAGCCGATCAGCGGGGTGCCACCGAGCTCGCCCACGAGGCCGCGGACCGCCTGGGTGATGAAGGGGACGTGGTCGGTCGTGAGGTCGTCGATCGCCTCCACGTCGGCCAGGGTGCGCACCGGCTGGGCCACGACCGGCCCGACGCCGGGCTTGATGTCGAGGTCGACACCGACGGCCTTGAGCGGCAGCACGATGTCGGAGAAGAAGATGGCCGCGTCCACGCCGTACCGCCGGACGGGCTGGAGGGTGATCTCGACGACCATGTCGGGGTCCATGCAGGCGTCGAGCATCGCGGTGCCCTCGCGCAGGGCGAGGTACTCCGGCAGCGAGCGGCCGGCCTGGCGCATGTACCAGACCGGCGTGTGGCTGGGCTCCTCCCCGCGGGCGGCACGGAGGAACGGGCTGTCGGCGAGGCTGGTCACGGGGCGAATCCTCGCAGGTCAGGCGGCGTGGCGACACATCGCCGTGGGCCGGTCCTGACCTACTGTGGCTCCCATGGTGGCCCGTCAGGAGTCGCACCCGCCCACGGGTGCCGTCGGTCCCGCGGAGTTCCGCGCGGCGGCAGAGAAGATGCGTGCGGCTGCGGTCCGTCCCGAGGTGTTCTGCGAGGAGATGCCGGCCCCGCAGCGCATCGCCCCGTGGTCGACCGCGCTGTCGGCCGACGTCACGGTCGACGAGGTCGACCTCGGCACCGGCCGGATCATCCTGCTCCACGACCCCGCCGGCAACGACGCGTGGGAGGGCACCTTCCGCTGCGTGGCCTACGCCCGCGCGGAGATCGACCCCGAGCTCGTCAGCGACCCGATGCTGGCGGCCGTCGGCTGGACCTGGCTGACCGAGGCCCTCGAGGCCCACAGCGCGACCTACCTCGCCGCCTCCGGCACCGTGACGAGCGTGGCCACCGAGAGCTTCGGCGGGATGGCCGACGAGGACGGCACCGCCCAGCTGGAGGTCCGCGCGTCCTGGACGCCGGTCACCGACGAGCAGGGCGTCCCGGACATGAAGGCGCACGTCGAGGCGTGGGCCGAGCTGCTCTGCACCGCGGTCGGCCTTCCCCCCGTGCCCGAGGGCGTGACCGCCATCCCGAGCCGACGTGGGCAGCGCGGCTCCTGACGATGTCCCGACGCAAGACCACCTCCGCACCCGACACGACCCAGGTCGACGGGCAGGTCGAGGGGCACGACGGTGAGGCCGAGGCCCCCGAGGTCCCGCTGCTGCTGCTCCGCGACGGCCTCCCCGGCATCACCGACACCGAGGCCGGCCTCGCCGAGGCCTGCGAGGCCCTCGCCGCGGCGACCGGTCCGGTCGCCATCGACGCCGAGCGCGCCTCCGGCTACCGCTACTCCGCCCGCGCCTACCTCATCCAGCTGCGCCGCGAGGGCGCCGGCACCTGGCTCGTGGACCCGATCGCCTTCGAGTCGCTGGCTCCTCTCCAGGAGGCGCTGTCCGGCACCGAGTGGATCCTGCACGCCGCCACCCAGGACCTGGCCTGCCTCCGCGAGGTCGGCCTGCAGCCGGCGTCGCTCTTCGACACCGAGCTGGCCGGCCGCCTGCTCGGCTATCCGCGCGTCGGGCTCGCCACCCTCGTCGAGACCCTGCTGGGCCAGCGGATGCGCAAGGAGCACTCCGCGGCCGACTGGTCGACGCGTCCCCTCCCGGAGTCGTGGCTGGAGTACGCCGCCCTCGACGTCGAGGTCCTCCTCGAGCTGCGCGAGCTGATGGCCGCCGAGCTCGAGGAGACCGGCAAGCACGTCTGGGCCCGCCAGGAGTTCGACCACCTGCTCGGCTTCGAGCCGGCCGTGCGCCAGGAGGCGTGGCGCCGGGTCTCGGGGGTGCACAAGCTGCGCGGCCGTCGCTCGGTCGGTGCGGCCCGCGCCCTGTGGGAGGCGCGTGACGAGATCGCGTCGCGCCGCGACGTCACGCCCGGCCGGGTCATCCCCGACGGTGCGATCGTGGCCGCGGCCGCCGCCCTGCCGACCGATCGCTCCTCCCTGCTCGGCACCCAGGGCTTCCACGGCCGCGGAGCCGAGCGCTACGCCAACACGTGGGTCCGGACCCTCCAGGCCGTGCTCGAGATGCCCGAGGACGACCTCCCGACCCGGGCACCGCGCCAGGAGGGTCCCCCGCACCCGCGGCTGTGGGCCGACCGCGACCCGGTCGCCGACCGCCGCTTCAAGGCGGCTCGCGCGGCCATGCTGACCCTCTCCGAGGAGCTCGGCCTGCCGGTCGAGAACCTCCTCACCCCCGACTTCGTACGCCGCACCATGTGGTCGCCGCCCGACACCCGCGAGCCCGCCGACCTCGCCGACGCCCTGCGCCAGCAGCTGCGCGACCTCGGCGCCCGACCGTGGCAGGTCGAGCTGGTGACCGGTGCGCTCACCGGCGCCGTGCTCATCGGGGACGTCGAGCCGCCGGCCGCCACGGAGGACGAGCTGCTCGACGACGGAGCCGAACCCGGACCGGACGCGGTGCTCGAGGGCGAGCCCGAGGCCGACACCGACCAGCCCGACTGAGGGCCGCGCTCGACACCTGCGCACCTGCGCAGCTCAGGTGGCACACGCAGGACGCTTCCCTGCGCACCTGCGCAAGCAAGGGGCGCGGACGCCACTCCAGAGCTGCGCACCTGCGCAGGGAACGAGCCCGGACACCCATCCAGAGCTGCGCACCTGCGCAAGCAAGTGCTCGGACCGCCACACCAGAGCTGCGCACCTGCGCAGCTGCTGCTGAGTCGGCGGTCGGAGTCCCCGCTGAGGCGGGGATCTTGACGGTCGAGCGAGCAGGCCGAGCGGGCCCGGGCCGTCCTCACTCGGAGGGCGACTCGCTCGGCTCCTCCTCGGGGCTGAGCACGCCACGCGACGCCTCGTCGATCTCCTCGGTGGCCAGCTCGAGGTCGAGCACGCCGGGGTCGGTGACCAGGTCGTCGATCATCGGCCCGACGGCCTCGACGAGCTCCTCGCCGTTGTCCAGCAGGGGCGGGACGACCATGCCGCGTATCGCGGTGTTGAAGACCTTGGACGTCGCCGGCTGCCGGCCCGGGCCGATGAAGACCTCGGAGCCCGCGACCTCGGTGTTGGCCGGGACGATGTAACCGGTGCGGGTGACTGTCTCGATGGCCGAGTCGGAGACGGCGTACGCGAGGAAGTCGGCGGCCTCGTTGACGTGCTCGGTGTCGGCGGAGATGCACAGCCCGTCGATGTCCCCGACGGTCGCGGCCTCCTCGAGGACGGGCATCGCGATGGTGTCGAAGGACAGCTCGGAGCGCTGGCGCAGGTCGGGCACGAGGTCGCGGAAGCCGGCGATCATGCCCAGCTTGCCCTGGCGGAAGCGCTGCAGGGCCGAGCTCTCCTCGAGGTCGCTGGGGCTGGGGGTCAGGGCGGAGTCGCGCAGCACGGCCAGGGTCCGGTCGAGCGCGTCGACGGTGGCGTCGTCGGACAGGGCCAGCGACGTCGGCTCGCCCGTGTCGTCGAAGATCTTGCCGCCGCCGGAGTAGATGAAGGGGGCGAGACCCTGGAGGGTGGGCTCGATCCACACGCCGTCGGCCCGGCCGCCGCGGGTGGCGAACTGGGCGGCGGCGGCGAACTCCTCGAGGTTCCAGCGGGTGCGGACGTCCTCGGTGCCCGTCTCCACGCTCGGCACGTCGAGGCCGCGGCGCTCCATGCGCTCGAAGTCGATGAGCTCGTCGTTGTAGTAGATGACCATCGGCGAGACGGAGTACGCCATGCACTGGAGGTCGTCCTCGACCCCGAACGCGTCGACGGCGTCGCGGGAGTAGCGGTCGCCGAAGTCGACGCCGCGCTCGTCGAGGAGCAGGCTCACCGGCTGGGTGGCCTCGGCCGCGGTGAGCTGCCCCAGGTCGCGTCGCGACGCCATGAACACGTCGGGGGCGTCACCAGCCAGCACGGACTCCAGGGCTGCCTCGTGGTCGGGCCAGGTGACCAGCTCGACCTCACGCGTCGTGGAGCCGACGTTGAAGGCGTCGACCACGCGCTGGAAGGCCTCGAGCTCGTCGACGCTGCCGTAGGCACCGAACGTGAGCCGGGTGACCTCGGTCGGCGAGGCCGTGGGGGTGTCGGTGGTCGCGCTGCCCTGCGGGGGCTCGGGCGTGTCCCCGTCGCCGCTGCACGCGGCCAGGCCCACGCACAGGGTCATCGCGGTCGCTGCCGCCGCCCACCGCCGAAGCATCCCTGCAGTCCTCCTCGTCATTCCGAGCCCTGGAGCCGTCGAACGCCGCGTCGTGGGCTCAACGCCACAGCGGTCGCAACCCTAGTGGGCGGCTGGGAACAGGGCCCATCGACGACTAGCGGTGCTCGGCCGCCGCGGCGACCACCGCGGCGAACAGCTGCGGGTCGAGGGCGGCACCCTCACGGCGTACGGCGTCGCGCTCCAGCCGGATGCGGCGGTCCAGCCGGACCTCGCTCGGGCGGCCCTGCGAGTCCCAGCCGCCGGTGCCGACGTCCATCCAGTACCGACCCCACCGCGCCTCGTCGGCGGCGTCCCGGTCGTGGTCCTGGCTGCTCAGCATCAGCCCCGTCCAGCCGCCGTCGCGCTCCTCGAGCACCAGCACCGGCCGGTCCTTGCCCTGGCTCGGGTCGTCCTCGTAGGGCACCCAGGCCCAGACGACCTCGCCGGGGTCGGGCTCGCCGTCGACCTCGGGCGCGTACGCCGTCCCGGCCGACCCGGCGGGCGGCCTCTGGGTCGGGGCGGGCACCGTCCCGACCGGCCGCGCGGAACGCGATCCCGGGGTGAGGAGACGGACGAGCCGGTCACGCAACGAAGCCATGGCCCGAGGATAGGGGCGCCCCTCGCGGAGAAGATTCATGGAGTGCGCCGGACCGGGAGCGCCTCACGGCGCATGGCCGCTCGTAGCGGCTTAATTTGGGACCCGGGGCTGCCACAGCCCGACGCACTCCGTGACCGAGTGTAGGTCGTCAATCCAGCGCGTGACGCATTTCGAGATGTCCCGCCGACTCGAGCTGCTCGGAGAGCGTGAGCATCCTCACGGTCTCGTCGTGGCTGGTCCCCTGCGTGCCCGCCCGGCCGGTCGCCACGACGCGGGCGAAGGCCGCCGCCCGGAGCAGGGTGACCGCGAAGTCGCCGCCGGCGATGCCGCGCAGCGTCTCGTCCACCATCGCCTTCAGCTCCTCGGGGCCGGGCGGGTCGGCCACGCCGGCGACGACCCGGGCCACCTGCGCGCGCGAGCGGCCGGCGTCGTACTCGCGAGCCACCGCCGTCGGCGACGCGTGCACCCAGGCGCGCAAGACGTAGAGCCGCCACAGGCTGCCCGCCAGGGTGTCCGGTGGGGCGCCGGCCCAGACCTGGGCCAACGTCTCGAGGCCCTCGGTCTCGGCGAGGTGGAGGACCCGGTCGACGACCGCGGGGTCGTCGGTGTCGCGGGCACCCCGGACGAGCAGGCTGGCCGCGCGGTCGCCGGCCTCGCGCAGCAGCGCCGGGTCGGCCCCTCCCCCGAGGTCCTCGAAGAAGGCCGCGCCGGGGGTGGCCGGCTTGTGGTGGCGGGGCTGGTCGGGCACGCCCTCCACCCTAGGCGTCGGGCCGGCCGGCGCCCATCAGGCGAGGGCCTTGCGGATGCGCTGGTCGCTCACCGCGTGCCGGGTGCCGAGGTGCTGGGCCCACAGCGAGACGCGGTACTCCTCCAGCATCCAGCGCACGGCCCGCTGCGACGCGCTCGGCGGCCGCCCCTCGGGGAGCGCGGCGACCTGGTGCAGCCACGCGTCCTGCAGGTCCGCGATCTGGTCCATCAGCTGGCGGTCCCGCGCGACCTGGGTGTCGAGCCGCTCGCGTCGGTACTGCACGGCGGCGAGGTAGCGCGGGATCTCCCGCAGCTGCGCTGCTCCTGCCTCGCCGACGAAGCCCGGCGCGATGAGCCGCCCCACCTGGGCGCGCATGTCGGTGAGGGCCGGGAGGGTGGCCAGCTCGGCCCGCCCCGACAGTGCCTTGTCGGCGGCGCGCCAGGCATCGAGCACCCGGATGAGGTCGTGGACGCCGGCCTGCAGCGCGGCGTCGTGGTCACGACGCGCCTCGGCCAGCAGCGCGTCGTACGACGCCTCGTCGCGCACCACTGGCCGGGCGTCGACGAGGTCCCCGACGATCGCCGCGCGGAGGTCCTCGACGAGGTCGGCGATGGAGGGGTACGGCGAGCCGACAAGTCCCAGCTTGGCCCGCTGGTCGAGCCCGAGCCGGTCCACCGACGGTGCCGGGCCGAGGGCGAGCAGGAGCAGGCGGCGTACGCCGAGCCGGTGCCGCGCCGCGGCCTCCTCGGCCGAGCCGACGACCTGCAGGCCGACGGTCGTCCCCTCGTCGACGAGCGTGGGGTGGCCCCGCACCTCGTGGCCCGCCCGGCGCTGCACGAAGGACTCCTCGATGGTGCCGAAGGTCCACGACGTCTGGCCCGTGGCACTGACGCCGGAGTCCGCCGCCACGTCGGCGATGGCCTGGGCCAGCGAGGGACGCAGCGGCTCCTTGAGCGACTCGAGGTCCTTGCCGCGTGCGGCCTCGGCGCCGTCGTCGCCGACGACCCGGAACGTCGGCTGGAGGTGCGCCGGCACGCGGGCCCAGTCCCACGCCTCGCGGGGGACGACCACGCCGGTGGTCGAGCGGAAGTAGCGCTCGAGGGCGTCGAGGATCGGCTCCTCCCCCGGCGGCGTCGCGGCGAGGAACTCGCGCGCCCGGTTGGGCGCGGGGACGAAGTTGACCCGGAGGTGCTTGGGCAGGCTGCGGATCAGCTCGGTGACCAGCTCCTCGCGCAATCCGGGCACCAGCCAGGAGAAGTCCCCGGCGTCGACCCGGTTGAGGGTGCTCACGGGTACCTCGATGGTGAGGCCGTCCTCGGCCGAGCCCGGCTCGAAGTGGTAGCTGATCGGGAAGGTCAGCCCCTCCTCGTCGCTGTCGTGCCAGCTGGTCGGGAAGTCCGCCTGCCGGATCTCCTCGGCGGTGGCGTGCGTGAGCATCTCGGGGTCGAAGGTCAGCAGGTCGGGACGCTTCTGCCGCTCCCGCTTCCACCACTGGTCGAAGTGGGTGCCGCTGACGACGTCGGCCCCGACCCGGGCGTCGTAGAAGTCGAAGAGCGTGTGCTCGTCGACCACGATGTCGCGTCGGCGGGCGCGGTGCTCGAGCTCCTCGGCCTCCTCGAGCAGCCGCGCGTTGTCGGCGGCGAAGCGGTGCCGGGTGCGCCACTCGCCGTAGACGAGGGCGTGCCGGATGAAGAGCTCGCGGGCCAGGGCGGGGTCGACCTTGCCGTACATGACGAGGCGGTCGGCGACCAGCGGGACGCCGTACAGGGTGACCTTCTCGTGGGCCATGACGGCGGCGCGCTTGGCGGACCAGTGCGGCTCGGAGTAGCTGCGCTTGACCAGGTGGGCGCCGAGCCGCTCGGCCCACTCGGGCTTGATGGCGGCGTTCTGGCGCGCCCACAGCCGGGAGGTCTCGACGAGCTCGCCGGCCATCAGGAACTGCGGGTTGCGGCCCTTGAGGACGCTGCCGGGGAAGACCGCGAACCGGGCACCGCGCGCGCCGACGTACTCGCGCATCGGGCGACGCTCGCCCGCCCGCGGCTTGTCGCGCTCCTCGAGCGCACCGACGTGGCTGAGCAGCCCGGACAGCAGGGCCTGGTGGATGCCGTCGGCGTCCGGCGTGTCCGCCGGCTGTCCGACGTCGACCTTCATCTCCTTGCAGACCTGGCGGAGCTGGGACTCGAAGTCCTGCCACTCCCGGACGCGGAGGTAGTTGAGGTGCTCGCGCTTGCACATCCTGCGGAAGGCGCTGGAGCTCAGCTCGCGCTGCTGCTGCTTGACGTGGCGCCACAGGTTGAGCCAGGTGAGGAAGTCGGACGTCTCGTCCTTGAAGCGCGCGTGCTGCTGGTCGGCCTGCGCCTGCTGCTCGGCCGGGCGCTCACGCGGGTCCTGGAGGCTCAGCGCGGCGGCGATGACAACCACCTCGCGCACGCACCCGAGGCGCTCGGCCTCGAGGATCATCCGCCCCAGGCGCGGGTCGATCGGCAGCCGGGCCAGCCGGCGACCCAGCTGGGTGAGGCGGGGGCCGTCCTGCTGCCGCCCGCGACGGCCCCGGTCGCCCTGCGGAGACCGGGGAGGCTGCGGTCGGGCCTCGGCGCCACCCGGCTCCAGCGCCCCGAGTTCCTCGAGCAGGTCGGTGCCGGCGCGGACGTTGCGCTTGTCGGGCGGCTCGACGAACGGGAAGCGGGAGATGTCGCCGAGACCCAGCGAGGTCATCTGGAGGATGACGCTGGCGAGGTTGGTGCGCAGGATCTCGGGGTCGGTGAACTCGGGTCGTCCCTCGAAGTCCTCCTCGCTGTAGAGCCGGATCGCGATGCCCTCGGCGACGCGGCCGCAGCGACCGGAGCGCTGGTTGGCGCTGGCCTGGCTGATCGGCTCGATGGGCAGCCGTTGCACCTTGGTGCGCAGCGAGTAGCGGGAGATGCGCGCGACGCCGGTGTCCACGACGTACCGGATGCCGGGGACGGTGAGCGAGGTCTCGGCGACGTTGGTGGCCAGCACGACGCGGCGGATCGTCGAGGGGTGCGAGCTGAAGACGCGGTGCTGCTCGGCCGCGGAGAGCCGCGAGTAGAGGGGCACGACCTCGAGCCGGTCGGACTGGAGGGCCGCCAGCGCGTCGGCGGTGTCGCGGATCTCGCGCTCCCCGGGAAGGAAGACCAGCACGTCGCCCGGCCCCTCCTGCGAGAGCTCACGGACCGCGTCGAGGATGGCCTCGGTCTGGTCGCGCTGGACCGGCTCSCCCTCGTCGTCGGCCTCGGGGAGCTCGAGCAGCGGGCGGTAGCGGACCTCGACGGGGTAGGTCCGGCCGGACACCTCGACGACGGGTGCCTTGAAGTGCGCGGCGAAGCGGTCGACGTCGATGGTCGCGCTGGTGATGATCACCTTGAGGTCCGGGCGCCGCGGCAGCAGGCGCCGGAGGTAGCCCAGCAGGAAGTCGATGTTGAGCGACCGCTCGTGCGCCTCGTCGATGATGATCGTGTCGTACTTCTTGAGCTGGCGGTCGCGCTGGAGCTCGGCGAGCAGGATGCCGTCGGTCATCAGCTTGACCCGGCTGGCGCGCGACGTGCGGTCGGTGAAGCGCACCTGGTAGCCGACCAGGTCGCCCAGCTCGGTGCCCAGCTCGTCGGCGATCCGCTCGGCCACCGAGCGCGCCGCGATCCGGCGCGGCTGGGTGTGGCCGATCAGCCGGCCGTCCGCCCCGCGCCCCAGCTCCAGGCAGATCTTGGGGAGCTGGGTGGTCTTCCCCGACCCGGTCTCGCCGGCGACGATGACGACCTGGTGGTCACGGATGGCCGCAGCGATGTCCTCGCGGCGTGCGGAGACCGGGAGCTCGGCGGGGTAGGAGATCTGCACAACCCCTCCATCCTTCCGTACGACGGCAACCGGTTTCGCAGCGACCGGCTCTCTGGGCGCAGTCATCGCCGCCACACAGGTCGCGCACAGGTCCGGGGCGGACGCTCGTGCCATGAGCGACAAGAACCCTCCCTCCGACGAGACCGCCCCGATCGCCGGTCAGCGCCCGCCCTCCGGGTCCGCCCCGGACGCGGGGGCCGCGCCTGCACCCGACCCGGCCCCCGCGCCGGCCTCCTCGCCCGACCCGGCTGCGGGGACCGACCCCGCTGCGGGTCCCGTCGCGGGCCCGACGCCCGCCGACCCGCCGCCCGCCGCGGCGTACGACGTCCCGCCCACCGCGGCGTACGACGACCCGGCAGCGAAGCGCTCGTGGCGCGAACGCCTCCGCCGCGGCACGGCGGGCGGGGGCAGCCGCACCTTCGGCATCGGCGCCCTCATCGCCGGGACCCTCGCCGGGCTGATCATCGGCGGGTTCGCCGGTGGGGCGATCGGTGCCGCCGTCTCCGACGACCACGACCGCGGCGACCGGTCCGGCCACATGGAGGGCGGTTTCCCCGGCGGCGACCCGGACGGTGACGCCGACCGCGGCGACCGTCCGGGCTTCGCGCCTCCTCCCGGCGTCCCCGCGCTCCCCCCGGGGACCGACGACGACGGTGACGGCGACGACAGTGGTGACGACCTGGACGACGACTCCAGCTCGTCCTGACCCGGACAGGCGGCGGGCCGGGCGACCACTCCCGCGTTGGTCCCCGGCCCGCCGCCGCACACCGTCCCGCGACACAGACGACGCACAGCAGGCTCACAGCAAACGAGGGCACGATGGCCGACATGGAGTTCACCAGGCCAGACGGCACCCCGGTCCGCGTGCTCGTCGTCGACGACGAGGTCAACATCGCCGAGCTGCTGGCGATGGCCCTGCGCTACGAGGGCTGGGAGGTCCGGATGGCGCACACCGGCCGCAGCGCCGTCAGCGAGGCGTCCGACCTGCGACCCGACGCGGTCGTGCTCGACATCATGCTGCCGGACTTCGACGGCCTCGAGGTGCTGCGCCGGCTGCGTGCGACCCAGCCCGACGTGCCCGTGCTCTTCCTCACCGCCCGCGACGCCGTCGAGGACCGGGTGGCCGGCCTCACCGCGGGTGGCGACGACTACGTCACCAAGCCCTTCTCGCTGGAGGAGGTCGTCGCCCGGCTGCGCGCGCTGATGCGCCGATCGGGTGCCCAGCAGGCGGTGGGCAACGTGCTGGCGGTCGGCGACCTGACCCTCGACGAGGACAGCCACGAGGTGGCCCGCGGCGGCGTCGAGATCGGCCTGACGGCCACCGAGTTCGAGCTGCTGCGCTTCTTCATGCGCAACCCGCGGCGGGTGCTGAGCAAGGCGCAGATCCTCGACCGGGTGTGGCAGTACGACTTCGGCGGGCAGGCCAACGTGGTCGAGCTCTACGTGTCCTACCTGCGCAAGAAGATCGACGCCGGCCGGGAGCCGATGATCCACACCATGCGCGGCGCGGGCTACGTCCTCAAGCCGGCCTCCTCGGGATCGACCGCGGGATCGTCCTCCTCGGGATCGGCTACCTCGGAAACGGCACCGTGAGGACGCTCACCCAGCGACTGGTGCTGACCGCGGTCGCCCTGGTCGCCATCGTCTCGGTGCTCATCGCGCTGGCCACCACCCTGGCGATGGGCTCCTACCTCGACAAGCGTCTCGACGAGGACGTGCGGGCCTCGCTGACCCTCGCGTACGGACCGCAGCCGCCGCGCTTCGACGACGACCGCGACGAGCAGGACGAGCGGGACGACGACTCGCGGGGTCGGGGAGACGACCGGCCGGGCAGCATCGGCCAGGGGGTCGGCACGGTGAGCGCCGTCATCGACGGGAGCACCGGCACCGGGTGGCTCACCGACAGCGGGAGCGGTGGGTTCGGGGCGCAGGAGCCCCTCGACGCGGACGTCATCGCCGTGCTGGCGACGGTCCCCGCCGACGGAGACACCCACGACGTCGAGCTGCCCGGGCTCGGGGACTACCGCGTCGTCGCCGAGGACCGCGGCCTCACCGCGGTGGCCGGCCTGCCCGCCCGCGACGCGGGCGAGATCCTCGAGTCGCTCGTGCGCGCGGAGGCGCTGCTCACCCTCCTCGGCATCGCGACGGCCGCGGTGGTCGGCACGATCGTCGTACGCCGCCAGCTCGCGCCGCTGCGCGAGGTCGCCGCCACCGCCCACCGGGTCTCCGAGAAGCCGCTCTCCGAGGGCGAGATCGACCTGTCCGACCGGGTGCCGGAACGACTGACCGACGAGCGCAACGAGGTGGGCCAGGTGGGCGCCGCGCTCAACACCCTGCTCGACCACGTCGAGACGAGTCTCGCGGTCCGGCACCGCAGCGAGCAGCAGGTCCGCCAGTTCGTCGCCGACGCCAGCCACGAGCTGCGGACCCCGCTGGCCACCATCGCCGGCTACACCGAGCTCGCCCGGCGCCGCCCCGACGCGCAGGCCACCGCCCTGGACAAGGTGGAGGGCGAGGCGGCACGGATGACCGGGCTGGTCGAGGACCTGCTGCTGCTCGCCCGGCTCGACGCCGGCCGCCCCCTCGTCCGCGAGCCCGTCGACCTGTCGCTGCTGCTGATGGAGGCGGTCAACGACGCCCGGGTCGTCGCACCCGACCACACGTGGCGGCTCGCGCTGCCCGACGAGCCCGTCGAGCTCGTCGGCGACGAGCAGCGGCTGCACCAGGTGGTCACCAACCTGCTCACCAACGCCCGCAAGTACACCCCGCCCGGCACCACCGTCACCGTGACCGCCCGTCCCGACGGCTTCGCCGTGCACGACGACGGGCCCGGCTTCGCCCCCGAGGTGGCCGAGCACGCCTTCGAGCGCTTCGTGCGCGGCGACGCGGCCCGGCACCGCGAGGGTGGCGCCGGCCTCGGGCTCGCCCTCGTCCGGGCGATCGTCGGGGCCCACGGGGGCACGGTGGCGCTGGACAGTCGGCCGGGTGACACGACGGTCTCGGTCACGCTGCCGATGCGCTGATCCGCCCTGCCGACCTCCGCCGGTGGTCACGGCCCGCCCCTCGAGGTCGCGCCGACTGGCGGCGTACGACGACCCGGGTGCCGGCGGCGTCGCTTCAACTGGCGGCCTACGACAACCCGGGTGACGGCGTCGCGACAGCTGGCGGCGTACGACACATGGATCACCCGACCGGATGTCGTCCCTCGCCAGTCCCGAGGGCGGCATGTCGTCCCCCGCCACCAGCCGACGCGCCGAGCCGCCCAGGGTTGGCGCGCGGTCCAGTGGGTTCGCGCAGGTTGCAGCGCGCCAACCCACTGGATCACCGGGCGCCCGGTGATCCCACCTGGTCAGCCCGGCCTGTCGCCCGAGACGACCCCGGTGAGCGCGGGCAGCGCACCGACCAGCGTGTCGACGAGCGCCTCGCGCGACATGACGGAGGGGTCCGCCGCCCAGGTGAGCACCATCTCCTCGACCAGGGCCGACCAGCCCCGGATCACGAGCCGGGTGGCCGCGTCGTCGTGGAGGTGGTCGCCCAGCGAGTCCTCCCGGAAGATCCGGTCGGTCAGCGCCGACCGGGCCTCCTCGTAGATCGCCCGCAGGTCCTCGCTGCCACCGGCCGCGGCCCGCACCAGCGAGCGGTAGCCGGTGAGGTTGGCGATCACGTAGTCAACGTAGACCCCGACCGACGTGGCCAGCCGCTCGAGCGGGTCACCCGTGGCGGGCGGCGCGGTCTGCTCGACGAGGTCCTCCACGGCGTGCCGGATGACGGCCTCGCGGAAGTCCTGCTTGCCACCGAAGTAGTGGTAGAGCAGCCCGCGCGAGACGCCGGCCTCCTCGGCCAGGACGTCGATCGAGATCTCCTCGACGGAGCGGGTGGCGAAGAGCCGGGCCCCGAGGTCGAGGAGCTGGAGACGACGCTCCTCCGGGGAGAGGCGTACGCGGGAGGTGCTCATGACCCCACCTTATTGACGCATATTCAATAACGCCAGTACGTTGGCCGACATGCAGACCCTCCCGACCGCGGTCACCCACCTCGTCGTCGGCGCCGGCTTCGCCGGGCTCGGCATGGCCATCAGGCTCGACGAGGCCGGCGAGACTGACTTCCTCGTCATCGAGAAGGACTCGGACGTCGGCGGCACCTGGCGCGCCAACACCTATCCCGGTGCCGCCTGTGACGTCCCCAGCCAGCTCTACTCCTTCTCCTTCGCGCCCAACCCCGACTGGTCGCGCTCCTTCTCCCCCCAGCCCGAGATCCACGCCTACCTCCGCCGCGTCGCCCGCGAGTCCGGGGTGCTCGACCGCTTCGCGTTCGACACCGTGCTCGAGGAGGCGCGCTACGACGAGCAGGCGCAGCGCTGGGTGGTGCGGACCAACCACGGCGAGGTCACCGCCACCACGCTGATCAGCGGGTCCGGCGGGCTCTCCGAGCCCAGGCTGCCCGAGATCGACGGCATCGAGGGATTCCAGGGCGAGCTCTTCCACTCGGCCCGCTGGGACCACGACGTCGACCTCACCGGCAAGCGGGTCGCCGTCATCGGCACCGGCGCGTCGAGCATCCAGCTCGTCCCCGAGGTCGCGAAGGTGGCCGGCCACGTCGACGTCTACCAGCGCACCGCGCCGTACGTCATCCCGCGCAACGACCGCCGCTACACCCGGCTCGAGCGGCTGCTGTTCCGCCACGTCCCGGCCGTGCAGAAGGTCTACCGGACGGCGACCTACTGGGCGCGCGAGTCCTACGTCCCCGCCTTCACCTGGAAGCCCCGGCTCGCGACCCCGGCGCGGCGGGCCGCGCTGCTCAACATCGCCCGCGGCATCCCCGACCCCGCGCTGCGGGAGCGGGTCACCCCGGACTACGCGATCGGCTGCAAGCGCATCCTGATCAGCAACAGCTACTACCCGGCGCTCGCCCGGGACCACGTCGACCTCGTCACCGACCGGATCGCCAAGGTCACCGGCGACGCGGTGGTGACCGTCGACGGCGTCGAGCGCCCGGTCGACGTGCTGGTCGTCGCCACCGGCTTCCACACCACCGAGCAGCCGATCGCCGAGCGCATCCACGGCCGCGGTGGGCGCTCGCTGTCGCAGGTGTGGGCCGACACCGGGATGGCGTCGTACAAGGGCACGACCACCCACGGCTTCCCCAACCTCTTCCAGCTCGTCGGCGCCAACACCGGGCTGGGCCACTCCTCCATGGTGTTCATGATCGAGAGCCAGATCGCCTACGTCCTCGACGCGATCGCGTCGATGGGCGTCAACCGGTACGCCGCGATCGAGCCGCGCCGCGACGCGCAGGACGCCTGGAACCGCGACCTCCAGCGCCGCATGCAGCGCACCGTGTGGTCGACCGGTGGCTGCTCCAGCTGGTACCTCGACGACCACGGCCGCAACACCACGCTGTGGCCGCGCACCACCTACACCTTCCGCTCCCTGCTCTCCCGCTTCGACGTCGACGCGTACGACGTCGAGGCCGCCCGCTCCGACGAGAGGATCTCCTCATGAGGAACCCCCTGGCCCGCACCCCCGGCACCCTCCGCGACAAGGTCGTCGTCATCACCGGCGCCGGCGGCGGGATGGGCCGCGAGATGGCCCTCCAGGCCGCCGAGCAGGGCGCCCTGCTCGCCCTGTCCGACTGGGACGCCGACGGCCTCGCCGCCACCGTCGACCTCGTCAAGGCGGTCGGCACCGAGGTCCGCAGCGACGTCGTGGACGTGTCCGACCGGGCCGCCGTGGCGCAGTGGGCCACCGACGTGGTCGGCCAGCTCGGCCGGGTCAACGTGCTGGTCAACAACGCCGGCGTCTCGATGTCGGGCGACTTCGCGGACATGTCCTACGAGGAGTTCGACTGGATCGTCGGGGTCAACCTCAACGGCGTCGTCAACGGCACCAAGGAGTTCCTCCCCCACCTCATCGCGTCGGGCGACGGCACCCTGGTGAACATCTCGTCGCTCTTCGGGCTGATCTCGATGCCCGGCCAGACGGCCTACAACGCCACCAAGTACGCCGTGCGCGGCTTCACCGAGGCGCTGCGCGAGGAGATGCTCATCAGCGGTCACCCGGTCAGCGTCACCTGCGTGCACCCCGGTGGGATCAAGACCGGGATCGTGCGCAACGGCCGCACCACCGCGGGCGAGGACCACGCGCGACTGACGGCCGTCTTCGACACCAAGCTGGCCAAGATGCCGGCCGACCGGGCGGCGCGGATCATCCTCGAGGGCGCCCTCGCCGGCAAGGCGCGCGTGCTCGTCGGCGCCGACGCCCACCTCATGCACCACTTCGCCAAGCTCACCGGCTCGCGCTACCAGGACGTCGTGGCCCGGGTCGCACCGCGCGTCACGGGTCCGCGCCGCTCCGTGTAGAAACAGGTCCATGACCCACGCACCCGGCACCCGTGTCCGCTGCGAGATGAGCAAGTGGGGGGGACTGCCCCACTGGGAGTACGACGCGGTCGTGCTCGGCGAGGACGAGCACGGCCTGTGGCTGGGCTTCGCCGCGGGCACCGTCTACACCCGCCCCGACAAGGTCTTCGTCGGCCGGCACGACCACGTCGGCCTCGTGCCGCCGGACGGGGCGTGGCACCTCGCGGCCTTCCACAGCGCGGCCGGCAACGGCTGGCCCGCGCTCGGCGGGTCGGGCGTCGAGGTGTACGTCGACATGACCACGCCGGCGGAGTGGGACGGGCTCACGCTGCGCGCGGTCGACCTCGACCTCGACGTCGTCCGCGGCTTCAACGGCACCGTGATCGTCGACGACGAGGACGAGTTCGCCGAGCACCAGGTGGCCTACGGCTATCCCGACGACGTGATCGCCGGGGCGCGGGCGAGCTGCGAGGCGGTGCTGGCGGCCGTCCGCGGCGGCCACGCGCCGTACGACGGGAGCAGCGCGCGCTGGCTCGAGGCGCTGCGGGACGTCATGGGACCTGGCCGTCCCGGCGACCGGAGCTCATGACCTCCGCGCGGGTCCGCGACCTCAGGTGATGCGGTCGGCCCGGGTCTCGCCGCGCGACCGGGCCCGGAAAGGACCGACCAGGCGCGGGCCCGACAGCCGGTCCTCGAGCCGGCGCGACTCGCGCTTGAGCGGCTGGGCGAGGTACTCGCCGAGGATGACGCCGGCCGCGAGCGCCACGGCGACGGAGGCTGCGGTCATCATCGCCACGATGCCGTACGACGTCCCCGAGCCGCCGGCCGCGAGCAACGAGAGGCCGCGGTAGATCGACAGGCCGGGCAGCAGCGGCACGATCGCCGACACCGCGACCACCAGCGGCGGTACCCGGAACCGGTCGGCGACGGCGTACGCCACCAGGCCGATGGTGAACGCGCCGACGGCCGCGGCCCAGGTGCGGCCGAAGCCGGACCCGTCCACGACCGTGTAGAGCAGGGTCGCCAGGCCGGAGGTGACGGCGATCGGCAGCAGCACCCGCGGCGGGGCGTACGACGCGAACGCGAACGCCGCCGCACAGACCGCCGCCCCGACGACCCCCACCAGCACGTGGTTGCCGAGCGCCCGGCCGGGCACGAGCTGGCCGATGTCGACCCCGATGACGTCGGCGAAGGACAACCCGCCGCTCACGCCCGCGATGATGCCCGCGGTGGCGAGCAGCGCCTCGATGACCCGGGCCCCGCTGGTGACGTAGAAGCCGGTCAGGGCGTCCTGGATGGCGCCCATGAAGCCGATGCCGGCCAGCAGCATGACGATGTTGGCGGTCACGACCAGGGACAGGTCGGTGTCGACCGGGGTGGCGGCGAGGCCCACGGCCCACAGGGTGGCGACCGCACCCCCGGCGACCTGGAGGTAGAAGGTCGGCAGCCGGCGGCGGGAGAGGATGAGCTGGAGCCGGTCGATGCTGACCGCGGAGGCGGCCGCGATCACCGCGACCAGCCAGTCGCCGCCGAGGAAGACCGCGACGCTCGCGCACATGGCGCCCCAACCCAGGGTGACGGCCCAGCGCGGCCACGGGTGGCCGGTGGACATGATCGTCGCCATCCGGGTGCGGGCCAGGTAGAGGTCGAGGCGGCCGGCGAGGATCTCGTGGACGAGGTGGTCGACCTGGGTCAGGTCCTCGTAGTCGATGTCGCGGTGCTTGACGTTGCGGATCATGATCACCGGCGGCTCGGCGGGGTCGCGGTGGTAGCTCATCGACAGCGACGTGAAGGTGACGTCGATCTCGGGGTGCCGCAGGCCGAGGTGGTGGGCGACGGACTGCATCGTCGCGGTCACGTCCGCCGCGCCGGCACCGGACGAGAGCAGCACCTCGCCGATGCGCAGGCACAGGTCGAGGCTGAGGTTGAGCTCGCGGGCCGCCTCCGCGGCCTCCTCGGCCGCCTCCGCCTCCACGACTGCCGCTGCCTCGACGACCGCCTCGACGGCGGCCTCCGCGGCCGGTCCGGCGGCTGCCTCGGCGGCCTCGAGGGCCGCCGCCTCGACCGCGGCCTCGACCGCCGGCTCGAGCTGGCTGCCGTCCTGGGCGGTGCTCCTGCTGTCCTCCTCCACGGCGTCATGGTGGCATCCGGCTCGTCGGGGTGAGGCCGGGGCCTCCCCCCGTCCCTAGCATGGTGTCGTGCACCTCGACTTCCACGCCTCGCCCTCCCCCACGCTGGGCGTGGAGTGGGAGCTCGCGCTCGTCGACCAGACCAGCCGCGACCTCTCCAACACCGCCGCCGACCTCTTCGCCGCGGCCAGCCCACGCCTGTCGTACCCGAGCCGGTTGCACAAGGAGCTGCTGCGCAACACGGTCGAGATCGTCACCGGCATCTGCGGCTCCGTCGGCGAGGCGATGACCGACCTGCGCGATACGCTCGCGGTGGTGATGCCGGCGGCCGACGAGCTCGGGGTCGACCTCTTCGGCGCCGGGGCACACCCCTTCGCCGACTGGTCCCACCAGCAGCTGACCGAGGGCCACCGATACGAGGAGCTCATCAACCGCACCCAGTGGTGGGGGCGGCAGATGCTCATCTGGGGCGTGCACGTGCACGTCGGGATGCCCGAGCGCGACCGGGTGATGCCGGTGCTGTCGGCCCTGCTCAACAGCTACCCCCACCTGCTGGCGCTGAGCGCCAGCTCGCCGGTCTGGGCCGGGCAGGACACCGGCTACGCCTCCAGCCGGGCCCTGATGTTCCAGCAGCTGCCGACCGCCGGGCTGCCCTTCCAGTTCCGGGAGTGGTCGGAGTTCGAGGCGTGCATCGGGGACCAGATGACCACCGGCGTCATCGACTCGATGTCCGACGTGCGCTGGGACCTGCGGCCCGCCCCGCACCTCGGCACCATCGAGAACCGGGTCTGCGACGGCATGTCCGACATCGACGAGCTGGCCGCGGTGACCGCGCTGATGCACTGCCTGGTCGTCGACCTCGACACCCGGGCCGCCGCCGGCGAGGAGCTCCCGACCATGCCGCCGTGGCACGTGCAGGAGAACAAGTGGCGCGCCGCCCGCTACGGCCTCGACGCCATCGTCATCCTCGACGCCGGCTCCCGCGAGCGCCTCGTCACCGACGACCTCGACGACCTGCTCGAGCGGCTCACCCCGGTCGCTCGTCGCCTCGAGTGCGAGGCCGAGCTGCGGTCGGTCGCCGACATCGCGCGCCGCGGGGCGTCGTACCAGCGCCAGCGTGCCGTCGCGAAGGAGGCCGGCGGCGACCTGACCGCGGTCGTGGACGCCGTGGTGGCCGAGCTGCGCGACTCGCTCGCCCGCTGATCCGGCTGATCCCCCCGCTCCCGCTGATCCCGCCACTCCCCGGCGTAGTTAGTTGGGGGCGATCTGGTAGGTGACCCGGCCGCAGCGCCTACCGGATCGTCCCCAACTAAGCGGCCTCGCCGGGGTAGTACCGGACGTTCGGGTGGGCGACACGCCGGGATCCACTCCCGAACGTCCGGTACTACCCCGCCTCGCCGGGTAGTCCGTGACGAACGGACCCCGGGATCGTCGGCGGAATCTAGGCAGTCACGCAACACCGTCTTCGTGTGTGTCTTTGGACAGTAGTTGGTCCAGGACTTCGGCCGGGGTCTGGAAGCCGTGGCGTTTGCGTGGTCGGG
>NZ_LMSN01000008.1:0-63796 GCF_001428425.1 Nocardioides sp. Soil777
GGTCTGCGCGATGATCCGCGCCCGCCACCCCGCCACCAACCCGGACAGCACTGCACCCCAGAGCCTGGGCAGGCGGTAGGCGACCTCCACACAGTCGGTGAGGAACCGACCAGCGGAGTCGTTGGTCCGACCCAGCATCGCCGCGAACTCCGGCACACAGAACTCATCGATCGACGGGGACCCCTCGCCGGCGAACGTCTTCGGAGACGTGAAGCACGCCTCCGCGAACTCCGGGTCCGCGATGTGCAGATCCGCCCAGTGCACCGCCAGGCGCATCATCTCGACATCGGCCTTGTCGGCGGCCTTCTTCTGCTCGCGCACCGCGCGCAACAGCTCGGCCGGGGAGTCCGGCAGAGCGGGTGCGGTGGTCGATGACATGACTCCAGCCAACACGAAGCCACCGACAATCAGGGGTCGAAAAGACCGGTTCTGACCGGATGGTGGACACGACTTTCGACGACTTGCACGGACCCCGGGGCCGGCGTGGTTTCGAGGCTCGCTGCGCTCGCACCTCAACCACCGAGAGCACGGTCCCGGCCGGGCGGATTAGAGGGTTTCGAGGGGCCTGCGCTGCTCACACCTCGACCACCGAGAGCACGGTCCCGGCCGCGCGGATGACAGGGTTTCGGGGCGTCCGCTCCGCTCACACCTCAATCACCGAGAGCACTGACCCGACCGGGCGGGCAGCTTGGTTTCGAGGCTCGCTGCGCTCGCACCTCAACCACCGACGGGATGGTCTGCGCTGGCACCTTCGACCACCGAGACCACGGTCCTGGCCGGGCGGATGACAGGGTCTGAGGGGCCCGCGCTGCTCACACCTCGACCACCGAGAGCAGAGGTCTCGACGTCGCTCGACCAGCCACGGCGTGGCACGCGGTAGCGTGGCGCGCGCCCCGATCTCCGTCCAGGAGGACCTGTGAACCGACACCAGCTGCTCCGCAGCCTGCACGAGACGATCGAGCCGAGGACCTACCTCGAGACCGGCGTCAACCGCGGCGCGAGCATGGCCCTCACCCGGGTGCCGAGCATCGGCGTGGACCCGGAGTTCCGGGTGGTCTCGGAGCTGCAGGCCGACGTCCACCTGGCCCGCACGACGAGTGATGAGTTCTTCGCCCGGCCGCGCCCGCTCGCCCACCTCCCGGTCCCGGTGGTGGACCTGGCGTTCGTCGACGGCATGCACCTGGCGGAGTACGCCCTGCGCGACTTCCTCGCGATCGAGCGCTTCACCCTCCCGACGAGCGTCGTCGTCATCGACGACATGCTCCCGCGGACGGTGGAGATGGCCAACCGGCAACGCACCACGCTCGGCTGGACCGGGGACGTCTACAAGGTCGCCGACGCGCTGCGGCGGCTCCGTCCCGACCTGCTGGTGCTCGACGTGGACACCCACCCCACCGGGACCTGCGTGGTGCTCTTCCCGGACGCCCGCCGCGACGGGGTCCTCGAGGGGTACGACGAGTGGGTCGCGACCGAGGCCGTGCGTCCCGACCCGCAGCCGGTGCCCGAGGCCGTGCTGGAGCGGACACAGGCGTTCGACCCCGAGGTGCTGATGGAGAGTCCCGGCTGGCGCCGGCTGGCCGACCTGCGTGGGTCCTCGCGACCGGGTGACGACGCGGACGTCCGCGAGGCGTTCAGCGACCTCGTCGGGGCAGCGTCCGCACGCGTCGGCTGACGGCTCGCTTCGTCCGTCCCGCGAGGGAACGAGCCCGCTGGACGGGAGTCCGACGCTCCTGAGGCCGCTCGTGCGGCACCGGGAGCCGCGACTTCGACGCCTCGGCGCCCCACAGGAGCACCAACGGTCGCGCGCCCTGGACGAGCAGCCGACAGCCGAGGGGCCGCTCGTCGGCACCGTCCGCGAGCAGTACGGCGTACTGGCCGTCGGTCAGGGCCGGACGACCGAACCGTACGACGCCGCGCCGGCCACCGTCCCCGTCGCCGTCGAGGAGACCGAGGGTGGCCCGGAAGGACGCTTCCCGCCGCCGCAGGACGATCGTGGCTCCGTCGGCGATCTCGGGACCGGGGGAGGCCAGCACGACCTCCACCTCCCCGCCCATCTGGCGGGCGTAGCTGTCGACCAGGTCGACATCGGCAGCGGGTGGCCTGGACGAGCCCACGGGTGCTCCTCGGGGGTGCGGGGTGCGGTCGTCAGCAGCCTAGCCACTCGTCCGCCTCGGCCGGCGCAGGCTCAGACGTCCCCGGGGTCGACCTGCTCGCCGGGCGCCCCGATGTCGAGGTCCCCCTCGACGATCATGGCCAGCATCCCGGTCGGGGAGCGTGTCTCGTGCACCTCACCGGGCTCCCAGACGGCGGCGTCGCCGGCCGCGAGGCGTCGTACGGACCCCTCGGCACCCGCGACCTCGGCCTCACCGGACAGCAGGACGAGCAGCTGGCGACCGTTGGCCGGGTGTGGCCCGATCACCCCGCCCGGCGCGAGGGTGACCGCGACCAGGTGTGCGTCGGCGCTGATCCCGAACGCCCCCACCGAGAAGCCCCGGCTCCCGTGGGCGTCTATCGACCGGTGGGGCAGGTCGGCCAGCGACAGGATCCGCACTCAGGACTCCGCGGGTGCCGAGTAGTCCGGGTCGGCGGCCGGGGTGTCGGACGACGCGCCGGCGCCGGCCTGGGCCTGCGAGGACCAGCTCTCGAGCTCGGTCATCACCTCGGCGTGCTTGTCCACGCAGACGACGACCAGGTCGCCCTTGTTGGCGCGGCCGAGAGCGTGCCGGACCGCCGAGATCTCGTCGAGCACCTCCTCGGCCTGCTTGCAGCGCGAGCCCTCGGCCATCGCCTGCCGCACGCCCTCGAGCACGAGCCCCGCGACGTCGCCGCGCTCGCGGCCCCGGAGGGACACGTCCTCACGGACGATGCAGACGTCGAAGTGCTGGGCCGCGATCTGCCCGAGCTCGCGCATGTCCTCGTCGCGCCGGTCGCCGGCGGTGGCGATGATGCCGATCCGCGAGGGACGGGCCAGGTCGTGCGACCCCTCCAGCGAGTCGCCGACCCGGTCGACGAAGTCGCCGAGCATCTTCATGCCGGGCGCGTTGTGGCAGTAGTCCACGATGACGTTGACGCCGTTGACCTCGACCTCGTTGAGGCGGCCGGGGGAGAGGTAGTAGTTGGTCGAGAAGCTTCGCAGGCCCTGCCGGATGTCGTGCAGGGGCGCACCGGCGGCGAACGCCGCGGCGGCCGCGGCCAGCGCGTTCTGGACGTTCATCCGGGCCCTCCCGCTGAAGGTCGCGGGGAGCAGGTGGGTCCAGGCGAGCTGCATCTCCCGGCGACCGTGGCGTACGACGATCATCTCGCCGCGCTCGGACGGGTCGAGGACCAGCGCCTTGCCGCCCCGGCGGCAGTGCGCGTCGATCATGTCGCGTGCCTCGGAGCCCGGCTCCTCCATCGAGAACCACACGACCTGCCCCGAACAGCGGCGCCGCATCTGGCGCACCAGCGGGTCGTCGGCGTTGAGGACCGCGTGGCCGTCGCGCGGGACCGCCTCGACGATGACCGCCTTGACGTCGGCGAGCTGCTCGACGGTGTCGATGCCGCGCAGGCCGAGGTGGTCGGGCTGGACGTTGAGGACCACGGCGACGTCGTTGCGCTCGTAGCCGAGGCCCTCGCGGAGGATTCCGCCGCGGGCGACCTCGAAGACGGCCGTGTCGACGCGGGGGTTCTGGAGCACCATCCGGGCCGAGCGGGGGCCGCTGGCGTCGGCGCGGATGACGAGGCGCTCGTCGATCACGACGCCGTCGGTGGAGGTCATGCCGACCTTGCGGCCCATGCCCTTGAAGATGTGGCTGATCATCCGGCTGGTGGTGGTCTTACCGTTGGTGCCGGTCACCGCGATGATCGGGATCCGCGACGTCGCACCGGGCGGGAAGAGCATGTCGACGACCGGCTTGGCGATGAACTGCGGCTCGCCGATGGTCGGGTGGGTGTGCATCCGGAAGCCCGGAGCCGCGTTGACCTCGCAGATCGCGCCGCCGGCCTCGCGCACCGGCTCGGTGATGTCCGGGCAGATGAAGTCGATGCCGGCGATGTCGAGGCCGACCATCCGGGCGGCCTCCTCGGCGATCTCGACGTTCTCCGGGTGGGCCTCGAAGGTGCGGTCGATCGAGATGCCACCGGTGGACATGTTGCCGGTCAGCGCGAGCTTGACCATCTCGCCCTCGGCGGGGACGGACTCCAGGGTGTGTCCCTGGCCGGCCAGCACCTCGAGGGCCCCGGCGTCGACCTTGATGCGGGTGAGGACCTTCTCGTGGCCGACGCCGCGGCGCGGGTCGGCGTTGGTGAGGTCGACGAGCTGCTCGACGGTGGACGTGCCGTCGCCGGTCACCGAGGCCGGCACGCGCTCGGCGATGGCGACCATCCGGCCGTCGATGATCAGGCAGCGGTAGTCCTTGCCGACGACGTGGGACTCCACGATCACGACCCCGCGACGCGACTGCTCGCGGGCGATCTCGAAGGCGCCGCGGACGTCGTCCTCGTCCTGCAGGTCCAGGCAGACGCCGCGGCCGTGGTTGCCGTCGAGCGGCTTGACGACGACGGGGTAGCCGATGCGCCGGGCCGCGGCGACAGCGGCGTCGGCGCTGCGGACGGACTCCTGCTTGGGGACGGGCAGCCCGGCCGCGCCGAGGAGCTTGGTGGTGAGGTCCTTGTCGGAGGCGATGTCGACGGCGATCGAGCTGGTCTCGCTGGTCATGGTCGCGCGGATGCGCTTGGCGTGGACGCCCTGGCCGAGCTGGACCAGGGAGTACTGGTTGAGCCGGATCCAGGGGATGTCGCGCGACACGGCCTCGTCGACGATCGCCTGCGTGGAGGGGCCGAATGCGGTCCGCTCGGCGCGGCGGATGAAGGAGTCGCGCTCGGTCTCCCAGTCGAAGTCCGGGTCGCCCTGCACGAGGTGGTTGACCAGGCGCACGGCGAGCTTGCCGGCCTCGAGGCCGACCTGCTCGTCGACATAGCCGTAGATGATGTTGTAGCGACCCTTGTGCCCCTTGACCGAGCGGGTCTTGCCGCGCCGGATGTCGTGGCCGACGACCTGCTGCAGCGCGAGCGCCGCGTGCTCGGCGACGTGGCCGAGCCACGTGCCCTCCTGCAGCCGCTCCAGGAAGCCGCCGCGCCGTCCCCGTGAACACGAGTGCTCCCGCAGGCCGGGCAGCATCGCGACGAGCTCGTCGGTGAAGCCGGGCAGCGTGTTGGTCGGGAACTCCTCCAGCGAGCCGAGGTCCACGACGAGGTGCACCGACTTGTCGTACGACCAGACGTTGGCGCCGCGGTAGACGCGGGTCTCGAGGATCGTCAGGTCAGGGGTGGGACGCTCGCTCATGCACGTACTCGCTTCGCTCCGTGCGCGCATGAGGCACATGTCGCACTGTGTTGGATGACTCGCTCGCTTCGCTCGCTCATGCATGGTCTCCGGTCTCGACGGGGGCGGTGGCGGGGGCAGTGGTGGCGGTGACGCGGCGCGCACGCGTCAGGCGGCGGCGCAGGTTGGACGGGGAGACGTCACCGGCCGCGATGTCGCGGGCCAGCTGGCGCAGGTCGCGCCCGGCCTCGGCGATCTCCGCGGCCTCGCTGGCGTCGACCACCGGCTCGCGGGGGACGAGCGCACGGACCGTGAGGTCGTACGCCGAACCGGCCGGCAGGACGTGCAGCGTGAGGCCGCTGGCGAGCAGGGGGGCTGACCGCCGGGCCTCGTGGGCGTTGGACACCATCTTCGCCGGGTCCATGATCGTGACCGCACCCTTGCCGGCCACGCGGAGCACCTCGTGCCCGTCCACGACCTCCACGATCGCCGCCGTGTCCTCGTCGACGCCGATGCCGAGCAGCTGCGGGCTCTGCGCCACGATCATCAGCAGCCGCCCGTAGCGGTTGCGTTGGTCGAAGTGCTGGTCGATCACGGTCGAGCCGACGAGCCCCAGGCCGGCGGCGACCTGGGTCATCCGCTGCTTGGGGGTGGCCCCGCCCGAGCCGAAGGCGACCATGTGCGACGACTGGATGCTCGCGCCCGCCGAGGTGCCGGCGACGACCGCACCCCGCTCGTGGGCCGCGACGATCGCGTCGCCGAAGGGCGTGCCGCAGACGACGCCGGACAGCTTGAGCTGGTTGCCGCCGGTCATGAAGATGCCGGTCGCGCCGTCGATCGCGGCCACGAGGTCGGGGTCGTGCGCGTCCTCGCGGCTCTCGGGCCGGGCGGCGCGCACCTCCCCGGCGCCGAGCTTGGTGAAGAGCGCCTCGTAGACCTCGACGATCTCGGGGCCGAGGGACGAGGCGGTGGGGATGACGACGATGCGGGCGTCGTGGCCGCCACTGGCGACGACGAACTCCTTGAGGATCGTGCGCTTGCGCAGCTTGTCCTCGGCGCCGCCGATGATCATGAGGGGTCCTGAGGGCATGACAGGCAGGCTATCGGCTGCCACAGTGACCCCGTGCACGAGACGCAGCCAACCCCCACGACACCCGCCCGCAGGCTGGTGGTCATGCGCCACGCCAAGGCCGAGTCCTGGGGTGAGTCCGACCAGGGACGCACCCTGGAGCCCCGCGGACGCGACGACGCAGCGGCCGCCGGACGGTGGCTGGCCGCCCTGGGCTTCGTGCCCGACCACGCCCTGGTCTCGACCTCGGTCCGCACCCGCGAGACGTGGGAGGCGGTCGCCGGGGCGGCGGGCTGGGAGTCCGAGCCCGACTACGACACGGGCCTGTACGCCGCAGGCCCCGAGGCCGCGCTGGACCTGATCCGCGAGGTCCCGCCGCACGCGACGGCCGTGATCGTCATCGGCCACAACCCGACGATGGCCTACCTCGCCCAGCTCCTCGACGACGGCGCAGGTGACGCCGACGCGGGCGCCGCGATGGCCGGCGGCTACCCGACCTCGGCGCTGACCGTCCTGGAGTACGACGGGGCGTGGGTCGAGCTGGACATGGCGTCCGCCTCGGTGGTCGCCTTCCACGTCGGCCGGGCCGAGTGAGCGACCGCTGACCGGTCCCGCGGTCCCTCCGGACCTCGTCGACCGGCTGCGGGCGGCCGGGTGCGTCTTCGCCGAGGACGAGGCCCGGCTGCTGTCCGGCAGCGGAGCCACCGGGGAGGTGCTCGAGGCCCTGGTCGTCCGACGTATCGCCGGTGAGCCGTTGGAGACGGTGCTCGGCTGGGTCGAGTTCGCCGGCCGGCGGCTGGTCGTCGCGCCGGGGGTCTTCGTGCCGCGCCGCCGCACCGAGCTGCTGGCGCGCGTCGCCGCGGCGTACGCCCATCCCCGGAGCATCCTCCTCGAGCTGTGCTGCGGCGTCGCCCCGGTCGCGGCCGTCGTCGAGGCCGGTGAGGTGCACGCGAGTGACGTGGACCCCGTGGCGCTCGGCTGCGCGCTACGCAACGTGCCGCACGGGCAGGTCCACCTGTCCGACCTGTACGACGCCCTTCCGGACGTCCTGCGCGGGCGCGTCGACGTGCTGGTGGCCAACGCGCCGTACGTGCCCACCGACCGGATCGCCCTGATGCCGCCCGAGGCACGCGACCACGAGCCGACCGCCGCGCTGGACGGCGGCCACGACGGCATGGACCTCCACCGGAGGATCGCCGCCGGTGCGCCGGGCTGGCTGGCGACCGGGGGAGTGCTGCTGGTCGAGACCAGCGCGGCCCAGGCCGGTCTGACCACCGAGGCGATGCGGGACGCCGGTCTCGCGCCGCATGTCGAGCACGACGACGACCTCGAGGGGTGCGTCGCCGTGGGCGTCAGACCGGGGGAGCCGGGGTGACGATTCCGTCGGCCATGTCGGCGGCCTCGATCTCCTCACGAGAGATGCCGAGCAGGTAGAGGATCGTGTCGAGGTAGGGCACGTTGACCGAGGCGTCCGCCGCGTCGCGCACGACCGGCTTGGCGTTGTAGGCGATGCCGAGGCCGGCCGCGTTGAGCATGTCGAGGTCGTTGGCGCCGTCGCCGATGGCGATCGTGGCGTCCACCGGGACCCCGATGTCGGCGGCGAACTCCCGCAGCGCGGTGGCCTTGCCGGCCCGGTCGACGACGTCGCCGACCACCCGGCCGGTGAGCCGGCCGTCGACGATCTCGAGCTCGTTGGCCCGTGAGTAGTGGATGCCGAGGTCCTCGGCCAGTCGGGCGGTGATGTGGGTGAAGCCGCCCGAGACGATGGCGAAGCGGTAGCCGAGCCGCCGCAGCACCCGCACCATGGTGCGGGCCCCCGGGGCCAGGGCGATCGACTCGTAGACCTCGTCGAGCGCCGTGGCCGGGACGTCCTTCAGCAGGGCCACCCGTGCGCGCAGCGACTCCTCGAAGTCCATCTCCCCGCGCATCGCCTGCTCGGTCACCGCGGCCACCTCGGCCTCGCAGCCGGCGTGCGCGGCGATCATCTCGATCACCTCGCCCTGGATGAGCGTGGAGTCGACGTCCATCACGATGAGTCGCATCGATCGACGCAGCAGGTCGGCGGGCTGCACGGCGATGTCGATGCCCTGCGTGGCGGCCTCGGTGGCCAGGAGCGGGCGCAGCACCTCGGGCTCCACCCCCGAGATGGCGAGGTCGATCGCGGTGACGGGGTAGCGCGCCATCCGCTCGATGCGGTCGATGTTGGCCCCGCAGTCGGCGATCCGGCCGGCGATGGCCGCCATCGCCGACGCCTTGAGCGGCGCGCCGAGCACGGTCACGTGGGAGCGTCCGGAGCCGCGTACGCGGTTGTCACCGACCCCGCGGTCCACGTCGACCTGCATGCCCAGCGACGCGGCGGTCTCCTCGATGGCGTCCCGCAACCTCTTCCAGTCCCGGGGGGCGGTGATGAGCACGCCCAGCACCAGCCGTCGCCGGAGCACGATCTGCTCGATGTCGAGCACCTCGACCCCCGCGGCCGAGAGGGTCGCGAACATCGCGGACGTGACACCCGGCCGGTCCTTGCCGGTCAGGGTCACGAGGAGGGTCCTGGGCTGCTCGTCGACGTCGCTCATCTCGGGCCCGAGGCTATCCCCGTCGCGGGGGGTGCTCAGGGATCCGGCCACACCTCGGGCGAGCACGCCGCGACCACGGCCCGGCGCGAGGCCCGCTCCAGCGGCGCCAGGGCGTCACGGCGCTGCCCGATCTCGTACGACGACAGCGCACCGCCGTCGTCCTCGAGCGCGAGGTCGACGATCGACCACCCCTGCAGCCCGCGCGCCGCCAGGTCGACGCACCGGGCGGGGATGCCCAGCGGGGGCTCGAGCGCCGGCCGGTGCCGCAGGTTCATCAGCCGGTCCGCCACCTCGGGACGCCAGCGCGCGACGTCCAGGTCCGCGAGCAGGTTGGCGGAGTCGACGAGGGCGGCCCGCATGGACCGGTCCGCTTCACCCACGTCGGGCAGCTGGCGCGGCGCCGCCGGCGCCACGCGCCACCGGACGACCTCGCCGACCACGGTGGGCACCAGCGCGAAACCGGCCAGCACCACCGCCTCGCCGGAGTCGAGGGCGGCGTCGTTGAGTTCGCGGGGCCCGCCCAGGCCCAGCAGGTCGCCCTCGACCGGCAGGGCCAGTCCGGCCCGGTCGGCGCCGGTGCGCCGGGCCGCGACGAAGGCGTCGAGCAGCGTCGTACCGCCGTCGGGCAGGCCCTCCACCACGTGCCCGAGGTCGCCGTGGGTCACGGCGTCGAGGGCGTGGTCGGTGACCTCGTCGCCGCGCAGCCACGCGGTCATCCACCAGGCGAGGCGGGCGGACAGGGGGAGTTCGGGTGACACGGCTGGAGACGATACGTCGGTGTCGTCGGGAGTGCGGCGCCCGCTGGATAGGGTGAGCCGCATGAGTGCCGTGATCGAGTGTGCAGGTCTCACGGTGCGCCGTGGCGAGGCGACGTTGCTCGACGACGTCGACTGGACGGTCGAGGAGGACGAGCGCTGGGTGCTCATCGGTCCCAACGGCGCCGGCAAGACCACCCTGCTGCAGGTCGCCTCGGCCCAGCTGCACCCGACCTCCGGCGTCACGGGCATCCTCGGCGAGGTGCTCGGCACCGTCGACGTCTTCGACCTGCGTCCCCGCATCGGCCTGACCAGCGCCGCCCTCGCCGACCGGATCCCGCGCGGCGAGCTGGTGCAGGACGTCGTCGTGTCGGCGTCGTACGGCGTGCTGGGCCGGTGGCGCGAGGAGTACGACACACTCGACCACGACCGGGCCGCAGACCTGCTCCGCGAGGTGGGCGCCGCGCACCTCGTCGACCGCACCTTCGGCACCCTCAGCGAGGGCGAGCGCAAGCGCGTCCAGATCGCTCGTGCCCTGATGACCGACCCCGAGCTGCTGCTGCTCGACGAGCCGGCCGCCGGCCTCGACCTCGGCGGTCGCGAGGACCTCGTGTCCACGCTCAGCGTCCTCGCCCTCGACCCCGACTCGCCCGCCACCGTGCTCGTCTCCCACCACGTGGAGGAGATCCCGCCCGGCTTCACCCACGCGATGATGCTGCGGCAGGGACGCGTCGTGGCGCAGGGGCCGCTGGAGCGCGTGGTCACCGAGGAGGCGCTCTCCGAGACCTTCCAGATGCCGCTGCGGCTCAGCGTCGAGGACGGTCGGTACGCCGCGCGGCGACGCACCCACCGCGCTACCGTTTGAGGCTGCGTCCCACCGGATAGGGTCGGGACATGGACTGGCTCGCGCGACACCTCTGGGAGGCCTGGCTGGGTCTTGCCATCGTGCTGGGCGTGGCCGAGATGTTCAGCCTGGACCTGATCGTGGGCATGCTCGCCATCGGCGCGCTCGTCGGGATGGTGCTCGCGATCGCCGACGTGCACGTCGCGATCCAGGTCCTCGGCGCCGCGGGGGCATCGATCGCGATGCTGGCGTTGGTGCGCCCCTCCATGATCAAGAAGCTCCACTCCGGGCCGGAGCTCGAGCTCGGCCACGGCAAGCTGGTCGGCACCCAGGGGATCGTCATCGCGGAGATGAGCGGACTCAGCACCGGCCGGATCACGATCGGCGGGGAGGACTGGTCGGCGCGTCCCTACGACGAGACCATGACCATCCCCGCGGGGGAGACCGTCGAGGTCCTCGCCATCAAGGGCGCGACGGCGTACGTCCACCCCGTCGCCCGACTCGACTACTGACCGCTCACCACCCATCACCTTCCACGGGGGAAATCCATGACAGCAGCCTTCGTCCTGTTCGTGCTGTTCCTGCTGTTCGTCGTCGTCCTGCTCGCCAAGACGGTCCGGATCGTGCCCCAGGCACGCGCGGGCATCGTCGAGCGGTTCGGCAAGTACAAGGGCACCCTGCCCGCCGGCCTCAACATCCTCGTCCCCTTCATCGACCGGCTGCGCTACCTCATCGACCTGCGCGAGCAGGTGGTGAGCTTCCCGCCGCAGCCGGTGATCACCGAGGACAACCTGGTGGTCTCCATCGACACCGTCATCTACTTCCAGGTCACCGACCCGGTCGCCGCGACCTACGAGATCGCCAACTACATCCAGGCGATCGAGCAGCTCACGATGACCACCTTGCGCAACATCGTCGGTGGCATGGACCTCGAGGAGACGCTGACGAGCCGCGACTCCATCAACTCCGGCCTGCGCGGCGTCCTCGACGAGGCCACCGGCAAGTGGGGCATCCGCGTCAACCGGGTCGAGCTCAAGGGCATCGACCCGCCGCCCTCCATCAAGGACTCGATGGAGAAGCAGATGCGTGCCGACCGCGAGAAGCGCGCGGTCATCCTCACCGCGGAGGGCCAGCGCCAGGCGGCGATCCTCACCGCCGAGGGCTCCAAGCAGTCGCAGATCCTCAACGCCCAGGGTGACCGGGAGTCGCAGATCCTGCGCGCACAGGCCGACCGCGAGGCCTCGATCCTGCGTGCGCAGGGTGAGGGCCAGGCCATCCAGACCGTCTTCCAGGCCATCCACGACGGCCAGCCGGACCAGTCGCTGCTGGCCTACCAGTACCTCCAGATGATGCCCAAGATCGCCGAGGGCAGCGCCAACAAGGTCTGGGTCATCCCCTCCGAGATCACCAAGGCGATGGAGGGCCTCGGCTCGTCGATCCACGAGATCGCCGGCATCCCCCGCGACGCCACGCCGCGCACCCGTGTCGACATGGGCCCGACCGAGCCGCAGGGCGGCATCAACGCCTCCGCCGACGCCGAGCTCAGCGACGCCAGCAAGGCCGTCGAGGAGGCCATTGCCGCCGCCGAGTCGGCCGCGCGCCCCAGCCGGGCCACCTCGGGCCTGACGCCCGACGCGCTGGGCGGGACCACCCCGCCGGTCGCCTCCGAGCCGACGGACCCGTCGGCCGGCGAGGGTCCGGTCGACCCGAGCGCCCCGGGGGCAGCCCCGGCGTGACCTGGGTCGAAGCCGTGCTGATCGCCCTCGCGGGCGTGGCGGCCGGCACCATCAACACCGTGGTGGGGTCGGGGACGTTGATCACGTTCCCGACCCTCCTCGCGTTCGGCGTACCGCCGGTGACGGCCAACGTCTCCAACTCGATCGGCCTGGTGCCGGGGTCGGTGACCGGGGCGATCGGCTACCGCCGTGAGCTCCGCGGGCAGCGCTCACGCCTGCTGCACCTGGCCAGCGCCTCGGGGCTGGGGGGCCTGCTGGGCGGCGGCCTGCTGCTCTGGGCGCCGGGTGCCTTCGAGGTCGTGGTGCCCGCGCTCATCCTGCTCGGCCTGCTGCTGGTGATCGCCGGTCCGCGCATCTCGGCGTACGTCGCCCGCCGCCACGAGGCGAGCGGCGGACTGCCTGAGCGCGGGGCCTGGTGGGTGTGGCCGGGGATGTTCGCGTGCGGCGTCTACGGCGGCTACTTCGGTGCCGCCCAGGGCGTGCTGATGATGGCGGTGCTCGGCATCGGCGTCGACGAGACCCTCCAGCGCCTCAACGGCGCCAAGAACGTCCTCGCGGCCCTGGTCAACGGGATCTCCGGGGTGCTCTTCGTGCTGCTCGCCGACGTCGACTGGAAGATCGTCGGCCTCATCGCGGTGGGCGCCGTCATCGGTGGCGTGATCGGCTCCTCGGTGGGTCGACGGCTGCCGGCGCCGGTCCTGCGCGGCTTCATCGTCGTGGTGGGCGTCGTGGCCCTCGTGGCGTTCCTCGTCTGACGGCCGCGGCTCAGCCGTCGACGTAGGTCGACAGCCAGCGGTCCATCTCGTCGTACACCCGCGCCCGGACGTCCGGTAGCGACAGCACCACGTCGTGGCGGGCGCCGTCCACGGCGATGCTGGTGACGTGGCGTCCCAGGCTGGAGGCCCAGCGCCGGATCTGCTCGACGTCCAGCACGACGTCGTTGCTGTGCACGGCCTCGCCCATGGTCGTGGGCCAGGCAGAGGTCGTCGAGGAGAGCACCAGGCACGGGGCGGGGACGTCGAGGCCGCGGTGCAGCTCGGCGTGGCCGCGGCGCACGGCGCGCAACCACCCGGCGTACACGGGGTAGGACTCGACGGGCTTCCAGTCGAGGTTGAAGTCGAACTCGCCGTGGTGGTCGCGGTGCAGCGACTGGGTGTAGACGCCGCTGACCTTGCGGGGGATCAGGCGGCGCGGCTGCCGGGCGCCCATCCGGTCGAGGGCCAGGCGCGCGGCGGGGTTGCGCAGCCAGGCGCTGCCCTGCAGGTCGAACCAGGGGGAGTTGAGGACGACGCCGGCCAGGCCGGCGGGCCGGCGGTCGTGCAGCCACAGCGGCAGGGTGAGGCCGCCGGTGGAGTGGGCGGTCGTGACGATCCGGGTGTGGTCCACCGCGACGCGCCCCCAGGCGGCGTCGAGGTCGGGGAAGTACTCGCGCAGGTCCTCGACGTAGTTGGGCGTCTGGTGCTCCCGCAGCGAGCGGCCGTACTTGCGCAGGTCGAGGGCGTAGAAGTCGTGGCCGCGGGCGTTCCACCACTCGGCGTACTCGGTGTGGAAGAAGTAGTCGGCGAAGCCGTGCACGTGCAGGACTGCCCGCTCGGTCGGCTCCGGGGCCGGGCGGTGCACCAGGGTCGCGTGCACCGGGCCCTCGGCGTCCTCGCCCAGGTCGAGGGTCTCGACGGTGTACGGCGCACCGAGCACGTCGTACGTCGGGTCAGGGGCCATGGCGCGCACGATAGCGGGCCGTCGCCCGGAGCCCCGGACGGCACGTGGGCCCCGGACGGTGTCCGGGGCCCACGTGGGTCAGGCAGGTGCCCGTGATCGATCAGCGGGCCGCGTGCGTGTCGCTCTCCGTGACCGGGTCCGAGGCGTCGTCCTGCGCGTCGTCGGGCTGTCCGCCGGGGTTGTCGTTCGGGCCACCGGCCCGCACGAGCTCCTCGATCTGCTTGCCGCAGTCGGCGTCGACCGCCTTCCAGTAGGCGAAGGCGCGCTCGAGGACGTCGCCCTCGACGCCGCCGAGGAGGTGGCCGGCGACGGTCTTGACGAAGTTGGCGCGGATCTCGTCGTCCCACACCTCGCGGACCAGCGTGCCGGCCTGGCCGAAGTCGTCGTCGTCCTCGCGCAGTGCGTAGGCCTGGCGCACCATTGCGCCGTCGGCCTCCCAGCCGTCGGAGACCTCGCCGACCTCGTCGGCGTAGCCGCGACCGAAGGAGTTGGGCGCGTAGACCGGGTCGTCCGAGCGGTGCTCGAAGGCCATCGGGCCGTCCTGGGTGTAGGTGTTCATCTCCACCCGGGGACGGTTGACCGGCAGCTGCAGGTAGTTGGGGCCGATCCGGTAGCGGTGCGTGTCGGAGTAGGCGAACGCCCGGCCCAGCAGCATCTTGTCGGGGGAGAAGCCGATGCCGGGCACCGTCGCGGACGGCTCGAAGGCCGCCTGCTCGATCTCGGCGAAGAAGTTTTCCGGGTTGCGGTTGAGGGTCATCGTGCCGACCTCGATGAGCGGGTAGTCGCTGTGCGGCCACACCTTGGTGAGGTCAAACGGGTTGTAGCGGTAGGTCTTCGCGTCCTCGTAGGGCATCGCCTGGATCGACAGCGTCCACGACGGGTGCTCGCCGCCCGCGATCGCGTCGTACAGGTCGCGGCGGTGGAAGTCGGCGTCCTCGCCGGCGATGCGGGTCGCGTCGGCGTCGCTGAGGCTCTCCACGCCCTGCTTGCTGTGGAAGTGGTACTTGACCCAGTGCTTCTCACCGGCGGCGTTGGTCCACAGGTAGGTGTGCGAGCCGTAGCCGTTCATGTGGCGGTAGGACTTCGGGATGCCGCGGTCGCCCATGAGGTAGGTGACCTGGTGGGCCGACTCGGGGTTGAGCGACCAGAAGTCCCACTGCATGTTGTTGTCGCGCAGGCCGCTGCCGCCGCGACGCTTCTGCGAGCGGATGAAGTGCGGGAACTTCATGGTGTCGCGGATGAAGAACACCGGGGTGTTGTTGCCGACGAGGTCGTAGTTGCCCTCGTCGGTGTAGAACTTCAGCGCGAAGCCGCGCGGGTCGCGCCAGGTGTCGGGGGAGCCCTGCTCGCCGGCGACGGTGGAGAAGCGGGCCAGCATCTCGGTCTTCACGCCGGGCTGGAAGAGGCCGGCGCGGGTGTAGGCGCTCACGTCCTCGGTGGTGACGAACTCGCCGAACGCGCCCGAGCCCTTGGCGTGCACGTTGCGCTCCGGGACCCGCTCACGGTTGAAGTGCGCCATCTGGCTCAGGAAGTGCACGTCGTGGAGCAGGATCGGGCCGTCGGACCCGAGCGTGAGCGAGTTGCGGTCGCTGGGGGCGGGTGCACCCGTGTCGGTGGTCGATCCGAGCCGGGCCTCCTCCGAGGGGGCCGTGGCGATCGAGCTGTCCGTGGGCTGGGGCAGGTCGGGCATGTCACTCCTTGGGGGCGGGGTCGGGTGGGGTCGGTACGACGGTGCAGGCCCCTGTCTCCAACGTCGCACTCACTCTGGAACAGGTCAAGAAAGTCCGCCCGTGGGGGTGGAGGTCGTGCGACCCCGTCACCCCAGCAGGTCGGAGCGGCCGAACATCTCGGCCGTGGCGCGGGCGGTGGGAGCCCCGGCATCGGGGTCGGCGCCGCCGGCGATCAGGCGGCGTACGACGTCGTCCTCGCCCTTGAAGACCGCACCGGCGAGCGGGGACTGACCCCGGGCGTTGAGCCGGTCGGGGTCGGCCCCGCGGTCGAGGAGCAGGCCGACCGTGCCGGCGTGGCCGTGGTAGGCGGCGAGCATGAGCACGGTGTTGCCGTCGGCGTCGGGGTGGTCGACCGGGAACCCGCCGTCGAGGTAGCGCGCCAGCAGGTCCGTCTCACCCTGGCGCGCGCAGTCCATCGCGAACGCGACCACCTCCGCGAGCAGGGCCGTGGGATCGGCGGCGCGATCGGGCTCGGGCTGGGTGGGCTGGTCCGGTGCATCGGTCATCAGGGTCCCGAGCCTAGGGGCCGGCGCCGACATCGCCCGATCGGCCCCGACGGCGGTCCCCGAGACCTATTCTCAGGAGGTGTCGACTGCTCTCGGGTCCGTGCCGCGCCGTCTGGCGCTGCACGTCCACGACCGGGTGGAGAGCTGGCGGACGGGGTCCCGGGGGAGCCAGGTCTACGTGCTCTGCCTGCTGCTGGGCGGCTCGGCCGCGTCCTTCGCCGCCGCGTGGGCGGCGCCGGAGCTGGTGCCGGTCACGGTGTGGTTCGTCTGGTTGCTGCTGGGCGTGCTGCTGCTGCGCACCCTGCCTCTGGTGGTGCTGTCCGGCTTCATCCTGGTCGCGGCCGGCGCCACCACCCTGCACGAGGGCGTGGACGGACCGGCGGTCGCGACCCTGGTGACCCTGGCGGTGTCGGTGGGCCTGGTCGTCTACCAGTCCAGCCGCCAGCGATCCGGCCTGCCGGTGGCCTTGAGCGAGCCGATGCTCGCCCAGCTCCGCGACCGGCTCCAGCGCCAGGGGGTCGTGCCGCCGCTGCCCGACCCGTGGCGCTCGCAGTCGGCGATGCTGAGCGCGCACGGCACCGGCTATGCGGGTGACTTCCTCGTGGCCGACCTGCGCGAGGACCGGCACCTGGAGATGGTGCTGGTCGACGTGTGCGGCAAGGGTGCCTCGGTGGGCCCGCAGGCGCTGCAGTTCGCCGGCGCGCTGGGCGGCCTGGTGGGCGCGCTGCCCCCGGACGCACTGATGCGGGCGGCCAACGCGTTCCTGCTCCGGCAGGAGTCCGACGAGTCCTTCGCCACCGCGGTGCACGTCCGCGTCGACCTGGTGACCGGTGACTACACGATCACCAGCGCCGGTCACCCGCCGGTGCTGCACTGGTTCCCCGCTCGCAGTGAGTGGGACGTCGACAACGCCCGGGGCACGGCGCTCGGCGTGGTGCCCGACCCCGAGCTGCACGCCAGCGAGGGCCGGCTCGGGGCGGGCGAAGCGCTGATGTTCTACACCGACGGGGTCATCGAGACCCGCGGTCGCGACCTCGACGACGGCCTGGAGTGGCTGCGCGGGGTCGCCCGGACCCGGGTGCTGGCCGCGGGGTTCGCCGGCTTCGCCCGCGCGGTGCTGACGAAGGTGCCCCGCGGCGACGACGACCGGGCCGTGCTCGTCCTGGACCTGCGCGCCGACTGACCCCGGCGGCCCTCAGGCCCCGCGGGAGTAGAGGTCACGGATGACCTCCTCGATGTCCGGCTCCTGGATGGACAGGTCGGCCACGTCGTACGACGCCGCGACGGCCGCGACGATCGGTGCGGCACTCGCCTCGGTCGGGAAGGACAGCCACTGGCGCGGTCCCTCGATCCGGCGCACCACCGCGCCCGGGACCTCGATCGCGGGTGCCTCGTCGACCAGGTCGACCACCAGCGTGCGCGTCGAGCCGCCCTGCGCGTGCAGGGCGGGGAGCGGCCCGTCGAAGACGGCCGTGCCGTGGTCGATGACGATGACCCGGTCGCAGAGCGCCTCGATGTCCTGCAGGTCGTGCGTGGTCAGCACCAGCGTGGTGCCGCGCTCGGCGTTGAGGGCCCGCAGGAACTCGCGCAGCCGCCCCTTGCTCACCACGTCGAGCCCGATCGTGGGCTCGTCGAGGTAGAGGATCTCCGGGTCGTGGAGCAGCGCGGCCGTGATGTCACCCCGCATCCGCTGCCCGAGCGACAGCTGGCGCACCGGGGTGTCGAGCTGGTCGCGTAGGTCGAGCAGCTCGACGAACCGCTCGAGGTTGGCGCGGAAGCGCTCGGGCGGGATCCGGTACATCTTCTGGAGCAGCGCGAAGGAGTCCCGCAGCGGGAGGTCCCACCACAGCGTGGTGCGCTGGCCGAAGACCACGCCGATCCGGCGCGCCAGGGCCACCCGGTCCCGGCTCGGGTCGAGGCCGGCGACGCGGAGGTGGCCGTCGGTGGGGACCAGGATCCCGGTCAGCATCTTGATGGTCGTGGACTTCCCCGCGCCGTTGGGGCCGATGTAGCCGACCATCTCGCCGGCCTCGACGGAGAACGTGAGGTCGTGGACCGCCCGCACCTCGTCGCGCAGCCGGCGGCGACCGCCGTCGACCTTGCGGCGCACCACGAAGGTCCGCTCCAGGTCGCGTACGTCGATCAGGGCCATGTCAGCTCCCGGTGGAGGTGTAGTGGCGCACGCCGGTGCGCCAGACGAGCAGGGCGAGGACGACCGTCACCAGGGCGGCGATCGGCGAGCTGAACTGCAGCCACTCAGGCATCCCGAAGGGGTCCTCGCGGCCCAGGATGTAGAGCGCGGGGTACCAGTTGGCGAACGCCACCGGGACGACCAGGGTGAGGGCCACCACCACCTCGCGGTTGAAGATGGTCAACGGGTACTGGGTGACGGTGGCGCCCCCGTAGGTGAAGGCGTTGGCGAACTCGGTCGCGTCGGTCGTCCAGAACTGGATGCAGGAGAAGCCCACGAAGAGGCCGAAGAAGATCGCCGCCCCGCTCAGCACCATCGAGACCGCGACCAGCACCCGCAACGGCATCCACTCGACGTACGTGCAGGCCCAGCCGAAGACGATCGAGGCCTGGGTGATCCGTCCCAGCCGGCGCAGCGTGAACTGGTCGGCGCACACCTGCACGAGCAGCGGCACCGGCTTGGTCATCATCTGGTCGAGCCGCCCGGTGCGCACGTAGGTGCCGATCCGCTCGACGCTGCCGATGGCGGTGTCGGCGATGCCCAGGGCCAGCGACCCCGCGCCGTACAGGAGGGCGACCTCCTGCAGCGTGAAGCCGGCGAGGTCGTCGAGGTGGGCGAACATGATCCACAGGCCGACGAAGTCCAGGCCGGTGATGAGGCCGTTGCCGACGGCGAGCAGCACGAAGGAGGTGGGGTACTGCCAGGCGGCGCGGATCCAGAGCCAGGCGATCTGCCCGTAGGTCCGCAGGTGGCCGGCACCGCTGACGGGCGCCGACGTGGGGGAGACCTCAGCCACCCTGGACCACCACCTTGCGGGTCGCGGCACGCAGCACGGCGTGGCAGCAGCCGAGCAGCACGACGATCCAGAACACCTGGAAACCGAGCGCGGCCAGCAGGTCGGTGCCCGTGTGCTTGCCCAGCCAGATGTCGGCCGGGACCTGCACGTAGGACGCCCACGGCAGCGCGTTGGCCAGCGTGCCCAACCAGCCCGGGAACAGCACGAGCGGCAGCATCATCCCGCTGAAGAAGATGGCGAAGGCTCCGCTCATCACCTTCACCCCGGACTGGTCGAGCAGCCAGAAGGCCGAGCTCGCCACCAGGAACCGGATCGTGAAGCTCACCACCACCGCCAGCACCAGCGAGACCGCGAAGCCGACGGCCGCCGCCGGGCCGGCGGGCAGCCGGATGTCGAAGATGATGAAGCCGATCAGGGTGGGACCGATGCCGCGGGCGAGGAAGTGGTACGCCGCGCGGCCGAGGTCGGCGGCGAGGTACCAGCCCACGATCCCCACGGGTCGGTAGAGGTCGATGGCCACGTCGCCGGTGCGGATCCGCTCGGCCAGGTCGTCGGTGGTGCCCCCGCCCCACAGGGCGATGGTCATCAGCAGTGCCTGGCCGAGCCAGACGTAGGTCACCGCGTCGACCTTGTCGTAGCCGCCCGCCGTCGGGTTGGCCTCCCACAGCGCCAGGTAGGCGAAGGAGTAGATGACGCCGAAGACCGAGTTGGTGAAGACGCCGGCGAGCGTGGCCGCCCGGTACGTCGAGTAGCGGCGGAACGCGCGCGTCGCGATGGCGACGTAGAGCATCCCGGCCTCCCGTGATCGGCGACCGGGATCCTCTCACACGTCAGCGCTGGATCGAGCCGGGTCGCTCAGCGCCGGATCGAGCCGGGTCCGCTCAGTGCTGGTAGGTCCCGTGGATGATCGCGCGTCCCAGGGTCTTGAAGGCCAGGTTGAACGAGACCACCGCGTTGGAGGCGTCGGCGTCGACACCGAGGGTCTCCTCCTTCACCGCGTGCACCACGAAGAAGTAGCGGTGGGGCTGGTCGCCCTGCGGGGGAGCGGCGCCCATGAAGCCGGCCTCGCCGCCGTCGTTGCGCACGTGGAAGGCCTTGCCGGGGAGGTCGCCGGAGGAGGCGCCGGTGTCGAGCGAGGTGACGTCGGCGGGGATGTCGACCAGGGACCAGTGCCAGAAGCCGCTGGGGGTCGGGGCGTCGGGGTCGAAGCAGGTGACCACGTAGCTCTTCGTCCCCTCCGGAGCACCCTCCCAGCTCAGCTGGGGAGAGGTGTTGCCGTGCTCGGCGACCTGGTCGTCCTTGAGGGGCTGGCCGTCGGTCACGTCGGTGCTGGTGACCGTGAAGGACGGCACCGCGGGGAGGAGGTCGTAGGGGTGGGGGGCGATGGGGCGCTCGAGGCTCATACCCCGAACCTAGGAGTCCCGTGGTTGCCGTTTCAAGCGTGGACGCCGGTGCCGCAGAACCCGGGGCGCGGGAGAATGGCGAGATGAGCGACCCCACGCCGTACCTCTCGGGACTGATCCTGCGCGACCGCAGGGTCGTGGTGGTGGGCGGCGGTCACGTGGCGCAACGGCGCGTGCCGATGCTCATCGCGGCTGGTGCCCGGGTCACCGTGGTGTCACCCGTGGTGACGCCCGCTCTGGAGGGCATGGGCGGCGAGATCACCCTCGAGCTGCGCCGCTTCGAGCCCACCGACCTCGACGGGGCGTGGTACGTCATCGCCGCCACAGACGACCACGCGGCCAACACCCTGGTCTCCGAGGCCGCCGAGGAGCGCCGGATCTTCTGCGTGCGCAGCGACGACGCGACCGAGGCGACCGCCTGGACCCCCGCCGTGGGGCGGCACGGCACCGCCACGGTCGGCGTGCTCGGCAACCGCGAGCCCCGCCAGTCGGCGACGTTGCGCGACGACATCATCACCGCGCTCCGCGACGGGCACCTGACGGCGTCCGGAGCCCTGGACCGCTCGCCCGGCGTCGTGCTGGTCGGCGGGGGACCGGGGGACCCCGAGCTGGTGACGGTGGCCGCCCGGCATGCGCTGGCGTCGGCCGACGTGGTGGTGGCCGACCGCCTCGCACCGCGGGAGCTGCTCGACGAGCTCGACCCGGGCGTGGAGCTGATCGACGTGGCCAAGCTGCCGCGCGGCCGGTCGGCCCTCCAGGAGCACATCAACGAGATCATCGTCGACCGGGCGCGCGCCGGGAAGCGGGTCGTGCGCTTCAAGGGCGGCGACAACTTCGTCTTCGGCCGGGGCTACGAGGAGGTCCTGGCCTGCGAGGCCGCCGGCGTGCCGGTCACGGTGATCCCCGGGCTCTCCTCCTCGGTGGCCGTGCCCGGCGTCGCCCAGATCCCGGTCACCCACCGGGGCATCACCCACGAGTTCACCGTCGTCTCGGGGCACCTCCCGCCCGGGCACCCCGAGTCGCTGGTGGTCTGGCCCGCGCTCGCCCAGCTGCGGGGCACCCTCGTGCTGATGATGGCCGTCGAGAACGCCCCCCACATCGCCGCCGCGCTCGTCGAGGGAGGCCGTCCGGCCGAGACCCCCGTCGCGGTCGTGGTGGAGGGAACGATGCCGGAGGAGCGGACGGTGCTGGCCACCCTGGGCACGCTGGCCGACGAGCTCGCGGCGCACGAGGTGCGGCCGCCGGCCATCATCGTGGTCGGCGAGGTGGTGGCGGTGGCACACCCCGTCCACTACGGGCGGCATGCTGCTCCCCGTGGCTGACCTGATCGAGATCACCGACCCCGCCGACCCGCGGCTGGCCGACTACCGCGACCTGCGCGACGTCGAGCTCCGCAAGCACCTCGAGGCCGAGCACGGGCTCTTCCTGGCCGAGGGGGAGAAGGTCGTACGCCGCGCGCTCGAGGCGGGCTTCGCCCCGCGGTCGCTGCTGATGGCGCCCCGCTGGCTCGACGGCCTCGCCGACGTCCTGGCGGCGACCGACGCTCCCTGCTTCGTTCTCGACGAGGCCCTGGCCGAGCAGGTCACCGGCTTCCACGTGCACCGCGGGGCGCTGGCCTCGCTCGAGCGTCGACCGCTGCCCCCGGTGGCCGACGTGCTCGAGGGTGCCCGCTCGGTGCTGGTGCTGGAGGACATCGTCGACCACACCAACGTCGGGGCCATCCTGCGCAGCGGCGCCGCCCTCGGCTTCGACGCCGTCCTGCTCTCGCCGCGCTGCGCCGACCCGCTCTACCGCCGCGCGATCAAGGTGGCGATGGGCGCGGTGTTCACCATGCCGTGGACCCGCCTGCCCGACTGGTACGACGCCCTCCCGGACCTGTCGGCGGCCGGCTTCACCACGGTGGCGCTGACGCTCGCCCCGGACTCCACCCCGGTCGAGGAGGCTGTGGCCGGGGTCGAGCGGCTGGCCCTCGTCCTCGGCTCCGAGGGCCACGGACTGTCGTCGCGGTGGGAGCAGTCCGCCGACCGTCGGGCGATCATCCCCATGCGGGAGGGGATCGACTCGCTCAACGTGGCCGCCGCGACCGCCGTCGCCTGCTACGTGGCCGCCCGCCGCTGACCGGATCGCTACCGTCCGACCCGACGCTGGCGGGCCGCTTCGTCCAGCACGATCGACCCGGCGGTCGCGGCGTTGAGGGAGCTCGCCGAGCCGGCCATTGGGATGGACACGAGCTCGTCGCAGGCCTCTCGCCAGGCCGCGGTCATCCCGGACGTCTCGTTGCCGACGACCACCACGAGGGGACCGGTGAGGTCCGCGGCCCGCAGGTCCGTGGTGCCCGTCTCGTCGGTGCCCACCACGCGGACGCCCTCCGGCCGCGCCCAGTCGAGCACCTCGCGGTGCGAGGGCGCCCGGACGACGGTGAGCGCGAAGAGGGACCCGGTGCTCGCCCGGACCGCGCGCGGGTCGTAGGGGTCGGCGGCGTGTCCGGTGACGACCAGTCCGGTGGCGCCGAAGGCGTCGGCCGAGCGGGCCAGGGTGCCGATGTTGCCCGGCTGGGTCGGGCGGTCGAAGACCACGGTGAGGCCGGTCGGGTCCAGGCGGGAGAGGTCGTCCGCGGGCATGCCCACGATCGCCAGCAGCTCGGAGGGCTCGTCCTTCTCGCCCAGCTCGGCGACGAGCTCGGGCGCCATCACCACCCGCTCGGCGTCCGTGGTGCCCCACACGCCGGCCGCCCAGGCCGACATCCGGGGCCGACCGTCGGAGATGATCGCCTGGATCGGCCAGCCGTGCTCGATCGCCTGGCTGATCGGCCGGACACCCTGGACGACGAGCTCGCCGAGCCGGTGTCGCTTGGTCCGGTTGTGCAGCAACGACTCCCACTGCTGGAAGCGCGCGTTGCGGCTGGTGATCCGGACGGTCACGACCCGGCCGGCCAGTCCAGCGGATAGTCGTCGGCCGCCTTGTCGTGCTGCTTCTGCAGCTTCTTGCGGGCCTTGTTTGGCAACCGGTCGCCGAAGACGGTCCCCAGCGTGTGGTCGGTCTCGTGCTGCAGGCACCGGGCCAGCAGCCCGTCGCCCTCGAAGTGCACCGGCTCACCGTCGAGCCCGGTGCCGTCGACCGCCGCCCAGTCCGGTCGCGCACACTCCACGAACGCGCCCGGGTAGGACAGGCAGCCCTCGTCGGCGTCGTCGAGGTTGCGCTCGCGGCCCTCCGGGAGCGTGATGACGGGGTTGCAGACGAGTCCGACGGTGTGCTCGCCGCTCTCGTCGGGGCAGTCGAAGACGAACATCGCCACGTCCTGCCCGATCTGGCAGGCGGCGAGACCGACGCCGTCGGCGGCGTACATCGTCGCGACCATGTCGGCGGCCAGGGACCGCAGGGAGTCGTCGTACGACGTCACGAGCTGCTGCGGCGCGTGCATGACCGGCGTGCCCCAACGGGTGACGGGGCGGACGGTGCCGCCGGTGGGGAGCTCGCCGTGCGGGGCGTGGACAGGGGGGCCCGAGGGGTCGGTCGGCATGGCGCAGATCCTAGTGAGGTGCCTCGTGACGCCCGACACGCAGACTGGCCCGGGAAGGTGTGGCGTCGTGTGTAACTCGGAGTTACATTAGGGCCATGTACTTCACCGCAGACTTCCTCAGGCGAGGGCTCCGGCCGGGCGGCAGGCACGGCCTGTCGTCCCGTGAGAGCCGCGACCCGATCGGTCTGGCCGTGGCCGGTCTCAACCGGCTGGCGCAGAGCGAGGTCATCGACCGGCTGGGGCTGCGCCGGCAGACCGAGCAGGCGGTCTTCACCGTGACCCGCAGCGGCTTCCGCGGGGCCACCGCCGCCGGCCGCACGTTCGCCCGGATGGGCACGCGCGGAGCCCCCGGCACCCGGCCCGCGGCCGCGCGGGCGGACGACCGCTTCGACCTGACACCGACCGAGGACGAGCAGATGCTCGTCGACGTGGTGGGGGAGTTCGCCGCCGAGGTCGTGCGACCGGCCGCCGCCGACGCGGACGCGGCCTGCGCCGCCCCCGAGTCACTCCTGCAGGCGAGTCTCGAGATCGGGCTGCCGATCCTGGGGGTGCCCGAGGCCCTCGGCGGGATCTCCGAGGAGCGCTCCGCCATGGCCGGCACCCTGGTCGCCGAGGCCCTCGCGAAGGGCGACATGGGTCTGGCCGTCGCGGCCCTCGCCCCCGGCTCCGTCACCACGGCCCTCGGGCTGTGGGGCACCGACGCCCAGCAGCAGACCTACCTCCCCGCCTTCACCGGTGACGACGTGCCCGCCGCCGCGCTGGCGCTCACCGAGCCGACGGTGCTCTTCGACCCGCTGACGCCGGCCACCACGGCCCGGCGCGACGGTGACGGCTTCGTGCTCGACGGCCTCAAGTCCGCGGTGGTGCGCGGGGCCGAGGCCGAGCTGTTCGTCGTCGGCGCCGAGCTCGAGGGCCGACCCGTCCTCTTCCTGGTCGAGTCGTCCGCCGCGGGACTGACGATCGAGGCCGACCCGGCCATGGGGGTCCGCGCCGCGTCGCTGACCCGTCTGGGCCTGTCCGGCGTGCGGGTTCCGGCCGACGCCGTCCTCGGCGAGACCGACGGCTCGACGTACACCGAGTGCGTGCGGCTGTCCCGCCTCGCCTGGTGCGCCCTCGCGGTCGGCACCGGGCAGGCCGTGCTCGACTACGTCACCGCCTACGTCAACGAGCGCGAGGCCTTCGGCGAGCCGATCAGCCACCGCCAGGCCGTGGCCTTCATGGTCGCCGACATCGCGATCGAGCTCCAGGCCATGCGGCTCGTGACCTACAAGGCGGCGTCCCGCGCCGCCCGGGGTGAGGACTTCGCCCGCGAGGTCGCCCTCGCGCGCTCGCTGTGTGCCGACAAGGGCATGCGGATCGGCCTCGACGGCGTCCAGCTGCTCGGCGGCCACGGCTTCGTCAAGGAGCACCCGGTCGAGCGGTGGTACCGCGACCTGCGTGCCATCGGGATCATGGAAGGGACGGTGCTCGTCTGATGATCAACCTCGAGACCCCCAGGAAGCACCGCACGCTCGTCGACCAGGCCCACCAGGTCGCGATGAACATGCTGCGGCCCATCTCGCGCAAGTACGACCGCGAGGAGCACGCCTACCCCCAGGAGCTCGACCTGCTCGCCGCGATGATCGACGGGCTCTCCGAGTCCGGGTCGGCGGAGGGTGCGGGCGCGTCCGGCGTACGTCGCGACGAGGCGGAGGACGACTCCGGCGGCGTCCGCAACGGCGCCAACCTCGCCTCCGTGATGTCGATCGCCGAGATGTGCTGGGGCGACACGGGGCTGCTGCTCTCCATGCCGCGCCAGGGCCTCGGCAACTCGGCGATAGCGTCCGTCGCGACGCCCGAGCAGCAGGAGCGGTACGCCGGGACGTGGGCGGCAATGGCGATCACCGAGCCCAGCACCGGCTCGGACTCCGCGAGCATCTCCACGACCGCTCGCCTGGACGGCGACGAGTACGTCATCAACGGCGAGAAGATCTACGTCACCTCCGGCGAGCGCGCCGACAGCGTGGTCGTGTGGGCGACGCTGGACAAGTCCCTGGGCCGGGCGGCGATCAAGTCGTTCGTGGTCCGTAAGGACAACCCCGGGATGAAGGTCGAGCGCCTCGAGCACAAGCTCGGCATCCGGGCCTCCGACACCGCCGCCATCACCTTCACCGACTGCCGCGTGCCAGCCGAGGACCTCCTCGGCTCCCCGGACATCGACGTCAAGCAGGGCTTCGCGGGGGCGATGGCGACCTTCGACAACACCCGGCCGCTGGTGGCCGCGATGGCCGTGGGCTGCGCCCGGGCGTCCCTGGACCTCACCCGCGACCTGCTCGAGCAGGCCGGTGTCGAGATCGACTACGACCGCCCGGCCCAGGTGCAGTCCGCCGCCGCTGCGACGTTCCTCCGGCTCGAGGCCGACTGGGAGGGCGCCCAGCTGCTGACCATGCAGGCCGCCTGGATGGCCGACAACCGCCGGCCCAACTCGCTGGAGGCCTCGATGGCCAAGGCGAAGGCCGGCCGGGTCGGCTCCGACATCACGCTCTCGTGCGTCCAGCTGGCCGGCTCGCTGGGCTACAGCGAGGTCGAGCTGCTGGAGAAGTGGTCCCGCGACTCCAAGATCCTCGACATCTTCGAGGGGACGCAGCAGATCCAGCTGCTCATCGTCGCCCGGCGGCTGCTGGGGCTGACGAGCGCGCAGCTGCGCTGAGAGACGCCCGCCGGTCAGGCGGACTTGAAGGGGTCGTGCTGCGACAGCGCCTTGTCGAGGCGGGCCTGGTCGAGCCGGTGCATCACGGTCGTGTCCTCCTGCATGTCGCGCACGACCTTGGCGAGCGTGAACGTCGAGGTCGTCAGGTAGAGCGTCCCCAGGGCGAGGAAGCCCTTGACCCACGGGTCGGCGTCCATGAAGTAGACGGCGACGAGCATCGCGAAGAGCGCGGCCCCGAAGGAGATCGCGGCCTGGGCGGCGAACGCGGTGGTGTTCTTGGCGGTGGTGCTGGCTGTGTTGGGCATGGGAGGAGCCTCGTCGCGGCCGGGCCGCGGCGGACCGGTCGCACTACCCGACGTCCCCTGAGTACGACGGCTCAACCGCGCGCAGTACCTTCGGGCCATGTCTGACAACGCCGGGCACATGTCCCCCGAGGAGTTCCGCCGGCAGGGGTACGCCACCATCGACTGGATCGCCGACTACTGGGCGTCCCTCGACGACCTGCCGGTGCTCTCACAGGTCGCGCCCGGCGACGTACGACGCGCGCTCCCGGCCTCGCCGCCCGAGCAGGCCGAGGGGTTCGACGCCCTCCTCGCCGACCTCGACGAGGTCGTCGTGCCGGGCCTGACGCACTGGCAGCACCCGCGCTACTTCGCCTACTTCCCGGCCAACTCCTCGCCGGCCGCCATCCTCGGCGACCTCCTCTCCAGCGGGATCGGCGCGCAGGGGATGATCTGGGCCACCAGCCCGGCGGTGACCGAGGTCGAGCAGGTCGTCGTCGACTGGCTGGCCCAGGCCCTCGGGCTGCCCGAGCAGTTCCAGCACCGCGCGGAAGGTCCCGGTGGTGGCGTCATCCAGGACACCGCCTCGACGGCGACCTTCACCGCCCTCCTCGCCGCGCTCCAGTCCGCGGGCGCCGGCACTGTCCGCGAGGCGGGCCTCGGCGACGCGCGCTGGACCGTCTACGGCTCCTCCCAGGCCCACTCGTCCTTGGTGAAGGCCGCCATGATGGCGGGGATCGGTGCCGGGAACGTCCGCATGGTCGAGGTTGACCCGGTCACCCAGGCCATGGACGTGGCCCACCTCGAGCGGCTGCTGGCCGACGACATCGACGACGGCTGCCGCCCCGTCTTCGTCCAGGCCTGTGTCGGCACCACCTCCACCGGGGCGATCGACGACGTGCAGGCCATCGCGGAGGCCCTCGACGGCGTCGGTGCGTGGCTGCACGTCGACGCGGCCTGGGCCGGGGTCGCCGCTGTCTGCCCCGAGCACCGGGAGGTCCTCACCCGTGGCCTGCACCTCGCCCAGTCGTTCGTGACCAACCCTCACAAGTGGCTGCTCACGACCTTCGACTGCAGCGTCCTGTGGGTCCCGGACCGCGAGGCGGTGGTCGACGCCCTCTCCCTGACACCGGAGTACCTCCGCAACGCGGCCTCCGAGTCCGGCGAGGTCGTGGACTACCGCGACTGGCACCCGCAGCTCGGCCGGCGGTTCCGGTCGCTCAAGCTCTGGGCGGTGCTGCGCACCTACGGGCTGGAGGGGCTGCGCGCCCACATCCGCGACGGCGTGGAGCTCGCCCGTCGCGTCGAGGACCTGGTGGCGGAGGACGACCGCTTCGAGCTGGTCACCGCCAGAAGCCTCAGCCTGGTGGTCTTCCGCGCCGTGGCGGGTGACGAGGAGACGATGGCGATCATGGATCGCGTCAACGCCTCCGGGGTCGCCTACCTGAGCCACACGCGGGTCGAGGGCCGGGCCGCGATCCGGTGGGCCGTCGGGAGCTGGCGCACCACGGCTGCGGACATCGACCGCACGTGGGCCGCCCTCACGGAGGTGGCCGCCGGCCCCCGGTGATGCTCGGATGGGGGCATGAAGCTCTACGCCGACAGCCCCGGCCGCCGTACCGTCCAGATCGTCGCCGACCTCCTCGTCCTCGGGTGGATCGTCCTGTGGATCCGGGTCGGGACGGCCGTCCACGACGGGACCACGGCGCTGGCCGAGCCCGGCCGGCAGACCGACGAGTCGGCCACGGCGATGGCCGGCCAGCTGCGCGACGCGGGCGGGCGGCTCGGTGAGGCACCCTTGGTCGGCGACGAGCTGGCGACGCCCTTCGACCGGGCGGCCGACGCCTCGGAGGGCATCGCCTCCGCAGGACGGGCATCGGTGGAGGCCGTCGAGCAGCTGGCCGTCGTGCTCGGCCTGGCCATAGCCCTCATCCCGATCCTGGTGATCCTGGCCGTCCACCTGCCCCGGCGCTGGCGGTTCGTGCGCGAGGCCACGGCCGGCGCACGTTTCATCGACTCCGTCGACGACCTCGACCTGTTCGCACTGCGGGCCCTCGCGCACCAGCCGATGCGGGTGCTGGCGCGGGTGAGCGACGACCCGGCGGGGGACTGGCGACGCCAGGACCCAGACGTCGTACGCCGCCTGGCCGAGCTCGAGTTCGAGGACGTCGGCCTGCGCCCGCAGCGCCGACTCACGTAGATTCCCGACACGTGCGCTTCCTCCACGACGCGGCCCCGCCGCACGACCTGACCTACGACGACGTCTTCATGGTCCCGCGCCACTCGGCCGTGGCCAGCCGGTACGACGTCGACCTCGCCACCCACGACGGCACCGGAGCGACGCTGCCACTGGTGGTGGCCAACATGACCGCCATCGCCGGCAAGCGGATGGCCGAGACGACGGCCCGCCGCGGCGGCCTCACCGTCATCCCGCAGGACATCCCGATCCCTGTTGTCACCGACGTCGTGCAGTGGGTCAAGCGACGCCACCTCGTCTTCGACACCCCGATCGAGCTGGCGCCCACCCAGACGGTGGCCGAGGCGCTGTCGCTGATCCCCAAGCGGTCCCACCACGCCGCCGTGGTCGTCGAGGACGGTCGCCCCGTGGGCGTCGTCTCCGAGGCCGACTGCGCCGAGGTCGACCGCTTCGCCCAGGTGGGTGCGGTGATGCGCCGCGACCTCGTGACGGTCGACGCCGACGCGGACCCGCGGGTCGTCTTCGACCGGCTGGACGCCGCCAAGGCACCGCTCGCCGTCGCGGTCGGCGAGGACGGCTCGCTGGTGGGCGTCCTCACCCGGCTGGGGGCGCTGCGGGCCACGCTCTACACTCCGGCGGTCGACGCGTCCGGCGGCCTGCGGATCGCGGCAGCGGTGGGGGTCAACGGCGAGGTCGCGGCCAGGGCGGCCGCCCTGCTGGACGCCGGCGTCGACTGCCTCGTGGTGGACACCGCCCACGGGCACCAGGACCGGATGCTCGAGGCGCTCCGCGCGGTGCGGGCGCTCTCACCGGCGGTGCCGATCGTGGCGGGCAACGTGGTCTCCGCCGAGGGCACCCGCGCGCTGGTCGAGGCGGGCGCCGACATCGTCAAGGTCGGTGTCGGCCCGGGCGCCATGTGCACCACCCGGATGATGACCGGCGTCGGTCGCCCGCAGTTCAGCGCGGTGCTCGAGTGCGCTGCTGCTGCTCGCGAGCTCGGCAAGCACGTATGGGCCGACGGGGGAGTGCGGCACCCGCGGGACGTCGCGCTCGCCCTGGCCGCCGGTGCCAGCTCGGTGATGATCGGCTCGTGGTTCGCCGGGACGCACGAGTCGCCCGGCGACCTCATGCACGACGCCGACGGGCGGGCCTTCAAGGTGTCCTTCGGGATGGCCTCCGCGCGGGCCGTCGCCCACCGCACGTCGACCGAGTCGGCGTACGACCGGGCCCGCAAGGGCCTCTACGAGGAGGGCATCTCCTCGTCGCGGATGTATCTCGAGCTGGCCCGGCCCGGCGTCGAGGACCTCATCGACCAGATCTGCTCCGGGTTGCGGTCGTCCTGCACCTACGCCGGCGCCACGACGCTCGAGGAGCTCCACGAGCGCGCGGTCGTCGGCCTGCAGTCCGCCGCCGGCTTCCACGAAGGACGGCCGCTGAGCACCTCCTGGTGAGGAGGCGCCCAGCGGCCGCCGGGGTGGTGCTGGGTCAGGCCTTCGTCTGCGAGGGGCGCGCGGTGGACGTGTCGTCCGTGCCGGGCTCCTGCTCGACCGAGAGGCGGAAGTCGTCCCCGTGCTCGGTGACGCCCGCGATCACGGCGTCGTGGACGGCCTCGCGGGCCACCCGCGTCCGGACGATCATCGGGTCCTGGCTGAGGTCCTTCACCAGGGACACGCACAGTCCGATCATCACCAGCACGAAGGGCACGGCCGCCACGATGGTGATGGTCTTGAGGCCGTCGAGGGCGGTGTCGCCACCGACCAGCAGCATGACCGCGGCCACGCCGCCGGTCGCGACGCCCCAGAAGATCACCGGTGCCTTGCTGGGCTCGATGGCACCGTTCTGCGAGAGCGACCCCATCACGATCGACGCCGCATCGGCGCCGGAGATGAAGAAGATCGCCACCAGGACCATCACCAGGATGCTGGAGACGGTGGCCAGCGGGAACTGGTCGAGCACGGTGAAGAGCTGGTCCTCGAGGGCACCGGCGCCGTAGACGTCGGTACCGTCCATCTGGAGCTTGATGGCCGCGCCGCCAAAGATCGCGAACCAGACCAGGGTCACCAGGCTGGGGACCAGCAGCACGCCGGTGACGAACTGGCGGATCGTGCGCCCGCGCGAGATCCGTGCGATGAACATCCCGACGAAGGGGGTCCACGAGATCCACCAGGCCCAGTAGAAGACCGTGTAGCTGCTGAGCCACGCGGCCGCGGCCTCGCCGTCGGCGTTGGTGCGACCGGCCATGGTGGGCAGCTCGCGCACGTAGGAGGCGATCGACGTCGGGATGATGTCGAGGATGAACATCGTCGGCCCGACGACGAACACGAACACCGCGAGCGTCAGCGCCAGCACCATGTTGATGTTGGAGAGCCACTGGATGCCCTTGGCGACGCCCGAGACGGCCGACAGCACGAAGCAGACGGTCAGGACCGCGATGATGGCGACGAGCACGCCGTTGCCGACCTCGCCGAGGCCGGTGACGATGCGCAGGCCGCTGGCGATCTGGATGGCACCGAGCCCCAGCGACGCCGCCGAGCCGAAGAGCGTCGCGAAGATCGCGAGGATGTCGATGACCTTGCCGGCGGGACCGTTGGCGTGCTTGCCGAGCAGGGGCTCGAAGGCCGCGCTGATGAGCTGGAGGCGACCCTTGCGGTAGACGCCGTACGCGATGGCGAGACCGACGACCGCGTAGATGGCCCACGGGTGCAGGGTCCAGTGGAACAGCGTGTGCGCCATCGCGGTCTCGGCGCGCTGCGGGTCGGAGAGCCCCTCGGAGCCGGGCGGCGCGAAGCCGTCGGTGTCGGCGAAGAACGTGAGCGGCTCGTTGACGCCGTAGAACATGAGCCCGATGCCCATGCCCGCGGAGAACATCATGGCGACCCACGAGGTGGTGGAGAACTCCGGCTCGTCCCCGTCGCGACCGAGGGGGATGTTGCCGTACTTGCCCAGGGCGAGCCACAGGGCGAAGACGACGAAGGCGGACGACGTGAGGACGAACAGCCAGCCGAGGTACTCCATGGTGCCGGTGAGCGCCGTGCCCGAGGCGCTGGCCAGCGAGGCCGTGTCGAGGAACCCCCACAGCAGGAAGCCGATCGCGATCGCGGCGGTGACGCCGAAGACGACCTTGTCGAGGAGCTGGGGGCGCTCGGACTCGGCGGAGGGCTCGACGTCCAGAGCGGGGTGGGGGATCACCGTGTCGGTGGGTGACTTGAGGGAGTCGGAGAGCGGTCGCTCCGAGGTCTTTTCCTGGGTCACTGGAAGGTGACACCTCCTGCGGGTACTCGGGTGAACGGGCCCGTCGACAGTAGGGGCTGGGTTGTCAAAGGGCTAACCAGAACGGGCTAGCGTGACGAGGTGCACACCCTCGTCGTGGCCGCCACCGCGGCCGAAGCAGCCCACGTCCCGTCCGACCTCCCGCTCGTCGTCACGGGTCTCGGCAAGACCGCAGCGGCAGTCGCGACGGCGCGTGCGCTGGCGGCGTACGACGACGTCGCGGGGCTCACGGTCGTCAACATCGGCACTGCCGGCGCGCTGCGTGACGGGCTCACCGGCCTGCACGAGCCGGGCGTCGTGATCAACCACGACATCAACGCCGACATCGTGCGCTCGCTCGGCTACGACCCCGAGGAGCGGCTGGTGGTGGGGGAGTCCGACGTGGTGCTGGCGACCGGCGACGTGTTCGTCACCGACCCGCTGGTCCGCGACCGGCTGGCGCTCGCTGCGCACCTCGTCGACATGGAGGGGTACGCCGTCGCGTTCGCCGCGCGGTCCTTCGGCGTGCCGGTCCGGCTGGTCAAGCACGTGAGCGACGAGGCCGACGAGTCGGCGATGGACTGGCCGAGCCGGGTGGAGGCCAGCGCGGTCGTGCTGGGCCGGTGGCTCGAGGAGTGGCTCAGCGCGAGCTCGTGACCCGGCGTCCCCGGACCACGCCGACGAAGGCCTGCGTCACGTCGTCGTCGCGGTCCCGGAGCCAGACCAGCGCGATGGTGGTGGGCTCCAGGTCCGTCACCGGCCGGGTCACCACGTCCTTGCGCTGGTGGAGCCGGGCCACGCTCATCGGCACGACCACCACGCCGGTCCCGGCGGCGACGGTCTCGATGGCGTCCTTCTCCGACATCGGCGGCCACTCGAGCTGCTCGGCGGTGGGCGTCCAGCCGCTGGCGTGCGGGCGCACCAGCTGCTCGTCGGCCAGGTCCTCGAGGGTCACCTCGTCGACCGCGCCGACGACGTGCTCGAGGCCGGCGACGACGACCGGCACCTCGTCGTACAACCGGATGCAGTGGAGGTCGTCGGTGTCGACCGGCAGCCGGACGAGCGCCATGTCGAGGCTGCCGTCACGGACCCCCTCGACCTGCTCGTCCTCGGTGACGGGGACCAGCTCGAGCCGCTCACGCCGGCGCTCGCGCCAGGCGCGTGCCCACTTGTCGGGGGTGGCACCGGTCACGAAGCCGACCCGCAGGGTCGGGCGCAGGTTGGCGGTCACCCGGCGAGCCTAGGCTGAGCCCCGTGATCACGCACGTGCTGCTCGACGCCGACGGCGTCGTCCAGGACCTCCCCGGCGGCTGGTACGCCGCGATGGAGCCCTTCCTCGGTGACCGCTCGCGCGAGTTCCTCCACCGGACGTGGGCCGACGAGGAGCCCACCCTGGCCGGCGAGGGCGACTACCTCCCGATGCTGGAGGCGACGCTGCTCGAGTACGGCGTCACGACCCCGGTCGCCGAGGTGTACGCCGCGGTGTGGCACCGCATCGACGAGGTCGGCTCGTCCTTCGAGGTCGTGGCGGCGCTGCGCAGCGCCGGCTACGGGGTGCACCTGGCCACCAACCAGGAGCGCCACCGCGGCAGGTACATGCACGACGTGCTCGGCTACCGGGACCGCTTCGGCGTGAGCGCCTACTCGTGGGAGGTCGGGGCCGCCAAGCCGGACCCGGAGTTCTTCCACCGCGTCGTACGACGGATCGGGGTGCCGGCGCGCGAGGTGCTCTTCGTCGACGACAACGAGGCCAACGTGGAGGGAGCGCGGACGGCCGGACTGGTCGCCGAGCACTGGCACTTCGAGCGGGGGCCCGGCTCCCTGGTCGACCTGCTGGCCGCGCACGGGATCCGGCTCGGCACTCCCTGAACGGCCGCTGCGGGCGTAGTGTCGCGGCATGGTGTGGCTCGTGATCGGCGCCCTGGTCGCCTACTTCTCGGTCGCCGGCTGGTTCCTCGAACGCCGCTGGCGACGGGACCCCGACGGGTTGATGGAGTCTGACGCCCCGGGGGTGTGGGGCCTCGGTGAGGCACCGGCCCGGGTGCACCACCGGATGGGCCCGTCGGGCCGCCCGCGCCGCGGGCGTTGACCCGCTCCTCGGTGGCCCCGAAATGAAGAAAAGGCCCCGTGGAGCCGGGGCCTTCTCAGTGTCCGAGGGGGGACTTGAACCCCCACGCCCTAATACGGGCACTAGCACCTCAAGCTAGCGCGTCTGCCAATTCCGCCACCCGGACGAGTGCTGGAGAACCGTAGCAAAACGCCTGCCCAACACTCGAATCGGGGTCCCCCCGTCCCTGGGGCAGGATGGGGGCATGGCTGACGAGACCTCGGTGACCTCTCTCGACCCCGCCCACGACCCCGCTGGCGAGGTCGTGGACCTGTGCCGCGACCTGATCCGCATCGACACCTCCAACTACGGCGACGAGGACGGCCCGGGGGAGCGGAAGGCGGCCGAGTACGTCGCCACGCTGCTCGACGAGGTCGGCATCGAGTCGCGTCTCTACGAGTCCGAGCCGGGCCGGACCAACCTCGTCGCCCGGTGGGGCGGGTCGCCCGGCTCGACGAAGCCGCCCCTGCTGGTGCACGGGCACCTCGACGTGGTCCCCGCCGCGGCGGAGGACTGGCAGGTCCACCCCTTCTCCGGCGAGGTGCAGGACGGCTTCGTGTGGGGTCGCGGCGCCGTCGACATGAAGGACTTCGACGCCATGCTCCTCAGCGTGGTCCGCGCCCGGGCCCGGGCCGGCCGGCTGCCCGATCGCGAGCTGGTGCTGTGCCTGACGGCCGACGAGGAGGCCGGCGGCCACAAGGGCGCCGAGGTGCTCGTGGAGCAGCACCCGGACGAGATCGCCGACTGCACCGAGGCGATCGGGGAGGTCGGCGGCTTCAGCGCAACCGTCCGCGGGCGCCGGGTCTACCTCATCGAGGCCGCCGAGAAGGGCATGGCCTGGATGAAGCTCACGGCCCGCGGGCGCGCCGGCCACGGCTCGATGATCAACACCGACAACGCGGTCACCCGCCTCAGCGGCGCCGTCGCCCGGATCGGCGCCCACGAGTGGCCGGTGCGGCTGACGCCGACCATGGAGGTCCTGCTGGCCACCGTCGCCGACATCGCCGGCACCGAGGCCACCCCGGACAACGCGGTGGAGCTGATCGACGAGTTCGGCAGTGCCGCGCGGATGCTCGGCGCGGTGATCCGCAACACCGCCAACCCGACGATGCTCGGCGCCGGCTACAAGGTCAACGTGATCCCCACCGAGGCGACCGCGCACGTCGACGGCCGCTTCCTGCCGGGCTACGAGGACGAGTTCTTCACGACCCTGCGCGAGCTGTGCGGGGAGGGGGTCGAGATCGACTTCCTCTCCCACCAGCAGCCGTGGGAGATGCCCTACGAGGGCCACCTGGTCGACGCGATGACCCGCTCCCTGATGGCCGAGGACCCGGACGCCGTCGTCGCGCCGTACCTCATGAGCGGCGGCACCGACGCCAAGCACTTCACCAAGCTGGGCATGACCTCCTACGGCTTCGCGCCGCTGCGGCTGCCGGCGGACCTGGACTTCACGGCGCTCTTCCACGGCGTCGACGAGCGGGTGCCGGTCGATGCCCTGGAGTTCGGGGCGCGGGTCTTCGACCGCTTCCTCGACGAGCTCTGAGCGGGCTCACCACCCGTGGTCCCACGGGTGGTCGTCGTAGCGGGAGCGGGAAGACGTGAGCCCGCGGGCCCGGTCCAGCCGGGCCGTCGCGGCGTAGCGCGCCTCGTCGGGGGTGGCAGGAGGGACGCGGCACAGCAGCGCGGACACCAGCCGAGCCGTCAGCTCGTGGTCGAGGCCACGGCCGACGACCTCGTCGCAGACCTCGTGCACCGCGCCGGCGTCGGCGGTCTCGCAGTGGAGGAGGGCCCACGCCACCTCGACCAGCAGGGCCGGCTCGAGCCCGGCGACGCCCGCGTGGTGCACGACGCGTTGGACGACGGGCGCCGGGGGCGGGAGCCGGACCATGACCTCGGCCCAGGGGTAGTCCGGCTGCTCCCTGACGTGGCCCCGCAGCGTCGGGAGCACCCGGTCGGCCAGGATGGCCCGCTGCTCGGGCGGCAGCAGCGCGCGCAGTCGCGGGGTGACGGCGCCCTCCGTGCGCTCCAGCGCGTCGGCGATCGCGGGCACGTCGTGGCCCTCGCGGACCAGCGCCACCAGCCGCTCGTAGTCCTCGTCGCCCCAGGGCTGACCGGAGCGGCCGGGGCGCCCGCGGGCGTCACGACGGGGACGCGGGACCTGGGGTGGCGTGCCGTGCGGGGCGTTGACGTCGTGGAACGGGGTCATGCGTCCAGCGTGCGCCGACGCCGGGATCGCGTCGAACGCTCCTCCACAGGGTGCGCGGCACGCGGGCCCTCCACAGGTCCGGCGGCCGCAGGTGGTCCGTTCCCGGCCGGGGTGACCCGCAGGAGGCTCAGCCGGCGAAGAGCGTCAGGCGCTGGCGGATGATCTTGCGGCGCAGCACGACGCGTCGTACGCCGTCGTTGCCGATCCGCAGCCGGTCGAGCTCCCAGCCACCGTGCTCGGCGCGGTCGACGAGCATCCGGGTCACCACGTTGCGCGAGAAGTCACGGGGGAGGGTCAGCGTCTCGAACTCCCACTCCACCCCCGCCCGCGGCGGTCGCCGGTGCGCCCGAGCCATCAGTCGCCGCTCACGTCGTCGAGGGCGTCCACGATCTCCCGGGGCAGCGTGAGCTCCTCGATGCCGAGCGCGCCGCGGAGCTGGGCCGCAGTCCGTGCACCCACGATCGGGGCGGTGACACCGGGCCGGTCGCGCACCCACACCAGCGCCACCTCGAGCGGGGACCAGCCCAGGCCGTCCGCCGCCCGGGCCACGCCCTCGACGATGGAGCGGCCCCGGTCGTCGAGGTAGACACCGACGAAGCGACCGAAGTGCTCGGTGGCGCCGCGGGAGTCGGACGGCGTGCCGGAGCGGTACTTGCCGGTCAGCACCCCGCGTCCCAGCGGCGACCAGGGGAGCACGCCGAGGCCGAGCGCCCGGGCCGCGGGGACGACCTCGTGCTCGATCCCACGGTTGAGCAGGGAGTACTCCACCTGGGTGGACGCCAGGGTGGCCCGCCCGGGCACGGCCCGCTGCCACGTGGCGGCCTGCGCGGTCTGCCAGCCGGTGTAGTTGGAGACACCGACGTACGACGCGCGCCCGGACGTGATCGCCAGGTCCAGCGCGGTGAGGGTCTCCTCGATCGGGGTCTCGTCGGTCCACAGGTGCACCTGCCAGAGGTCCACGTGGTCGACGCCGAGGCGCTTGAGGGAGGCGTCAAGGGAGGTGAGCATGTGCCCGCGCGAGGTGTTGGCGACCCGCTCGCCGGTGCGCCGCGAGATGCCGGCCTTGGTCGCCAGCACGATCTCGTCGCGGCCGACCACGTCGCCGATGAGGGTGCCGATCAGCTCCTCGCTGGCGCCGTCGCCGTAGCCCGCAGCGGTGTCCAGGAGGGTGCCGCCGGCCTCGGCGAAGGCGATCAGCTGGTCACGCGCCTCGTGCTCGTCGGTGTCACGTCCCCAGGTCATGGTGCCGAGACCGAGCCGGGAGACCTTCAGGCCGGTCGAGCCGAGCGAGCGCTGCTGCATGCGGCAGAGATTAGTCATGCCCGCCCCGGCGGGCCCTTCGGCTCGCCGCAACCACCTCCCCGTAGGCTCCTGCGGCGTGTCAGATTTCCTCAAGGCCATCGTCCTCGGGACCATCCAGGGACTCACCGAGTTCCTGCCGATCTCCAGCAGCGCGCACCTGCGGATCTTCCCCGAGCTCTTCGGGTGGGGCGACCCCGGCGCCGCCTTCACCGCGGTGATCCAGATCGGCACCGAGCTGGCCGTGCTCATCTACTTCCGCCACGACATCTGGCGCATCGGCAAGGCGTGGCTGCTCTCGCTCTTCAAGCCGGAGTGGCGCGGGCAGTTCGACGCCCGCATGGGCTGGTTCATCATCATCGGCTCGCTGCCGATCGTGGTGCTCGGCGTGCTGCTCAAGGACGTCATCGAGGAGGACTTCCGCAACCTCTGGATCGTCGGCACCACCCTGGTCGTGATGGGCATCGTGCTCGGCCTGGCCGACCGCTTCAGCAGTGACGACCGCGAGATCAAGCAGATCACCCTCAAGGACGCCGTGCTGATGGGCGTCGCCCAGGCCATGGCGCTCATCCCCGGCGTCTCCCGCAGCGGCGCGACGATCTCGATGGGCCGGGTCCTCGGCTTCGAGCGCGAGGCCGCCACGCGCTACGCCTTCCTGCTCGCCATCCCGGCCGTCGTCGGAGCGGGGCTCTTCGAGCTGAAGGAGATCCCCGGCGGCGGCAACTCCTACGGCTGGGGCCCGACCCTCGTCGCCACGGTGGTGTCGTTCCTCGTCGGGTACGCCGCCATCGCCTGGCTGCTGCGCTACGTCTCCACGAACTCCTACACGCCGTTCGTCATCTACCGCGTCCTGCTCGGCACGGCGACGCTCATCCTGCTCGCGACCGGCGTGCTGTCCGCCTGAAGGTCTGCAGCAGGAGCGCCAGCGCCAGCAGCTGGCTGATCGCGACGACGACGACCAGCGCCGCGAGCGAGCGCTCGTAGAGCCAGCCGGCGCCGGCCCCGCCGACGATCGCCAGCAGGCCCTGGATGCCTGCGAAGACGCCGTACGCCGTGGCGCGCCGCGGCGCCTCGACCAGGTCGGCGACGACCGCCTTGATCGTGGAGTCCTGGACACCGTGGGCGAATCCCCACACGACCACGCCGACGACCACGGTCGCGAGGGTGGGACCGAGCGCCAGTGCGGGCACCAGCGCCACGAGCACCGGCACGACCAGCAGGACCGCCGCGCCCGTGCGGTCGTAGACCCAGCCGACGAGCAGCGCCGCGACCGCCTCGACGGCCATCGCGGCGGCGTACACGAGGGGCACGGCGGCGACCGGGACGATCCCCTCGACGGTCAGGTGGTAGCCGATGATCCCGAAGGTCACCAGGGCGCCGGTCGTGAGCGAGGCCGCGACGGCGTACCGGAAGAAGTCGCCGGGCAGACCGGCGCCGACCGCCTCGGCCCACCAGCCGCGGGTCGGTGCCTCGGCGGCGTCGAGGGAGGGGGACGACGACGGGTCGTAGACGCTCGGGTCAGGCACCCGTCGACGCAGCGTGAGCAGCAGCACCATCGTGATCGCCCCGGGGATCGCCAGCACCGCCATGCCGGCCCACAACGTCGCGCCGGCCACCACGGCGGCCACGAGCAGCGGTCCCGCGAAGGCGCCGACCTGGTCGAGGGCCTTGTGCACCCCGAAGCCGCGTCCGCGGCCCACGGCGCCCGCCACGTGGGCGAGCAGCGCCGACTTGGAGGGTGAGCGCACGGCCTTGCCGAGCCGCTCGAGGAGGATCAGCGTGACGGCGAAGGCGAGTCCTGCGGACCCGAGCCGGGGTGCCAGGAAGAGCAGCGGCACGCACACGGCCGTCAACCCGTAGCCGACGATCGTGAGGGTCCAGTAGCGACCGGTCCGGTCCGCGACCGGCCCGAAGACCAGCCGCAGCACCAGCGCCATCGCGTCGCCGGCACCGGTGACCGCCCCGACGAGGACCGCCGACGCCCCCAGGGCGGCGAGCACCGGGCCGTACATGGACCGGGCGCCCTCGTAGACCATGTCGGCGGCCAGGCTGACGAAGCCGAACCACCAGACCACCCGCCAGGCGCTCGGCCGGGTGGTCGCGGGACCGCTCAGAGCCATCCGGACTTCTTGAAGAACCACAGCAGGACGGCCGACACGCTGACCATGAGGGCGATCGCGAACGGGTAGCCGAAGGTCCATTGCAGCTCGGGCATGCGGTCGAAGTTCATGCCGTAGATCCCGGCGATGAGCGTCGGTACGACGACGAGCGCGGCGCCGGCGGAGATCTTGCGCATGTCCTCGTTCTGCTGGACCGAGATGCGGGCCAGGTGCGCGTCGAACGCGGTGGACAGCAGCACGTCGAGGTTGTCGATGACCTCCGAGACCCGGTGGAGGTGGTCGGCGACGTCGCGGAAGTAGGTGGCGGTCGCCTCGTCGATGCCCGCCACCTCGGCCTGCACGAAGCGGCGCATCGGCTCGCGCAGCGGCATCACCGCGCGACGTACCTCCGCGATCTCCCGCTTGAGCGTGTAGATGCGGACCGAGTCGTCGGTGCGGGCGGGGGAGAAGACCGACTCCTCGACCTCGTCCACGTCGATCTCGAGGGAGGCGCCGACCTTCTCGTACTCGTCGACCACGCGGTCGCAGATGGCGTACATCACCGCCATCGGGCCGTGCTCGAGCACCTGGGCCCGCTGCTCCAGGTCCCGGCGGGCCGTGCTCAGGTCGATGCCCTGCCCGTGCCGGACGGTCACGACGAAGTCGGGGCCGATGAACAGGTTGATCTCGCCGGTCTCCACGGCGTCGTCCTCGTCGACGTACCAGAGCGTCTTGAGGACGAGGAAGAGCGTGTCGCCGTAGCGCTCCACCTTGGGGCGCTGGTGGGAGTCGCCCGCGTCCTCGACCGCCAGCGGGTGCAGGTCGAACGTGCGGGCGATCTGGCGGAGCTCCTCCTCGGTCGGGTCGTGGATGCCCACCCATTGGAAGTCGCCGCGGCCGCACGGGACCCGGGCGTGACCGAGGCTGGGGTCCCCGTCGTCGAGGGGGACGCGGACACCCTCGTGGTAGAGCGCGTTGTCGACGATCACCCGATCAGGCTATGCCCACTGGCCCATGGAGCGAGCGCGTCGGCTCCGCCGCCACGCTGCCGCTAGTGTCGCGAGCATGGCAACCGTGATCCTCGTGCGACACGGCCGGACCACCGCCAACGCCACGGGCGTGCTGGCGGGTCGGCTGCCCGGTGTCCGGCTCGACGACCGGGGCACCGAGCAGGCGGTCGCGACTGCCGACCGGCTCGCCCCGGTGCGCCTGGTGGCGGCCGTCTCGAGCCCGCTCGAGCGCTGCAAGCAGACGACCCGGGCCATCACCCGGGCCCAGGCCGGCGACCTGGCCATCACCACCGAGCGCCGGCTCAGCGAGTGCGACTACGGCGAGTGGCAGGGCCGCGAGCTCAAGGACCTCGCCAAGGAGCCGCTCTGGAAGGTCGTGCAGGGACAGCCGTCGGCCGCCGCCTTCCCGGGCGGAGAGTCGATGCGGGCCATGCAGGACCGCGCCGTGGAGGCCGTACGACGCCACGACCGCCTGGTCGAGGCCGAACACGGCCCCGGCGCGGTGTGGCTCGCGGTGAGCCACGGCGACGTCATCAAGGCGATCCTGGCCGATGCCCTCGGCACCCACCTCGATCTCTTCCAGCGCATCCAGGTCGACCCGGCGTCGGTGTCGATCGTCCGCTACACGGAGTCGCGCCCCTACGTCCTGGGCACCAACACGTCCGCGGGCGACCTGTCCTGGCTCACACCGCCGCCGGCGAAGAAGGCCTCCAGGCGTCGTCGTACCGCGGACGCGCCGGTCGGCGGTGGTGCCGGGCCGGACACGTCCCCGGCAGGGTCCTAGGGTGAGTGGCATGCCTCTCGTCCACGCCTTCGACCCGCCCGAGCGCTTCGTCGCCGGCACCGTCGGCGAGCCCGGTCAGCGGACCTTCTTCCTGCAGGCCCGCGACGGCGCCCGCCTCACCAGCGTCGCCCTCGAGAAGCAGCAGGTCGAGGCGCTCGCCGAGCGTGTCGACGAGCTGCTCGACGAGGTCATGCAGGCCGCCGGCGGCAGTGCACTCGTGCCCGCCGTCGCTCCCTTCGACCTCGTCGACAACGACCCCCTCGAGCAGCCCATCGAGGAGGAGTTCCGCGCCGGCACCATGACGCTGTCCTGGGACTCCGCGACCGAGCGGATCGTCATCGAGGTGTTCCCCTACACCGAGGCCGCGGTCGTGTCCCCCGAGCAGCTCGACGAGGACCTCGAGGAGCCGGAGCCCGACGAGATCTTCCTCGTCCGGCTGACCGCCGGCGCCGCGCGCGCCTTCGTCGGACGAGCCCGCACGGTCATCGGGGCCGGTCGGCCCGACTGCCCGTTCTGCGGCAACCCGGTCGACCCCGCCGGCCACCTGTGCGTGCGCGCCAACGGCTTCAAGCGTCGCGACCCGCAGGCCTGACCCGCCCGTGACCGAGCGGACCGGCGCCGACGTGCTCGCGGGCGAGATCACGCTCCACGGGCGCGTCATGCCCGCCTCCAACGCGACCTTCGTCGGTGAGATCGACGGGGTGCGCTGCGTCTACAAGCCCATCCGCGGGGAGCGCCCGCTGTGGGACTTCCCGGACGGCACGCTCGCGGCCCGCGAGGTGGCGTCGTACGCCGTGTCGGAGGCGTTCGGGTGGGACGTCGTCCCGCTCACGATCCTGCGCGAGGGACCGCACGGGCCCGGCATGGTCCAGCTGTGGCGCGAGCCCGACCCGGGCCAGGACGCGGTGGACCTGGTGCCCGGTGGCCGGGTGCCGGACGGCTACCGCCACGTCTTCGACGGCCTCGACGAGTCCGACCGGCCGATCTCGCTCGTCCACGAGGACACCGACGCGCTGCGCCGGATGGCGGTCCTCGACGTCGTCGTCAACAACGCCGACCGCAAGGGCGGTCACGTGCTGGCCATGCCCGACGGGCACCGCTACGGCGTCGACCACGGCGTCACCTTCCACGTCGAGCACAAGCTGCGCACCGTGCTGTGGGGCTGGGCCGGCGAGCCGCTGACCGAGGAGGAGATCGCCGGGGTCGAGACGGTGCTCGACGCACTGCGTGGCGACCTGGGGGAGCGGCTCGAGGACCTGCTCGCGGTCAGCGAGGTCGACGCCACCCGCCGGCGCGCCGAGCGGTTGCTGCGCACCGGCGTGCTGCCCGATCCGGAGGGATCGTGGCCGGTCATCCCCTGGCCGCCCTTCTAGGTCCCGCGTCCGCACCGCCGGATAGGCTGCCCGGCATGCGCAGCTGGTCCTCTCCCGACGTCCCCGTCCTCCCCGCCGGAGGGCCCGTCGTGCGGGTGCACGACACCGCGACGGGTGAGCTCGTCGAGACCCGTCCCGAGGGCCCGGCCCGCCTCTACGTCTGCGGCATCACGCCCTACGACGCCACGCACATGGGCCACGCCGCGACGTACGTCGCCTTCGACCTCCTCAACCGGGCCTGGCGAAGTGCCGGGCACGAGGTCCGCTACGTCCAGAACGTCACCGACGTCGACGACCCGCTGCTCGAGCGGGCCACCAGGGTCGGCGTCGACTGGGTCGAGCTGGCCGAGCGCGAGACCGAGCTCTTCCGCCACGACATGGAGGCGCTGCGGGTCCTCGCCCCGGACCACTACATCGGTGCCGTCGAGTCGATCCCGCTCGTCATCGACCTCATCCAACGGCTCCAGGAGGCCGGCGCCGTCTACCAGGTGGAGACCGACCTCTACTTCTCCGTCACCGCGGACCCGGCCTTCGGCGACGTGTCCGGCTGGGACCGCGAGACCATGCTGCGCGTCTTCCCCGACCGCGGCGGCGACCCCGACCGCCCGGGCAAGAAGGACCCCCTCGACTGCATCGTGTGGCGTGGGGAGCGCGACGGCGAGCCGGCGTGGGACAGCCCCTTCGGTCCGGGACGACCCGGGTGGCACATCGAGTGCAGCGCGATCGCGCTCGAGCACCTCGGCTCGGCGTTCGACGTGCAGGGCGGCGGCAGCGACCTGGTCTTCCCGCACCACGAGATGTCCGCGGGTCACGCGCAGGTCGCCTCGCCGGGCGAGCGCCTGGCCCGCGCCTACGCCCACGCCGGGATGGTGGCCTACGACGGCGAGAAGATGTCCAAGTCCAAGGGCAACCTGGTCTTCGTCTCGGCGCTGCGCAACAGCGACGTCGACCCGATGGCCATCCGCCTGGTGCTGCTGCGCCACCACTACCGCAGCGACTGGGAGTGGACCGACGCCCAGCTCTGGGACGCCGTGGACACCCTCGACTCCTGGCGCAAGGCGTTCTCCCTCGGCGCCGGCGCCCCGTCCGGGCCCGTCGTCGAGGCCGTGCTCGCGGCGCTGGCCGACGACCTCGACGCCCCGACGGCCGTCGCCGCGGTCGAGGCCTGGGTGGCGGCCACCCTGGGAGACCACGGGCTCGCCGACACCAGCGACCGGGACGCGGCCGCGACCCTGCTGCCGGTGCTCGACGCGGCGCTCGGGCTCGCCCTCTGATCAGTCCTGGTCGCGGCGCTTGAGATAGCGCTCGAACTCGCGGGCGATCGCCTCGCCGCTGGCCTCGGGGAGGTCGGCGGTGTCCCGCGTCTCCTCGAGCGCCCGGATGTAGTCGGCGACGTCCTCGTCCTCCTCGGCGAGCTCGTCGACCCCTCGCTCCCAGGCCTTGGCGTCCTCGGGGAGGTCGCCGAGGGGGATGCTGCACTCCAGCAGGTCCTCGAGCTGCCCGATGAGGGCCAGGGTCGCCTTGGGGCAGGGCGGCTGCGCGACGTAGTGCGGCACGGCGGCCCAGTAGGACGCGGCCGGGATGTCGAGCTGGATGCACGCGTCCTGGAAGACGCCGACGATGCCCGTCGGACCCTCGTACGTCGACTGCTCGAGCTTGAGACGGTCCACCAGGTCGGGCTCGGTGGCGGTCCCGGTGACGGGGATCGGGCGGGTGTGCGGTGCGTCGGCCAGCAGCGCCCCGAGGGTCACCACGAGCTCGCCGCCGAGGTCGTCGCAAGCGGCGAGCAGCTCGGCGCAGAACTGGCGCCAGCGCATGTTGGGCTCGATGCCCCGGATGAGGATCACGTCGCGGTGCAGGCCCGGGGGAGACGCGATGGCGATCCGGGTCGTCGGCCACGTGAGCCGCCGGTGGCCGTTGTCGTCGGTGCCCACCATCGGCCGGTTGACCTGGAAGTCGTAGAACTCCTCGGGGTCGATGGCCCCGATGACGTGGGCGTCCCACACGTCCATGAGGTGGTCGACGACCGAGGACGCGGCGTCGGCGGCGTCGTTCCAGCCCTCGAAGGCCGCGATCACCACGGGAGACACCAGGTCCTGGACATCGTCGAACTCGATCACCGTTCCAGCGTAGTCCGAGCGCCGGCCCGAGCGGCGGTCAACCGCGGCAGCGGGTCCGAGCGAGCGCCGCCGCCCCCGTCACGGCGGCGGTCGCTCCCCACGCACAAGGTCCCCGGCCCCCTGGCCCGAACACCCCACGCCGCGACGCTAGGCGTCCCGGGCGGCGCGGGGATCCCCCGACCGGTCGGCGCTCGACCCCCACGCGGGCCATGCCCGGCACCCGGACGGCACCCCCGAGCCCGGCTCCGGGGCGGCGCCCGGGATTTCGGGGGCACCGCCGGGCGGTGTCACGATCTGGGAATGGTGTCCACGCAGTGGAACGCCGAACCTAGGCTGGCAATCCCAGCCGAGAGGAGCCGAGAGCCCTGTGAGTCCCGAGTCCGTGAGCCAGCACCGCCCCGATGCCACCGAGGAGCTCGCCGCCACCATGCGGGAGCGGATCCTGGTCATCGACGGCGCCATGGGCACGGCCATCCAGCGGGACCGCCCGGACGAGGCGGGCTACCGGGGCGAGCGCTTCGCGGACTGGGAGAGCGACCTGGTCGGCAACAACGACCTGCTGACGCTGACCCAGCCGCACATCATCGAGGAGATCCACCGCGAGTACCTCGAGGCCGGCGCGGACATCATCGAGACCAACACGTTCAACGCCAACTCGATCTCGCTCTCCGACTACGGGTTGGAGGAGCTGGCCTACGAGATCAACCTCGAGGCCGCCCGCCTCGCCCGCACCGTCTGCGACGAGGTGAGCGCCCGGACGCCCGAGCGTCCGCGCTACGTCGCCGGCGCGCTGGGGCCCACGACCCGCACGGCGTCGATCTCGCCCGACGTCAACGACCCGGGCGCCCGCAACGTCTCCTACGACGAGCTGGTCGCGGCGTACTCCGAGGCGACCCGCGGCCTGCTTGACGGGGGCGCCGACCTCGTCATCATCGAGACGATCTTCGACACCCTCAACGCCAAGGCGGCCATCTCGGCGGTCGACCAGGTCTTCACCGACCTCGGCCGTCGCTGGCCGATCGTCATCAGCGGCACCATCACCGACGCGTCCGGTCGCACCCTGTCCGGCCAGACGACCGAGGCGTTCTGGAACTCCGTGCGCCACGCGCGCCCGCTGCTCGTCGGGCTCAACTGCGCCCTCGGCGCACGGGAGATGCGTCCGTACGTCGCCGAGCTGTCGCGCATCGCCGACGTCTTCGTGTCGGCGTACCCCAACGCCGGCCTGCCCAACGCCTTCGGTGAGTACGACGAGGCGGCCGAGGAGACCGCGGCCATCGTGTCGGAGTTCGCCGAGAGCGGCCTCGTCAACCTCGTCGGCGGCTGCTGCGGCACCACGCCCGCCCACATCCGCGCCATCGCGGACGCCGTCGCGGACAAGGCCCCGCGGGTCCCGGTCGAGGTCGCCCCCGCCATGCGGCTGTCGGGCCTCGAGCCGTTCACGATCAACGCCGAGAGCCTCTTCGTCAACGTCGGCGAGCGCACCAACATCACCGGCTCCGCGCGCTTCCGCACGCTCATCAAGGACGGCGACTACGACGCCGCCCTGTCGGTGGCCGCGCAGCAGGTGGAGAACGGCGCCCAGGTCATCGACGTCAACATGGACGAGGGGATGATCGACGGGGTCGCGGCCATGGACCGCTTCCTCAAGCTGATTGCCTCCGAGCCCGACATCAGCCGGGTGCCGGTGATGGTCGACTCCTCCAAGTGGGAGGTGATCGAGGCCGGCCTCAAGTGCGTCCAGGGCAAGGCGATCGTCAACTCCATCTCCATGAAGGAGGGGGAGGACACGTTCCGCGAGCAGGCACGCCTGTGCCGCCAGTACGGCGCGGCCGCGGTCGTGATGGCCTTCGACGAGGACGGCCAGGCCGACAACCTCGAGCGCCGCAAGCAGATCTGCGAGCGGGCCTACCGGATCCTCGTCGACGAGGTCGACTTCCCGCCCGAGGACATCATCTTCGACCCCAACGTCTTCGCCGTGGCGACCGGCATCGAGGAGCACGCGTCGTACGGCCTCGACTTCATCGAGGCGACCCGCTGGATCAAGCAGAACCTCCCCGGCGCCAAGGTCAGCGGCGGCATCTCCAACGTCTCGTTCTCGTTCCGCGGCAACAACCCGGTGCGCGAGGCCATCCACGCCGTCTTCCTCTTCCACGCCATCGAGGCGGGCCTCGACATGGGCATCGTCAACGCCGGCGCCCTGACCGTCTACGACGAGGTGGACCCGGCCCTGCGGGAGCGGATCGAGGACGTGGTCCTCAACCGCCGCCCCGACGCCGCCGAGCGGTTGCTCGAGATCGCCGAGGAGCACAACCGGGCCGGTCAGGCGGCCGAGGTCACCGAGGAGGAGTGGCGCGCCCTGCCGATCGGGGAGCGCATCACGCACGCCCTGGTGAAGGGCATCGACGCCCACGTCGAGTCGGACACCGAGATCCTGCGCGCCGAGATCGCCGAGCGCGGCGGCCGCCCGATCGAGGTGATCGAGGGACCGCTGATGGACGGCATGAACGTCGTCGGCGACCTGTTCGGCGCCGGCAAGATGTTCCTCCCGCAGGTGGTCAAGAGCGCCCGGGTGATGAAGAAGGCGGTCGCCTACCTGATCCCCTTCATCGAGCAGGAGAAGCTCGACAACCCGGAGTACGCCACCGCGAAGGACACCAACGGCACGATCGTGATGGCCACCGTCAAGGGCGACGTCCACGACATCGGCAAGAACATCGTCGGCGTGGTCCTCCAGTGCAACAACTACGAGGTCATCGACCTCGGGGTGATGGTGCCGGCGCAGAAGATCCTCGACACCGCCGCCGAGGTGGGCGCCGACATCATCGGCCTGTCCGGGCTGATCACCCCGTCGCTCGACGAGATGGTCAACTTCGCGACCGAGATGCAGCGCCAGGGCCTCGACATCCCGCTCATGATCGGCGGCGCGACGACCTCGCGCGCCCACACGGCGGTCAAGGTGGACCCGAAGTACGACGGCCCCGTCGTCTGGGTCAAGGACGCCTCGCGCTCGGTGCCGACGGCTGCCGCGCTGCTGGACTCCAAGCAGCGCACCCGGCTGCTCGCCGACGTCAAGGCCGACTACGACTCCCTGCGCGTCCGGCACTCGGCCAAGCACGACCGCCCGATGCTCACCCTCGAGGGCGCGCGCGCCAACGCGACGCCGATCGACTGGAGCGACTACCGGCCGCCGGCGCCCGCGCAGGGCGGCGTGCACGTGCTCGACGACTACGACCTCGGCGAGCTGCGCGACTACATCGACTGGCAGCCGTTCTTCAACGCCTGGGAGATGAAGGGCAAGTTCCCCGACATCCTCAACAACCCGACCACCGCCGAGGTGGCCCGCAAGCTGTACGACGACGCGCAGGACATGCTCGACCGGGTCGTCGAGGAGGGCTGGCTCACCGCCCGTGGGGTCTACGGCTTCTTCCCGGCCAACGGGCTGGGCGACGACGTGGAGGTCTACACCGACGACACCCGTTCCGAGGTGCTGACCACGCTCCGCCACCTGCGCCAGCAGGGCGAGCACCGCTCCGGGGTCCCCAACCGGGCGCTCAGCGACTTCGTGGCCCCCCGGGAGACCGGGCTCGCCGACCACGTGGGCGGCTTCGCCGTCACGGCCGGGCACGGCATCCGGGAGCGGATCGAGAAGTTCAAGGCCGAGCACGACGACTACTCGGCGATCCTGCTCGAGTCGCTCGCCGACCGGCTGGCCGAGGCCTTCGCCGAACGCCTCCACCAGCGGGTGCGCACCGAGTTCTGGGGTCACGCGAGCGACGAGACCCTGGCCAACGAGGACCTCATCGCCGAGCGCTACAGCGGGATCCGTCCCGCGCCGGGCTATCCCGCGTGCCCCGACCACACCGAGAAGCTCACCCTGTGGGAGCTCCTCGACGTGGAGGCCCGCACGGGCATCGAGCTCACCGAGTCGATGGCGATGTGGCCGGGTGCCGCGGTGTCGGGCTGGTACTTCTCCCACCCGCAGTCGCAGTACTTCGTCGTCGGTCGCCTCGGCCGCGACCAGGTCGCCGACTACGCCGAGCGCAAGGGCTGGAGCCTCACCGAGACGGAGCGCTGGCTGTCGCCCAACCTGGGCTACGACCCGGAGGACTGAGGGGAGTCCTCCGGCGCCTCGTCGGCTTCGAGGTCGCCCCCGGTCGGGTCCGGGGCGGCCAGGTCGTCGAGCCACGCACCGCCGATGGGCTCGCGGTGCCACGACGCGACCGTCCAGCCCTCGTGAGGGTTCCCGTCGAGGGTGATGCAGCCCGTGTTGTGCAGGCCCTCGTGGATCGGCGCATGGTCGCCGCGAGCCCGGTGGGTGACCCAGGTGCGGATGGCGGCACCGTGGCTCACGACCAGCGTGACGTCGCTGCCCTGGCCGCAGACGCGGGCGACCGCGGCGTCGTACCTCGCGAGGAACTCGTGCCCCGTCTCGCCGCCGGGCATCCGGCGGACGAGATCGCCCTCGAGCCACCCGCCGATGGTGCCGAGGTAGCCCTCGATCGCCGCGTGGTCGTTGCGCATCTCGAAGTCCCCGGCCGCGATCTCCCGGAGCCCGTCGTGCCGGACCGGCTCCAGGCCGAGCGAGGTGACGAGCGGCATCGCGGTCTGGCTCGTGCGCGTGGCCGTGGAGACCGCGACGAGGCCGATGCCGAGCGTGCCGAGGGCGCGGGCGGCTGCCTGCGCCTGACGGAGGCCGAGGTCGGTGAGCTCGTGGCCGGGGGCGGCGGTGTCCAGCGCGGCGGTCGTGTTGGCAGAGGTCTGACCATGGCGGAGGAGCAGCAGGCGCATGGGTCAAGGCTAGGTGAATCCGAACGACTCACCCGCTACGGATGATGCGGCGCCCGCGGGGAGTGCTCATCGTGGATGCACCAGCCAGTGGGCCAGGGGCCCGAGGACACTGAGAGCGGAAAGCGGGCCAGCCATGACGATCGAGGTCGACGACCCGGGTCCGCGCACCCCGGTCCGGCGAGGTGAGCTGGACGAGGGCCAGGCGATGGACTCGCTCGTGCTCGAGCTGCAGGCCGAGTTTCCCTCCCTCCCGGGCGACCAGGTGTCCGTGCTCGTGCAGTGCCTCTGGTCGCACTACGACAGCGCGCCGGTCCGGGACTTCGTGGTGCTCCTGGTCCGGAAGCAGGCGAAGGAGGAGCTGTCCGACCACCTTGGTCCTGCCGAGGAGGCGCCAGCGCGATCGCCCCTGCCGGCACCTCGCCGTTGGGGCTCGTGGCAGCACGCCCCCGCGGCCGACAACCCGGTCTGACGTCCCACCCGAGGAACGGAGCGCACGATGCCAGGCACCGCAGAGGAGCACCCGGCCCGACTCACCGATGCGCAGGTCGCCGAGGTGCTGGCGCTGGCCAGGGAGGCCGACAGCGTCGAGCTCAAGATGACGGTGCCCGACTCCCACCGACGCGCGGCTGCGGTGGCCCTGGGCGTGGACCCGCTCGACGCGCAGATACGTCAGGTCTACTTCTTCGACACCCCCGACCTCGCGCTCAACGCGGCCGGCGTGGTCGTCCGCGCCCGCCGGGTGCAGGGGCGGGGCGACGACTCGGTGGTCAAGCTGCGGCCCGTCGTCCCGGCCACCGTCCAGAAGCTGAGGAGCTCCGACAACCTGGTGGTCGAGGTCGACGCGATGCCGGGCGGCTTCGTGTGCTCGGCCTCCATGAAGGGCACCCTCGGCACCAAGGACGTGCAGGACGTCGCGGCGGGACGCAAGGGCATCCGTTCGCTCTACTCCAAGGAGCAGCGGCAGTTCTACCGGGCGCACGCACCCGAGGGCGTCGAGCTGGACGACCTGTCGATCCTCGGCCCCATCACGGTCTTCAAGCTCAAGCTCCATCCCCCCGAGCTGCGCATGCGCCTGATCGCGGAGCTCTGGTTCTATCCCGACGGGTCGCGGATCGTGGAGCTCTCGGCCAAGAGCCTTCCCGCCGAGGCCTTCCAGGCCGCCGCGGAGCTGAGGGCCTTCCTGGCCACCAAGGGCCTCGACCTGTCGGGGGAGCAGCAGACGAAGACGAAGACAGCGCTCGAGTTCTTCTCCTCCGAGCTCGCCGAGGAGCAGCGCGCGCAGCCGGCCCACGGGCCGGCGTGAGTCGGGTGGGTCGGCCATGACGGCGGAGGCCGCGCCCACCCGCTGGCGGGTCCTGCAGATCCTGCCGATCGTCGAGCAGCTGCGCGGCTACCAGTCGGCCTGGCTGCGGGGCGACCTCGTCGCCGGTGTCGTGGTGGCGGCCCTCATCATCCCCAAGAACCTCGGCTACGCCGAGATCGCGGGGGTGCCCCTCGAGAACGGCCTGTACGCCGCGGCTGCCGGGACGATCCTCTACGCGCTGTTCGGGAGCTGTCGCCAGATCTCCATGGGACCCAGCTCGGGGCTCGCGGCGGTCGCCGGCGGCGCGGTGCTGGCGACCGGGCTGACAGATCCCTCCGACATCGCCACCCTGGTCGCCGGGATCACGCTGACCAGCGGTCTGTTCTTCCTGGCGCTCGCCGTGTTCAAGATGGGGTGGCTGTCGCAGTTCCTCTCCCGGGCGGTCGTGACCGGGTTCCTCTTCGGTGCTGCCATCGACGTCGTGATCGGGGAGCTGCCCAAGCTGACGGGCACCGACAGCGAGGGCGACAATTCGTTCCAGGAGCTCTGGTCGTGGCTGTCCACGCTCGACCAGGCGCACGCCGCCACGGTGGTGGTCGGGGTCGTGGCGCTCGCCGTCGTCTTCGGCCTCCGGTGGGTCGCTCCCCAGGTCCCCGGCGCCCTGGTCCTGCTGGTGGGCGGCCTCGTCGCGGCGGCGGTGCTCGACCTCGCCGCGCGCGGCGTGGCCCTGGTCGGCGACATCCCCCGCGGGTTGCCGTCGTTCGACGTGCCCGACCCCGGGCTGCTGGTGGACCACGCGGGGACGGTCCTGGTGGCCGCCTTCGCGCTGGTGATGATCGGGTTCTCCCAGACCGCCGGGGACGCCCGGGCCATGGCCGCCAGGCATCGCTACCAGGTCGACATCGACCAGGAGTCGGTCGCCCAGTCGGCCGCCAACATCGGTGCCGGGCTGCTCAACGGGATGCCCGTCTCGACCAGCCTGTCCGCCAGCTCGCTCAACGACCGGTCGGGGGCGCGGACCGGCCTGGCGTCGCTCACCTCGGGCGTCACCGTCCTGCTGGCGCTCCTCGTGCTGGCTCCGCTCTTCTCGTCCCTGCCCAAGCCGGTCCTCGCCGCACTCATCGTCGAGGCCGTCGTCATGGGGATGATGGACGTGGGGGAGATGCGCCGGCTGCGCCGCGTGTCGAGGTCCGACTTCTGGGTGGCGACGGCGGCGATCCTCGGGACCCTCGTCTTCGGCATCCTCGCCGGAGTGGTCATCGGCATCGCGCTGTCGCTGTTGTGGCTCGTGTACGTCGCGACGCACCCACAGGTCTCGACGCTGGGACGTGAGCGCGGGACCCAGGTCTTCCGTCCCCTCGACCAGCACCCCGAGGACGAGACGCTGCCCGGGATCGTGGTGATGCGCATGGACGGCGGTGTCTTCTTCGCGACCGCGGACGCGATCGAGGACCGGATGCGCACCGTCATGCTGACCCCCGAGCTCCGCGGCGTGGTGCTGCACTTCGCCGGGGTCAACTTCGTGGACTCCCAAGGGGCCGCGACGGTGTCGGAGATCATCCGGATGGCGGAGGAGTCGGGGATCGAGCTCCGGCTGGCGGCGGTCCGGCCGGCCGTCCGCACCGTGCTCGAGCGGGACGGTGCCGTGGAGCGGCTCGGGTCCGACCGGATCCACGGCAACGTCCACCGGGCCGTGGCCGCCCTGTCGGCGTCGAGTGCGGCACCGGACGCACGGCCCGAAGGTCAGGGCCCTGCCGCCGCGTCGACCGTGGGTGCCACCCACTCACCGCGGCGCGTCCGCGCTGCGGGGCGTCGGTTCCGTCGGAGGTGAGTGTCGGCCTCCTCGGACGTCCGGCCCGGAGGCTCCGTGGCGGGCGTGTGGCCCTCGCCACGCGGAGCGCGTTCGGGCGTCCGGGGATGTGGGTCGGCCCCGGAGCCGCGGATACGCTCACTGATCGTGAGCGCACACCCGGCAGCAGTCCTGTGGGACATGGACGACCGAGGTGGTGCGCGGGACTACCCAATGACGCGTTAAAACGCATGTTACCGCAGGTCAGACGCCATACGAAGGACTTGTCTCGCCCCGGCGTGCGTCTGGCGTGTTTGACGATCCGAGCCGTCTGTCGCATGACTCGTCGCATGGGATGTCGCATGGGATCCGGGACGGCAATGCTCGGTACAGGAAAGTAGTCGGGTCAGACAGCCGGCTCGATACCGGTGCATAGGACGCTTGTTGGCGAACCGCAAGAGTCGCCTCACCGCCCGGACGACATCGGAGGCCAGAGGACGACGACGCCGGACGGGCATCGCCCCCTCACCATGGCGCTCACCATCGGGCTCACCACTTCCGTCGAATTGGAAGACTTTGTTCGCATGCCGTGGGCGCATCCCCGCGGCAGGCAACGTCGATGACGAGCGTGATCGCGTTCTCGATGCCTAGACCCCGGCTTGGTGCCCGCCCAGTTCGCCGCCTGTCGGCGCCGCGTCAAACCACCCGATCAGCCGATGTGCGCGCGAGCGAATCTTCGTGATGCAGCGTGCCGTCGGTGACGGCTTGAGGAGGCAGGCCACCCACGATCTCCTACGCGATCGTGGCAAGCGCAGGGGAGCGAGTTCCGACTAGTCCGATGTCCGATTAGTCCGATGTGGCGGTGATGTCCATAGGACGGAAAGGCCACTATGAAAAGTGACGCTCGGGGCATCCGATCAATAAGGAGCAATACCATGCATCACGCACTGCGACTCTCGCTTGCCGGAACTTGTTCGGTGTTCCTCATCGCTCTGGCAGCCTCCTCCGCGGCTCAGCCCGCCGGTGATGTCCCGCCGCATCGTCACTTCCTCGAGGTCGGAACCAAGCTCGTGCCGATCGGCCCTCAGGTCTGCGGAAATCTTCAGATGCAGCACGCTTTCAACCAGTTCCACGCGAACGTGCACGTGGGTACGCCCGGAACTTTCGCGATGGACCATGAGCACAACCGCACCGATGTGGTAGCCCGCGGCTGCTGACGCGGGCAGTTGCCGGCCACAGTACGAAGCACGATGGCAACCCAGCGCCTTGGGGCAAGTGGCCCGGGCTGGGTGAACGGAAGAGCGGGCTCCGTTTGGCCCGAGACCGATCGCTTGGGGCAATCCCAATGGGAGCATCTCCTCGCGTGGGCGCCTGGAACTAAGCGCATCTGCCGCGATGAGTGTGTCTATCCGCCGCCGACGCCGCACCCGGCAGGCTGAGGTCCACCAGCTGGCGCCGAGGCGAGGCGGGGCGCCGCTCGCGCAGTTCGCGGCAGATCAACTAGTGCGGCGCCGGCTGACGGGGCCGTCGCGTAGGAACTTCTTCACGCCGCCGGCCACCGTCCGGGGTCTGAGGACGGCCGAAGCGTCCGCCGCTCCGTCCTGCATCCCCTGCACCGTTTCGGCCAGGACCCAGCTCGCGCTCGTCGTAGGTGACCAGCCCAGCTCGGACTGTGCACGTGATGTGTCCATGAGAGGCACTGCGAAGGCCAGATCGATCCATCCGGCGTCCAGCGGCTGCAGCCGGGCGTGCCAGCTCGCGGAGACCGCGGCTCGCACGGCGGCTGCCGGCACGTGCACCAGCCGGGCGCCCAGCACCCCGGCGATGTCCTCGGCCGTGATGGCTGGCGCGGCCGCCAGGTTGAATGGCCCAGTAGCCAGTGACTCGAGCGCCAGCACGGTCGCCTCGGCGAGGTCGTCGGCGTGCACCATCGGGATTGCCAACCGGCGGTCCAGCGGCAGCACGGGGATGTGGGAGAGCAACGATCGAGGTACCAGGCTCGGCAGGCCGTAGCGCAGCAGGGCGCTGCCCGCGCTGCCCTGACCGACGATGCCGGGGCGCAGCCGCGTGACTACCGGACCCGACCCCTCGGCCTCCAAGTCATCGAGCAACCGCTCCGCCGCCGCTTTGTGCCGGCTGTACATCGAGGTGGTGACACCCCGTGTCGGCCAGGACTCGTCCACCGGGCTGTCGTCCTGCTTGGGCGAGTACGCCCCGACCGACGACATGTGCACGAGGTGCGGCACCCCGGCGGAGACGCCGGCTGCGATCACGCGGCGGGTGCCCCCGACGCCGAGCTCGGCGAGGTAGTCCTCGCGGTGGGTGGGCTGGAAGCCCCACGCGAGGTGCACCACCGCGTCACAGCCGACGAAGGCCGCGGCCAGGGCAGGCTCGTCCTGGTCTTCGGACAGGTCCACCGCGTGCCACTCGACCCCGGCAAACGGCTCGACCTCCGACGGTGTGCGCCGGACGACGCCAACGACGTCGTGGCCCCCGCGCTCGGCCAGCCTGCGCAGCAGCGCCGACCCCACGTTCCCGCTGGCCCCGGTGATGGCGATTCGCATGTGGTCTCCCTGGTCGTCGGAGAACGGCTTCCCTCACGCAAGTACCCGGCCCAGCGCTGCTGATGCGTTCCGGTTGATCCGGTCCCGGCCCTGTCCGGTTGGGATCGCACGGGCGGTACATCGGCGTCATCCGCCCGCGGGTGGGGTCACCGAGCGGGCCTGTGCGATGTCCCCAGTTGCTCCACCTGGTCGGGAGTGGCAACTGGTCGCGACCTGACCTGAGCGCCAGAGCGTCACCGGCCGAGCACGCTGGTAGGCGAGTCTCTGGCCTCCGGCCCGCCCGATGCCGGCATAGCTCCGGACTAGGTCCGGGTCGCGGGGTGCACGTCCCCTCCTCGCAGCCCGGGCGGTAAATCCGAGGGTTCCGGGGAGGGGACAGCAACAACCCGATGCGCCGTCGCACGGCATCTGCGCATGCCGGCAACCGAAGCGTCACGGGAGCTGCGTCACTTCACCGCTTTGGGGGCGCATGCACAACTTCCTGTCGCGTGCCGGGCCTGATGGAGGCTCTTGTTGCATGGAGGGAAGAAGGTCATGGCAGCACCGAGGAAGCATCCCGAGGTTCGGGAGCGAGCGATCCGGATGGCGGTCGATCTGCGGCGTGACCCGGCGACGGGGAGCGGCGCTCTCGCCGTGTCGGTGAGCAGCTGGGGATCAACCCCGAGACGCTGCGCAACTGGGCCTCAGGGCGCGTAGCCTGATGGTGCGGGGAATGCGATCGTGCCTCTGACGGATGGCAGCCGGCGGCCGCGGTCACATCGTTGCGGCGGGACGACGCGTCGCCGTCGGACCAGCACCGGCCCGGCCCGGCCGTTCGTGAACTGGTCACTGCTGTTGTTCCTGATGGACGAGGGTCATGCGGTTCAGGAGTTCCTCCAGCGCCTTCTCGAACTCCGCGCCGGACGTGTCTTCCGCGAGCTGGCGACGCAACCGGCTCACCATGGGGAAGTCCTCGAGACCGGGCTCCACCGACTCCTCCAAGACGTCGAGCGGACCGACGTCCGCGCCGAGCGTGGAGACCTCGAGCAGGAGGTGGCCCAGCAGGAAGCTGGTGAACGCGCGGTACGCCGCCACCGCCGCCTCGTCCGAGAAGCCCTCCGACTCCAGGCCGGCCAGGAACGCCTCCACCCACTCCAGGCTGCGCAGCGGCGGTCGCAACCACGGCGCCTCGGGCGGTCGGGACGCGACCAGCGGGAACGCCTTGGGGTGGGCCAGCGCCACGCGTCGTACGCCGTGGGCGAGGCGCTGGACGAAGTCCTGCCAGCCGTCGTCGGGACGGTCGGGCACCTCGTCATCGGCCTGCATGCCGGCGACCAGATGGTCCACGACGCCGTCGAGGAGTTCCTCCTTGCCGGCTACGTAGCGGTAGAGGGCCATCGCCTCGACGTGGAGCATCTCGCCGAGGCGTCGCATGGTCAGACCCGGCAGCCCCTGCTCGTCGATGGACGTGACTGCTGCGGCGATGATGAGATCACGATCCAGCGGGCGTCTGCGTGACGGCGCCGGGCGACCGGCGACCGAGGCCGCATCTGCGTCGAGGTTCTCGGACTGTGTCATCGCGTCTCCTCCTGCTCACCGTAGGTGGCGTACCAAGGGCGGTGGACGGTGTCCGCCCGTAGCCCGGCCGTAGGTGCGGCGAGTCCGGCGGATCGACTGATCAACCGGGGCGGAGCGCCGTGACGGGTCAGGGCCGCTCGGCCCAAGGGCCGGGCGCCCCCGGCATCCGGATCAGATGTCCGGTCGTCGTGGGCGACGAACAGGCGGGAACCTGTCCGCCGCCCACGCCGATGCCCGGCTCTCGGTGCCGGACGATGTTGTCGGCACCGAGAGCGGCAAGCACATCGTGCGGTGCCTGGGCTATCGGTCGAGACCGGTCTTGTCGACCTGCCGGTGGAAGCGCATCCCGGCAACCCCGCCCAGAACGGCGCCGACCAAGCTCACCATCAGTACCGTCACGAGTGCGACGATGCCGGCGGCGGTGACGTCCCCTTCCCCGACGGGGAGACGCGGGAAGCCGTTGAGCTGCTGGAGCACATTGAACTCGGCGCCCGCGACGGCAGTGAGGACGGCTACCACGATCGCGATCACGATCGCCCAGAGCCACACGGCCACGCCTTGCTTGGCGCCGTCGAAGCGGGCCATGCGCCCGGCTACGTACCCGCCGCAGTAATAGGCAACCAGGACGATGACCAGCAGCGCGACCAGCCCAACGATCCCGACGGTGTCGACCTGCGCGGTGGCCTGCTCGGCCGCCTCGCCCGCCGCGGTGTCGGTGGCGACACCGAACACGGCCCCTGCGGCCGCGGCGATAGCGGTGAGCAGCACCGCCATCCCGGTCGCCGTCAGCCACCCGAAGAAGGCCGAACCGACCTTGATGCCGCCGTGCTCCTCACGCTCACGGTCCACGACGTCGAAGCGGGACGGCACCCCGCGCCGGCGCGTCACCTGGTCGGCGTCCACGCGACTTGCTCCGCTGCTCGCCGCGGCGCGGTGCTCAGACATCTCGCGTCCCGTCGGTGCGCGTCCGGGTGGCGTCGTCGAACTCGATCTCCTCCTTGCGCACGGTCTCGTCGACCTGGTGCTGCTCGGTGACGGTGTCCTTGTCGAGGCGGACGCGCTCGACCGGGACCGTCTCCTTCTGCACGACGGGGCGCTCCTCGGAGAGGACCACCTCGTGCTCCTCCTCGGTGATGTCCCCGCCTGAGAGCGCCTCGTCACGGTTTGCGTCCGTGATGGGCTCGCGCTCGAGGCGCACCTCCTCGTGGCTGACCGGGACGGTCTGCGTGACGTTCTCGGTGACGACGTACTTGCGGAGCCGGACTCGGCCCGTCTCGCGAGTCTCGGTGCCGACCCGGACCTGCTCCTCTGAGCGGGTCATGGCCGAGTCGGTGTCGGGACCTGACGTGTCGTGTCCGGCCCCGTCGCGCGTCTCGGTGTACCCGGTGGCCGGGTCGCCGTACGAGGTGTCGTAGTCGGCGCCCTCCGTGCCGTAGTAGCGGTAGAGGGTCTCCTCCTCGTCCTCGCTGAGGTGACCATCGGCGTCGGAGATGCGCGGCGCGTCCTTGACCATGTCCTTGCTGTAGGGCACGCGGACGTCGTCGCCCGCCACCTCGGCGTCGCGCAGGGGGACGAACGACTCGCCTCCGCCGAACAGGCCGGTCTTCACCGTCACCCACTCCGGCCGACCGGATCGGTCGTCGAGGAAGACCTGGCCGATGCTGCCGATCTTGTCGCCGTTGTTGTCGACGACGTTGCCACCGCCAGTGAGGAGCTGCTGTGCCTGGTCGTTGCTGAGCATGTTGTTCTCCTTCGTCGGTCGTGCTTTATCGAGTGATACGTCTTGTCGTGCCTGCCGTTTGGGACGGCCTCGTGGAGGCTGTGTTCAGTACTGTCGGGTGTCGTCCTGGGCGTGGGTCCCGTAGCCGGGGTCGACGCTCGTGGCGCCGTACGCGGTCGTACCGCTGCCGTTGCTGGACGAGACCCGGTCCTTGGCCTGCTGAGCCTGCTCGCGGACGCTGGGCGCGTTGGCGGCCTCCTGCTTGATACGGGGGGCCTCCTGCTCGGCCTTGGTGAGGTAGCCCTCCCAGCGCTGCTGCATGGGGCGAATGAGCCCGCCGCCGACGCCGACGATGATCACGCCGGCCACGGTGGCCAGGATGGCGATGAGGACGGGCGTGGTGACCGTGGTGGCGACGCCGACCTGGTTGAGCGCGGCGACGACGCCGAGAAAGAGGATGAAGATCGACGCAGCGTTGGCGATGGTCTTTCCGTATGACAGGCCACCGAGGGTGCCCTCGATGAGGGTCTTCACGGCCGCGGCGATCGCCGAGGCGACCACGATGATGATGATGGCCACGACGAGGCTGGGCAGGAACGTGATGACGCGCTCGATCAGGTCGCTGATCGGGTTGGGGCCGAAGACGCCGAAGGCGAGCTGCAGCACGAAGAGCATGAGCGTGTAGTAGATGAGCTTGGCGACTACGTCGCTGGCGTCCATCTTCGAGTTGGCCAGCGCCTTCTTGACGCCGCCGCGCTCCACGGCCCGGTCGAAGCCGACCTTCTCCAGCAGCGCGCTCAATGCCTTTCCGATCGCCTTTGCGATGAAGAGACCGACGATCAAGATGATCAGGAACAACAACAGCTTCGGCACGAACTCGGTGATGACGCTGAGTCCGTCCCTGAGGCCGTCTCGCAGAGTGGTTTCCATGAGTTTCCTTTCGGTGACCCGGGACGCCCTGATTAGGTCCTGGGTGCGACTTGGAAGACCTGGTTCACACAGCAGCCATGAGGCGATGCGGTGACCCAGAGTGGAGGCTTACGTTGTAAACAGATCATGGGGAATTGGGCTCGACAACCCCGTTGCACCCCTAGGGGCGTCGCTTCTCCACCCCCATGGGCGGGGCCGTTGCGGCCGGTTCTAAGCGCGGTGACACCGGCAATTACGGCTCCGGGCGCGACACTTGCGTGGGGCGCACGTTCGACTGATGCGTCGCATGCAACCTGGGGTTCCGGCTGGCGATTGCCGGCGTCAGCGGCGTCGCGGGGCTGCGGTCGGAAGGCCGATTATCGGGTCAATGCCCTCCGGGGTACCCCACACCTGCCCCGGGTCGAACCGTCTGGGGCGCGCGGCGCTGCCGGACCTTCCTCGCATGCTAGGTCGCCGTCACGTAGTTCGCTGATCTGCCTCATCCCATCTCGGGGATGGGATGCGACTGAACGCAAGGTCGAGGTCGTCGATGCGCACGCGGATGACCCGTCCGCCACGAACGACCTCGTCCCGCTTCTTGCGGCTGGATTCGAAGCTCGCCGCTCTGACGACGATGACGGCTTTGGTAATCCTGCCTTGTCCACGACCTTCTTGCCCGCACGGACGGTGAACGTGGCGCGGACGGCCGATGCCGAACATGTGCTTGCCGGGGTAGTGCTGCGCGAAGCGGCTTCAATTGAAGTTCGCCCGCAGGAGTCGTCCTCACGCTGAGCCCACGATGCTAGGCCGGAGCTGTGCCCTCGGGTCTCGGCCAAGGAGGTGACTTCAGTTCGGGTTGCCCAGACTCTGGGTGCCCCTTAAGCCAATTCGGAAGTAGGTAGGGGCACGGCGTGATGCCCGCCACCGAGTCCGTGTGCCACCGCCCACAACACGGCCTGGGACCGGCTGTCGGCGTCGATCTTGCGGTAGCAGGACCTGATGTAGGACTTCACCGAGTTCACCGACAAGTTGATGTGCTCGGCTACCTCGAGGTTGGTCATCCCGGAGGCGATGAGGGAGAGCACCTGAGCCTCGCGCTCGGTGAGGCCCTGGTCCTGGCCGGCCCAGTCCGATGACAGGGCTGCGCCATGACGACCGGGCGCGACGATGACGCGTCCGGCGTTGATCGCTCGGAGCGCCTCCACCAAGGTCGCCGAGGGGAGTCCCTTGGACAGGTAGCCGGTGGCTCCTTGGCGGATCCATTCGCCGGCCGACCAGGGTTGGAAGTTCCAGGTGTAGATGACGACATGGGCGATGTGCGGGTCTGCCACGAGGCCCTGGAGCGTGCGGTCGCGTGGGCCCGAGACGAGCGGGTCGAAGAGGACGACGTCGACCGAGGGCCGGGCCGCCAGGTCGGTGACGAGGTCGAACTCGTCACGCGTCTTGAGCATGGCGGCGAGGCCGCGCATCACGAGTTCTTCGTCGTTCACGATCGCTACGCGGATGGTCATGGACGACACCTCTCGGGGGTGAGCCACATGCTGGCCCCACGGACGCCTCGTGGCTGAAGCGAAGAAAAGATACTGCGTCCGTAATGCGAACCCAAGAGGGGGGACGGCGGTCGTATCAGGCGCTGACACGTGGGCCGCGTCGGCGGACCCATCGCCATGGCTCCGCCGACGCGGCGAGGTGATACACGCTCTTGGCCAGGGTGCGGGTCGGGCTGTCGCCACCCACACTCGCCAACCTTCTTGCGCGTCCGGCCTGTACCGGGACAAGAGGACACGCGCAGCCCCAGAGGGCGCGCCAAGCGTAGCCGAGGGCAGGCCGGGGCGTGGTGTGATCTCGGCGACCCGAGTCACCGTGCGGACGCACAGTTCTCGAGAGGTGCCGCCGGCTGAACGCACCGAGAGGGGGCGGGTGCGCCGGCGCAGCAGCGCCTCGCCCGCAGGGGAGAGGGACGGCCGGGAAACGATACGTGGACGCGGCTCACACTTAAGATGACAGTGCAACCGCCCACGTAGGGGTCCGTGGGCGGTATGCGTGGCGCCCTACCGATTGCGACCAGGGGGAGGGGTGGACGTTGCGACGGGCGCGACGACTAGACGTTACGATTCGCGGTCCCAGGTCGGTAGGCCCAGCATCGGGTATCTAGCTGCACCGTCACGGTCCTCCTGACCCGTCGAGCCCCGCCCGCGACCGGCAACGCCCCGTGCTGTCAGGCAGCGAAGGACGGGACGTCGCTTCGATCGCACACTCTGATGACTCAAGGCACACACCTTCTGACGGGGCCTTGAGGCCCCCCTGTGTGTGCGCATGAGCCGGCACCGAAAGCCGCTGCCGGGGCATGCAAACCGGGCCGCGGCGTCGGAGCCCCATGGGGTGCGCGGGTGGGCTCCGACGCCGCGGTGGTTGTGCTCACGTTGCTGGCCGGGGTGCGGGTCGGGCCGAAGCCACCCGCGCTCGCTAGTCGTGATCCGCTGAGAGGGGGGTCGGGGCGGACTCCCTCCCAGGAGGCCATCCGGAGCCTAGGGTGAGGACGGATCGCTGTGGGTGCGAATGACCAACGACGCTCGAAATTAGGGGGTTGTCACCCGTCTCGGAGCCGCTCTCGCATCATGGGGTAGCCGGGGTGGCGTCTCAGTTGTCGGGCGCCGCCCAGGTGTACTGGGGTCATGTGGGCGGCGCCTTGTTCTTGTACGACGCAACGCGAGACCGGCCCGCCGCGGCACACACGGGGGAATGTTGACGCGACGGACCGGCGCGCCGATGTTAGACCCAGCACCACGGGAATCCCAGTCAGGGGCTTCGACGATGAACGAGCAGACGCGTGGCGGACTCCGCGCGCGAGCACTCGCACTCACCACAGGTCGGGTTGGTCCACCGGGCCGCTTGCTTGACCCGATGGACCTCGAGCGGCCCAGCCGAATGTGCTCCAAAAGCGCTCGTTCCCTGCTGTACCCAGCGCACACGAATTGACGCTCGCGGGTGCGCTGCTTGTAGGGGATACAGTGGTGGTACCGCGTGGCTCATCTTCGAGTCACCGTTGGTCTGCAGGGCTCGTTATGAGCGCCTCTCTGTGTGCCTCACCTCCAGCGCACCGGAGAGAGCCCCGTGCTCGCATCATCTGACTACGCCCAGTCCATCGCCGAAGCAGCGCGAACCCTGAACACACCTCGGACCCTCGACGACACCCTGCAGACCATTGTCGAAGTTGCCTGCAATTCGGTGCCTGGGTTCGAGCACGTCGGCATCGCGACGCTGGAGAAGAAGGGCCACATTGAGACGCGAGCCTTCATCGGTGACCTGGTCCTGCCCCTTGACACGGTGCAGTACGGCTTGCGSGAGGGCCCCTGTTCGGCAACCCTCCACGGCGAYGAGCCTGTGTCGGTGTCGAACCTGCAGCACGAACAGCGGTGGCCTCGCTACGTGGCGCAAGCGCGGGCTGCGGGCGTGCGGTCGCAGATGGCGGTCAAGCTGTACCTGGGCGAGGGCACGTTGGGCGGTATCAACTTCTACTCCACGAGCTCCGATGACGTGAGCGACGACGCTCAAGTCCTCGCTCGGCTGTTCGCCACCCATGCAGCCATTGCCCTGGGGCATGCCCA
>NZ_LMSN01000009.1:0-49786 GCF_001428425.1 Nocardioides sp. Soil777
GATGAGAACGTCCGTCGTGCTGCGGGCCCACCTACTTGGTGTTTGCCTCGGACACGAGTTCTTGTGCAACGGCGCGGAGTTTGATGTTCGTATGCGACGAGGCCCGGACCAGGAAGGCGAACGCGCGGTCTTCGTTCATCTCGTAGCGCTCCATGAGAATGCCGATAGCCGCCCCGATGGTCTTGCGCGTCTGCAAACCCTCCTTGAAGGCCTCGCGCTCCTGGGCATGCCCCAGGGCAATGGCTGCATGGGTGGCGAACAGCCGAGCGAGGACTTGAGCGTCGTCGCTAACGTCATCGGAGCTCGTGGAGTAGAAGTTGATACCGCCCAAGGTGCCCTCGCCCAGGTACAGCTTGACCGCCATCTGCGACCGCACGCCCGCAGCCCGCGCTTGCGCCACGTAGCGAGGCCACCGCTGTTCGTGCTGCAGGTTCGACACCGACACCCGTACTGCACCGTGTCAAGGGGCAGGACCAGGTCACCGATAAAGGCTCGCGTCTCAATGTGGCCCTTCTTCTCCAGCGTCGCAATGCCGACGTGCTCGAACCCAGGCACTGAATTGCAGGCAACTTCGACAATGGTCTGCAGGGTGTCGTCGAGGCTGCGAGGTGTATTCAAGGTTCGCGCTGCTTCGGCGATGGACTGGGCGTAATCAGAAGATGCGAGCACGGGGCTCTCTCTGGTGCGCTGGAAGTGAGGCACACAGAGAGGCGCTCATAACGAGCCCTGCAGACCAACGGTGCCTCGAAGATGAGCCACGCGGTTGCACCACTGTATCCCCTACAAGCGGCGCACCCGCGAGCGTCAATTCGTTTGCGCTGGGTACAGCAGGGAACGAGCGCTGTTGCGCACATCGGCTGGGCCGCTCGAGGTTCATCGGGTCAAGCAAGCGGCCCGGTGAACCAGCCCGACGCTTGGTGAGCGCGAGTGCTCGCCCGACGGCGGAGCCGGGCGTCCGACAGGCGGCAGCACGACGCGAGCGGCGGTGCGTCACACCTGCTCCGGTTACCGCCGCCGACGGAGAATCTGCGACTGAATGTGAGGCGTCTGGGAGCATCTCGTCATGGACGTCGAGCTGCTGGATGCTGAACGGCTTCGATTCCGCGACGGCGCCCCGGTGCGAGCGGCCTCCGCGGTCGTTCCCTTCGGCGACGGCCACTTGGTGGTGTCGGACGACGCCACCCGAGCAGCCTGGTTCCGTGACGGAACGGCCACTCGCGTACGGCTCCTCCCGCCGGTCGGCGGGCATGACGTGTTCGACGAGGCNCGCCCCCCGAGCAGCCTGGTTCCGTGACGGAACGGCCACTCGCGTACGGCTCCTCCCGCCGGTCGGCGGGCATGACGTGTTCGACGAGGCGTCCGGGACCAAGCACCTCAAACCGGACCTCGAGACCGCCTGTCAGGTCGAGGTCGGTGGGGCGCCAGCGGTGCTGGTGATGGGCTCGGGTTCCTCCCCGGCCCGGATGCAGTGGTGCCTGCTTCGGCTGGAGGACGGCCGGCCGAGGGCCGTGGTCGCCGACATGGCACAGGTGTACGCCGCCGCGGCGGCTGCCCTGGCCATGGACCTCGACCTGCTCAACCTCGAGGGCGCCTGCATCATCGGGAACACATTGCGGTGGTTCCACCGCGGGCTCCCCTCGGCCGGGATGCCCTCGGGGTGCGTCCACATCGACGTACGCACCGCAGTGGCTGCCACCCTGGGAGACCTCAACGCAGCAGAGGTGACGGCCACCCGTCCCGTTCACTACGACCTCGGCGCCGTGGGTGGCGTCGGCCTGGCCATCACCGACGTCGTCGCGCTGCCCGGGGGCGACCTGATCGCCAGTGCCGCCGCCGAGGANGTGCCGGATGTCCTCCGGCTTGGTGATGGAGCCGTCCCGTGCACTACGACCTCGGCGCCGTGGGTGGCGTCGGCCTGGCCATCACCGACGTCGTCGCGCTGCCCGGGGGCGACCTGATCGCCAGTGCCGCCGCCGAGGACAGCCCTGACCCCCGCGAAGACGGGCCGGTGGTCGCCTCGGCCCTGGCACGCATCCGAGGAGACCATGTCCAAGAAGTCGTACCCCTGCCCAGACTCAACGGCAGCGTGATCAAGGTCGAGGGACTGATGGTGCTGGACGCCGACGAGGGACAGACGTCCCTGTACGCCGTGACCGACGTCGACGACCCGGACGCAGCGTCGTGGGCGACCAAGCTCCGCGTCAGTCACTGACCGGAGCCGGCCCAGAGCAGTGATTATGACAACCCGACCCTTCCATCGCACTGGCAATCACACGCTCCTCGGCATGAATGGATGCCTCGAGCTACGTCGACAGGCGGCGAGATGACCCGCCTTGGAACCCTGGGTCGGTACCGTGGCGTGCTACTGCTCCTCCGACGCACGGCTACCTCCATCCGTTGCGGTGATACCTGAACCGTGACCGGGTCCATGACCTGGGCGGTCGCCGCAGGAGGTTGGGGTACCGCTCGCCCGAGGCGCCGATCGCGTTGTCATGCTGACCTTGCCCGCCGCGGACCGTCATTGCGGGTCGGAACTCCCACCGACACGTCAGACGAGCCAGTTCTCGCAAGCCGGAGCCCCACCCGACACCCTCGCAGTTATGCGAGTACGGCGACCCCAGCCAGCAACATGGTCAACAGGGTCGATTCAGCGCAAGCGCCGAGTACGTCGCCGGTCGCGCCACCGATGCGGCGGTGCGCCAGCAGTCCGATGGCCAGGGTGGTTATCACAGCGACGAGAGCCATCAGGAGTGCCGCCCCGGGATGGACCCGGATCACTGCGGCCAACCCCACGAGGACCAGGGCGAGTCCGCTCACGAGCTGCCTCGTGCCCATGCCTTGGACCACGCCCCGGCCCGTCCCCTCCACCCGGGCGTAGGGGAGCACCCGAGCCAGTGGCAGCATCGCGCCGCGGGAGGCGGCGTACACGCCGATCAAGAGCAGCAGCATCTCCTCGGGGGACAGAGCGTTCAGCAGGGTCGCCAGGGCGGCCACCTTCAGCAGCAGGTGCAGTACCAGGGTCGCCGCGGCGTACACGCCGATGGAGTGGTCCTTCATGATCTGCAGCCGGTGCTCGCGGTCACGGCCGGCCATCCCGTCGGCGCAGTCAGCCAACCCGTCCAGGTGCAGGGCACCGGTGAGCGCCACTTCGGTCACCACGGCCAAGGTGACGGCGATCAGCACCGGCCAGAGTTCCCCGGCTCCGACAGCGACGCCCGCCACGATGGCCCCGATCGCGGCCCCGACAACGGGATAGAGCACGGCGGCACGGGCCGGATCGACATTGCCTGCCGAGACGGGGACCGGCACCCGGGTGAGCAGCATCGTGGCCGCGGCCAGGGTGCGCACTCACGCCACCGGGTTGGTCTCGGCCAGACCGAGGCTCGCGAACGTCGCCATCTCGGTGAGTACCGCGATGGCTGAGCGAACCAGGTTGATCGCCAGTGCAGCGCCGCTGCCCTCGCCCAGTCGCATCTCCAGGTCGAGCAGTGGACGAAGCCCGAGCGCGGCGAGCTGCAAGGCGTGCCCGGGCTCGGGTGACAGGTGCCCGGCGATCATGGCATCGGTGCTCGCAGGAGCGAGTCGAGCAGCCACCAGCGCAGCGGCTCCCGTGATGAATCCGTCGACGATCACGGGGATTCGCCGCTCCGCGGCCCCGAGCACGACGCCGGCAAGTGCCGCCACCTCGAGTCCACCGATCGAGGCAAGAGTGGCGAGCGGGTCGTTGGACACCCCGGATGTCGCGTGTCGTGCCAGGATCTGGTCGACCACCGAGACCTTGTGGGCCACCTGCTCGTCGTCGAGCCCGGTGCCGCGGCCACAGGTCGCCGCGGCATCGCGACCGAGGAGTGCCGCCGTCAGGGCGCTGGCAGTGGTGGTGTTGCCGATGCCCATCTCGCCCAGCGCAATCAGGTCGACACCGTCGTCGATGAGCTCGTGGGCGATGCCGATGCCGTGCCCCAGTGCCGAGGTCGCCTCTGCCACGGTCATCGCGGGCTCGAGGGTGCTGTCCGCGGTACCCGGACGGACGCTGCGCTCCAGGAGGCCGGGCACCGCTGGCGGGTCGATCACACCCAGGTCGGCCACCACGAGTCGTGCGCGGGCGGCGCGGGACAGCACCGCCACAGCGGCACCTCCACTGCCGAACGCGGTGAGCATCAGCCCGGTGACTGGCTGTGGGAACGCGCTCACTCCTTGGTTGGCGACACCGTGATCGGCGGCACAGACCACGACAGCCGGGGTCGGGTCGGGCAGGTCGATGCGACCACGCAGGGAGGCGATCCGGGTTGCGACGTCCTCCAGGCGGCCCAGGCTGCCCAGTGGCTTGACCTTGTCGGCCATGGCGGTCGTGGCCTCCTGCAGGGTCTGGGCCGAGGCTGGCCGGATCGCTTCGATGGTGCTCTTCAATGCCGTCAGGTCAGTCATCTGTCCTCCATGGTGGTGAGGTCGAGGTTGTGGTCACCGAGGGTCAGGGCGCGCCCGGCGACCACGAGCTGGGCGAGGGCTGCGTGGCGGGAGAACGTGGCGTTGACCCGGCCGAGCCGATCGCGGTAGTCGCGGCCGAGTGGATGCATCGGCACCAACCCCATGCCGACCTCGTTGCTGACCACGATCCACTCCGCGCCGCTGCCGGCGCACGCAGTGGCAGCGCGTTCGGCTGCTGCTTCGATCTGCTGGGCAGAATCGCCGCGTTCGAGCAGGTTGGAGACCCACAGCGAGAGGCAGTCGATGATGCCGGCGGACTCCGCGCCGAGCCCGGCGATCGCCGGCTCGAGGTCGAGGGGTGCCTCGATGGTCACCCAGTCGGCTGGTCGTTCGGCCCGGTGCAGCCGGATCCGGTCCGCCATCTCTGTGTCGCGGGCTTGGGCGGTCGCGACGAAGGTGACGTCGTGGCCGCTCGCTTCCGCCATCAGCACGGCGCGAGCCGACTTGCCGCTGCGGGCTCCTCCGGTCAGGAAGGTCAAGGGCATCGGGTGGATCTCCTCGTGTCTCGGACTCGGACCAGGACTCGGCCGAGTCGGTGGTCTGCCCGCCAGAGCAAGACCAGCGTCGCGATCAGTGCCCACTCGGTCCTGCTGGTCAGCTCACGCGCCCCAGCGATGTCGGCTGCCTCAGGGCGTGGGCCGTCACCGAGTCGTGGCCGGTCCTCGTGCCGTTCGCCGTACTGCAGGGGACCGCCGAGCTCGCGACGAAGTGCGGCCGCGACCGCAGCTTCTGCCACTCCGGAATTGGGGGACGGGTGCAGGTGGGCATCTCGTCGTACCGATGCCCGCACAGCCCTCGCCCGGGCCGGCGCGGCAGTCATGACCAGCAGGGCGAAGATCCTGGCCGGGACCCAGTTGGCGCCGTCGTCGAGCCGTGCTGCGGCCCAGCCGAAGTTCTCGTAGCGGTCGTTGTGGTGACCGACCATGGCGTCCATGGTGTTGATCGCCCGGTGCGCCGCCACCCCAGGGGCACCGGCGATCAGGCCCCAGAATGCGGGGGCGACCACGGCGTCCACGGAGTTCTCAGCCAGGGACTCGATCGCGGCAGCAGCCATGCCCGATGCGTCGAGACGGCTCGGGTTGCGGCCGACCAGCGAGGGCAGGGCGACGCGGGCGGTTGCCAGATCACCGGTGAGCAACGGCGTCTCGACCAGGCTTGCCGCCCGGCGCAGCTCCCTGCCAGCAGCGCAGATGGCAACCGCCAGGGTCGTGGATCGGATCGCCCCGCCTGCCAACCCGCCGATCGCCACACCGACGAGCGCATGGCGCACGCCGGCGGCACGGTCGTCGGCGTACCCGATGGCCTCCGCCTTCTGCATCGCGATCCCGAACCAACCCACCGGGTGCCAGCGGTCCGGGGGCTCCGGCAGTGCCTTCTGCAGGAGCAACCCACCCGCTACGCCGAGCGCGCGACGCCCCAGCCGGCTCATCGAGCACGTCCCGGATGAGCAACCAACCCCTGTAGTACGGCGGCATGGGTGGCCATGGCCAACCGGTGACCCCAGCTGGAGCGCACACCCCCGAATCGGTGCGCCGGGCCGGCCGTCGAGCAGAGCAGGGAGATGGCGTCGCTCGCTGTCCCCGTGCCGGGCACCTGCGCCTCCAGCAGTGCTTGAGTCTTGGCCTCGGTCATGGCAAGCAGTGCCTGCACCATCGCGGCCGGCTCCAGCGCAACCGGCACGGACGCGACCACGTTGATCGTGCCCGGCCACGAACCATGCCCGGCCTCGGGATCGGCGGCCCAGGTCGGCTTGGTGACCCCGACGGTCGCGCTCACCGATGCCCCCTCGAAGCACGCATGCTCCACCCGGGTCACATCGACGGCGGTGAACATGGCGATGCCAGACCCCGACAGGCCCCGCCCAGCCGCGATCGCCGTTGCGTGCTCGTCGAGGTCGATCCGCGAGTAGTCGTGCGGCACACCGATGTTGAGCAGCCAGGCAGGCGTGCTGAAGCCGCCGCCGACCGAGGCCGACGACAACGCCCGCACCGGTTCGTCGAACTGCCAGACCAGCACGTGTCGGTGATCGCGCCCGGGGGGCAACATGCTGACGCGGTACGTCATCAGACCCATCCCGGTGCATCGGAGATCGGAAGGGCCGACGTGGCGATCTCGTCCAGGGCCTTCAGGTCCAGATGCTCGCCGAGCCACGTCGCCAGGTGGTCAAGGTGTGTCTCCACAGCCGCGTGATAGGGCACTGGTGAGGGCTCGTAGAGCCGTCCTCGCGCCTGCGCCACCGTGCCCATGAAGGAGTGCCGGAAGGCATCGTCGTCGAAGATCCCGTGCACGCTGGTCCCGTGCACCGACCCTCGACGACTGCCCTCGAACGGCACGTCCCACGGCTCTCCGGTCACCGGCCGACCCCACCGGATCTCATAGCCGGAGCCGACCTGGCGCACGATCTTCGGCGTGGCGAATGTCGTCTCCACGTCCAGGAGGTCCAAGCCGGCCACCCGGCCGGCCCCGGACTCGATCGGATCATCGATCCAGCGTCCGAGCATCTGCTGGCCGGCGCAGATCCCGAGCACCACTGCATCGGTACCAGCCACGGCGTCGGCGATGCCACGCTCGCGGATCCATGCCAGATCGGCGACCGTGGTGCGACTGCCCGGCAGGATCACCAGGTCCGCATCCTCGAGGTCGGCGGGGTGGGTGGCCCAGCGCAGGCTCACCGACGGCTCCATCACCAGCGGGTCGAAGTCGGACGGGTTCGCCAGGTGCGGCAGCCGCACGACCGCCACCCGCACCGGCGAAGGAGAGCTCACCGGCCGCGCCGTCGCCGCCAGGTCGAGGCTGTCCTCCACCCCCAGCATCGGATGGTGTCCCAGGTGCGGAAGCACGCCGAGCACGGGCACCCCGGTGCGAGCGGTCAGCTCCGCATGGCCGGGCTCGAGCAAGGAGGGATCCCCCCGGAACTGGTTGAACACGAACCCGCGCACCAGGGGGCGCAGGTGATCCGGCAGCAGCGCCCAGGTTCCGTACGCCGAGGCGAACGCACCGCCGCGGTCGATGTCGACCACCACGATCGCGGGCATGCCGGCCGCGGCCGCGAGTGGCAGGTTGACCAGGTCACGGTCCAGCAGGTTGATCTCGGCTGCTCCACCAGCGCCCTCCGCGACCACCCACTCGTGTTCCTTGCGCAGCGACGTGAACGCATCGAGGACCACAGCACGCAGGCTGCGCGCAACCTCCCCGTAGCCGGCCGCGTCGGTCACTGACACCTCGTCACCGAGGACCACGAGGTGGCTGGTGTGCGTGGCCGACGGCTTGAGGAGGATCGGGTTCATCCGGCGGTCCGGTGCCACCCGTGCCGCCAACGCCTGCATCGCCTGGGCGCGGCCGATCTCGCCGCCGTCGGCAGTGACCGCGGCGTGGTTGGACATGTTCTGCGCCTTGAACGGCACCACGTCACGGCCCGCGTCGGACCAGACCCGACACAGGGCCGCGGCGACGGTGGACTTGCCGGCACCACTGGTGGCACCACAGACCAGCAGGGCGCCACTCAATAGTCGATCCCCTTGCGTGCCCGGATTCCTTGTTCGAAGGCATGCTTGACCTTCACCATCTCCGTGACGGTGTCCGCGACCTCGATGACGGGTTGCGGCATCTCCCGTCCGGTGAGGAAGACGCTGGTGTCCTCGGGTCGGTCGCGGAGCGTCGCGGCCACGTCGTCGGCGTCGATCCAGCCCCAGTTCATCGGATAGCTGACCTCGTCGAGGAGGATCATCCGGTGCTCGCCACGGTTGATCAGGTCCTTGGCGAACGCCCAGGCCGCCACCGCCTTCGCCCGGCTCTCGTCGAGGTCGCTGGACTCCCAGCTGAAGCCGTCGCCGGCGCTGAACCAGTCCACCCCGATCTGACGGCTGATCTTCTCCTCGCCCGTGTGCCAGGTGCCGCTCTTGATGAACTGCACCACCGCGGTCGGCCATCCCCGCGCCACCGAACGCATCACGGTGCCGAACGCCGCAGTCGACTTGCCCTTGCCGTGTCCGGTGTTCACCAGCACCAGCGACGGCGCCGAACGCAGCTCGCGCTTGTCGTAGGGACGTTCGGTACGCGGCTCGGTGTGGTCGCTCATGGGTTGTTCCTTCCGATGGTGGCAGCACGGCGGGGAAGAACGACCATCTCCCCGTTGAGTCGGTGCACATCAAGTGGGGTGCGATAGACCCGAGTCAGGACATCGGGATCCAGGACCTGCTGCGGAGTGCCCACCACCTCGGACGACCCGGCTGCGAGCAGCTGCAGCCGATCGGCGTACCGGGCGGCGGAGCCGAGATCGTGCATGGCGGCGATCACGCTGATGCCGTCCTGCCGGCGCAGCTCGTCGACCACGCTCAGCACCTCTGCCTGGTGGCCGAGGTCCAGAGCACTGGTGGGCTCGTCGAGCAGCAGGACCTGGGTCTGCTGGGCAAGGGCACGGGCCACCACGGCCCGCTGCGCCTCGCCTCCGGAGAGGGAGGTGACGGGTCGGTCGGCGAACTCCCCCAGCCTCAGCCTGCCGATCACCTCGGCGGCGATCCGGCGGTCCCGCCGGGTCTCGCCGCGCAGCCAGCCCAGGTGGGCCGTGCGACCGAGAAGGACGTACTCGACCACCGACATGCCCTCGGGCAGCAGCGGTGTCTGCGGCATCAGCGCGACCTGGGTGGCCCGGGAGCCGGAGCCGATCTCGAGGACGCCGGTGTGTCTCAGCACCCCGGCGAGCGCCTTGAGCAGGGTCGACTTGCCAGCGCCGTTGGGCCCGATCACGCCGAGCCACTCCCCTGCGTCCACGTGGAGGTCGATGCCGCGCAGCACTTCGGCGCCCTGCAGTCGCACGCGCAGCCCGGTGGCTCGCAGCCTCATCGGGGTGCACCGCGTCGCCACAGCACGAACGCGAAGAAGGGAGCACCGACGAACGCGGTGATCACGCCCACCGGCAGCTCGGCCGGCGCGACCAGGGTGCGTGCACCGACATCGACGCTGGCGAGGAAGGCGCCACCGAGCACGCCCGCCAGAGGCAGGATCACGCGATAGCTGTGACTGGTCAGCATGCGCACCATGTGCGGCACCACGAGTCCGACGAAGGCGATCAGGCCGCTGACCGAGACCGCGGCAGCCGTCATCAAGGTGGCCGCGACGATCACGAACAACCGGGTGCGGGCCGGCTTGAGGCCGAGCGCTCTTGCTTCGTCGTCTCCGAGCCGGAGCACATCCAGGTGACGGGCGTAGGCCAGCAGCACCACTGCGGAGAGCCCGACGTAGGGCAGCAGCAACAAGACCTGGTCCCAGCCGTCCGTGCTGAGCTGCCCGAACAGCCAGCTCAGCGCCTCTCGCGCCCTGGACTCGTCGAGCTGCTGCAACGCATAGGTCTGGGCTGCCGAGAACAGCGCCGCCATCGCCACGCCGGAGAGCAGCAAGGTGGCGGCCGACGAGAACGAGCCGCGGGCGATCAGTGCCGACCCGCTCACGGCCAGCAGTGCGCCCGCGAACGCGGCGGCGGGGACCGCGCTGAAGGGCCCGAAGCTCAGGTCCAGGTCGAAGCCCAGCGCGAGCACTGCCCCGAGTCCCGCCCCCGCCGAGACCCCGAGCAGGTAGGGGTCCGCGAGAGGGTTGCGGAACACCCCCTGGTACGCCGCCCCGGCCATCCCGAGTGCCGCTCCGACCAACATGCTCAGCGCCGCACGGGGCAACCGGATCGACCACAAGATCGCCTCCTGCGACGTGGTCAGGCCGGAGTCGACCTCGACCCCGGGCAACGCGTCGAGCAGCTCCGACACCACTCCGGACACCGGCAGTCCGGCGGCGCCCTGGGTGACGCTGACCAGGCCCGCGATCACGAGCAGGGTCAGCGAGACCAGCAGCGCGCGCACGGGCAACCGGTAGGCGCGATCAGCCGCACGGATCACCGCGGGGGGTGCCTCGTGGTCGGCCAACGGAGATGTCGCTGCCGCAGTGGTGTCGGAGAGCACGCTCAGCCGACCGGTGTCTTCACCGAGGCCAGCGCGTCGGCGATCGACTCGACCAGCTGCGGCAACCGGGGTCCCCAGCGCGAGGAGATGTCGGCATCGACGGTGACGATGTTGCCGTTCTTGACGGCACTGACGTCCTCCCACCCGGGTCGGCTCGCCACGTCGTCGGCGGTGTAGCTGACCTGGTCGGTGATCACGATCAGCTCGGGGTCGGCGGCGATGATCGCCTCTTCGGTGACCTGCGGGTAGCCACTCTTCGGCTTGTCCGCCGGGTCCGCGATGTTGGTCGCACCGAGCGCGTCGTACACCGAGCCGATGAAGCTGTTCGAGCTCGCGGCATAGAACGTCTCGTCGAGCTCGTGGTACACCCGCAGGCCTTCTTGTGGAGCTGCGTCCAGCGCGTCGTCGACGGCGGCCCGCATGTCGGCGACCACCGTCGCGGTCTCGTCGACGTGACCGGTGGCCAGGCCGAGTGCCGCGACGCCGTCATAGCCCTCATCGATGGTGGCCGGAGCCGGGCTGACGATGGTCGGAATGTCGAGCTTGGCCAGTGCCCCGACGATGCCGTTGGTGTCGTTGGCGATCACCACGAGGTCGGGCGCGTAGCCGGCGATCGCCTCCACGTTCGGGTCGTACGCCGACAGCTTTGTGGTCGGCGCCTGGGCGGGGTAGGTCGAGTAGTCGTCGGCGGCGACCACCTGATCCCCCGCCCCGATCGCAAACAGGATCTCGGTGGCCGAGGGCGAGAGCGAGACGATGCGCTCGGGCTGCTTCTCGAGGACGACCTCGCCGTTGACGGCATCGACGGTCACCGGGAAGTCAGCCGACGAGACGGGCGGACTGACGTCCCCGGACGGACTGGTGTTGCCGTCACCGCAGCCAGCGATGGTGAGCGAGGTGGCCAGGGCCAGCGCGACGGGCAGCTTGCGAATCTGTTTCAACTTTCCTCCTGATGGGTCGAGGAGGAAGCGATCGCACGACACGTTGCCGGACGAAACCCACCCCTGTCCTCGAGGGCGATGCGGTTCACGTCGGGAAGGTCGACCGGACTTGTCCACCAGGTTCTGGTGGCTTCACCGTTGCGGGACAGTGCCGGACTCTCACCGGACTTCGTCTTCAGGACGCCTGCGAAGGCTAGACCCAGGGAAAGCTCAGAGCACCAAGGGGTCCAGGGCGCGGACGAGTGCCCGATCGAGTCGGGCCAGCTGATCCGGATGCGGTACGGCGATGCGCGCGACGCCGGGCATGCCGAAACTGGTGCAGTCACGGACCAGGACTCCGCGTGGGGCAAGGGCTTCACGCAGTCCCGGCCGATCGACCAGCACCCAGGGGGCAGCGGCGTTAGTGACCTCGAGGTCGTAGCCGCGCAGCAGCCCCACCAGATCCTCCCGAGCCTCGCTGATCTGCGCCGACCACTTCGGGAGGTCTGCGGACTCGAGCAGGTCCGGCAGCACCGCCAGCGCGAGCGCGCTGGTCGACCAGTGTGGTTGGTGGCGACGGACCCGGGCCAGATCGCCCGGGTCCTCGACGAGCACGTAGCCGAGCCGCAGCCCCGGGCAGGCAAACGTCTTGGTGAGGGAACCGACCACCAAGCCACTGCGCCCTGCACTCCAGTGGCCGGTGGCCAGCGCATGAAACGCCTCATCCCAGATGTCGGCGTGATCCTCGGGGCCGGCCAGGCGCCCGGTCGGGCTGTGCGGGTTGCTGCGCCACACGGGTCCGTCGTCACCCCGAGGGTGCAGCGCGAACTCCGGCTCGCCGAGCACCTGCCCGCCGTACTCGGCGATGAGCAGTGCGATCGCCTCGCTCCCGCCGTTGGTCAACAGCAACCTCGATGGATCCACCTCCATCGCCTGCGCCAGGAGCCGAGTCGCGGGGCGGTCGTCGGGGTAGTGGCCGAGCGTGTCCAGATGCCGAGTGACCAGCGTGGACACGTCAGCGGCGAACGGATTCAGATTCTGCGAGAGGTCAAGCAGATCGCCCGGATCGAGCCCCAGCGCGCGGGCCACTGCTGGCCCGTCACCGCCGTGCGCGCCTGCGGCGGGCAGAGCAGGAGTGGACTCGGGCACCCGGCGAGCCTACTGACACGACTCGCTGGTCCCCGTCGTCCGCCCGACCCGGTGCCCTGCACCACGAGCGATCCGAGACGTACGGGAGGATCAACGCCGTGACTCCCCCGGTCTACCTCGTCCGCCACGGCGAGTCGGAGTGGAACGTCCTGCGGTTGACCCAGGGACAGACCTCCCACCCGCGGCTGACGTCCCTCGGGCGCGAGCAGGCCGCGCGAGCCGCATCGCTGATCGGCACGGATCTGGCCGGCCGACCGGTCGCCCGGATCCTCACCAGCGACCTGGTGCGCGCCGTCGAGACCGCCACGGTTGCTGGCAAGGCGCTCCGGGCGCCGGTGATGCTCGAGACCCGCTTGCGAGAGCAGCACCTCGGCACGCTCGAGGGACGCGGGTACGACGAGACCTGGGCCGCCGCGGAGGCGCACGACTGGTCTGATCCGACGCTCCCGCTGGCCGGTGGGGAGTCGATCATGGAGGTGCACGACCGGTTGGGCGCCGTACTCACGGAGGTGCTCGAGCTCCACGCAGGCGTGACGGTGCTGGTCTCGCACGGTGACGCCATCCGAGCAGCCGTCGCCCACCTGACAGGCGTGGCTCCCCACCAGGCCCCGTGGGTCGAGGTCGCCAACGGTGCGGTAGCGCGCGTCGACGGGACGATCACATGGTTGGCCTGACCCGCGCGTCGGGCGCCGTGGCGACCCGTCGACCAGTACCTACGGGTGCCCGGCGCCACCTCGATCACCGCCGGTTCGCCGGACTCAAGGGCCTCACCCTCGTCGCCGGCGACCGCTGCGACGCCCACCTGATCACGGTGGCGGGCCTCAAACCACTACCGACGTGAGAATTACCTGTTGGTGCCAGCGCGAGGTTACGGATGTGCCCCCGAATCGCGGACCTGCTCTCGCTCCTGCATGTTGGCGGGCGATTCGTACCCCCACTCCAGGCCCACAATGCTCACTTTCCATATTGGGCTAACGCTGATGCCAGCGGGGACGTGTACTGGGGAGACCGGGAAGTAGCGTGCCGCTGTCCAGGAGAGGCGACGCAACGGGTGCTTGACAAGTCCCATGCGGCGGAATGACTGTGAGGGTCGCCAACGCAGCTCGCCGGCGCTGGGCTGTCGTTGCCCGACGTTCAGCAGCCTCCGTGCAGTCCGTCCCTGGGAGCCCAATCACGGTCAATGAACATGAAGCTCACCCGGTCGGTGGGACGCGGCTGACGGTTCTCAGGTGTGCTGAGGCCAAAAATGAGCCAGTCATTTCCGCGCCGCAGCGCCTGTATCCAAAGGCGTCCGCCGTCGCCGTCAACGCGCCTCGCCGGACGCAGGCCCCGGCGCCCCGCGCGCATCTCGGCCACGGTCGACCGCACGCCCACGCCCGCCTTGGTGCGTGCCACCGACCTGCCCTTGATGAAGATGTTGTCGATGCTGTCATCGTCGTTCCACCCGACGAATAGGACGTAGGCGTACTTGTCGATCACTTGAGCGGGGTAGCCGCAAGGCTCTTCTGGGTTGTCGACGAGGTGCCCAGTGGCGACAGCTTCCTCGGCGCTCATCCCGAGCTGGAGTGTGCCGAGCTTGTGGGGTGTGAGGATGAGCCGGGCTGCAAACCCGACGTCGGGCGCGGTCGCCCTACTTGCCGTCGCAGGCTGCTGGAATGTGCTGACGACCAGAACGGCGGCCAGGACCCATGCTGAACCTGTGCGGCGTGTGAAAGACATTTGGTGATGATCGGTTCCCGCACTGGGCGTGTCAAGGACGGGTTGGCACCGCGCGGGGCTGCTCGCCTAGGCAAGTCGCCGCCATCAACTTGCGGCAGAATCGCGCCTCTTGGCGTGCCGTCGAATGCGGCGAATAGACGCATCCATGGCGGATGCGAATGACCAACCAACCCCCCGTGATGTGCGACTGGGTTGCGTGACGTGGAGGCCGCCGCGCCGCTGGCTGTGCCAGGCAGCGGTGTGTCGGAGACCCCCCTCGGGCCGCCGCCCCTTATCGTCCGACGAACTCCTCGACCCAGCACGGTCGAGAGGTCCCTGCGCACACCCAACGGAGGAAGGACTGATGACGCTTCGAGTGCTGACAGTCGCGTTAGTGATCGCGGCCGCCGCCGGTTGCTCTTCTGCCGATTCGGGGGAGGATTCGTCGAACTACATCGTCGTGGAAGAGACCGAGACCGGGATCGGCACGGAGGTCGTAGTTTCCGTGGAGGACAGCACCAACGCAGCGGACGTCTTCAAGGAGGTCCTCGACGACAACGACGGCTACGCAGCGGTTTACATCATCTGCGCTGGAGATGACGTTCGCCAGCAGGGCTTCATCCTCTACGGCAGAGCAGACGGCGACGACCGGAACATCATCATCCGCAACGACGATCACGACTGCTAGCCGAGCTTCGGCCCCGCCGCGCGCCTGAACGCGGCGATATGACGCGAGGTGGGCCGCCGTGCTTCTGGCGGGCCTCAGTTGACATCTGCGTCGGCCAAAGATCCCAGATCGACGCCGAAGGCGTCTTCGATGTACGCAGTGGTGGTCGGTTGGGCATCTAGCGATGCCCGTATATGCGTCGTCGTGTAGAGGCCACTCTTCGGGGCCCACTTGGCCTCCGCCCTCTCTACTGCTCGCACCCACTCGACGGCGACGACGTACTCGCAGGTCGCGTTGTCGTCAGCGTCGTGTGCGATGTTGGGTTCGACAAGGTCATATTCTCCGAGTGCTTTGCCTTTGTGTCGGTATAGCGCGTATGGGACGGCCTGCGACCGCACGAGGCCTACGCCGACATAGCCGGCCCCCTTGAGGTAGGCGACAACGACATCACCCTCCTCGAGCCCGCGAAGTGGGTCACTCCACTTCGGCTTGCCACCCGCTGCTAGGAAGCCGAAACGAAGACAGTCGTCCCAATGGCGCGTCTCGCCCTCACCGACGTTGACGTAGTAGATGCCGTTCTCGAAATCGAAGCGCGCGAGTCGTTTGTGAAAGGTGTCGCGCGGCCGAAATTTTCCGACGTATTGACCTGACGCAACATTCGTCAGCGTGCGACCCAGCTTCCAGATGAGGGTGGTCTCGACCATCAGTGCTTCGGCCGAGGTGAGGCCCCTAGCGATGATCCGGATGATGGGCTCGAGTCCCTCCTGCTGGATCGCCTTGATGCGCGCGACCTTGACGGAGTCGCCGGTGTCCTGGAGATGTGCCTGGCTACGGGACCCGGTGCCCTTCCCGTAGTAGAACTCCTCCAGGTTGCGCGGGTCGATGTACACGTAGACGTAGTAGCGATCGGACATCTCCACAGTGTCCACCTAGAGTCTGATGAAATTCGCGGGCGCACCACGGCGAGGGCGTCTCGTCGACATCGCGCCCGATGGCGGCGATATGACGCAGTTCAGGTGGAGCTACGTCAACCGCTCGCAACTCGGCGACGTCCCCACCGACAGGTGCGGCCTGGTGGGTTCCGACGAACTTCAGTTCGTCGCGAACATGCAGCGTCGGCTCGGGGCGGCACGTCCCTGGCACCGAGCGCCACCACCTCCGGGGGTAGGCGACCTCCGGCACAGAGCGCCCCGCTCCACGAGGCCGCGCGCGGTCTGTCTCCTGTGGCTGCGGACTCGGTGGAGCCAGCGTGCCAAGCCGACCCGCTCGAATTGTCGAGCCTGCTAATCTGGGTTCCAGGAAGTCGGAGTAAGGGCTGCGCTGGTTCGTGACCAGGGCTTCCACAGAAAGCGGGTGACCCGGGTTCGAGTCCCGGCCCGGCCCTCAGGTCGGCGTAGCTCAATAGGACAGAGCCCCCTTTTCACTTCTCACTCCCAGCGAGCGAGCGTCCACAGTCCGAGGGCGCGGGCCGCAATCTCGATGTCGACTTCGGCCACGGCGGTCCCGCCGTAGTTCTCGCGGGTGTAGCCGATCGCCGAGCGACGCCACTGGCTGGAGTTGCGGGTCTTCTTGGTAGACGCCGCGAAGTCAGCCACTGCGATTCGCGCCCACGTGTCGACCCTCAGATGGGTGCCGAGGACCGCGTTCATCGCGCGGCCGAGGAACTTGGTGACCGCGAAGGCTGTGAAGATGTGCCCGGCCGTGAGCGCGAGGCGCCCGCTGCCTCCGTCGAGCGCCTCCGGCTTCTCGAACTGGTTCAGGCGCTCCCACTCGGCTCGTGCCCCGGCACCCATCGCTGCGATCGCGTTGGTCAGCTCGGTGTTGACGCCCCCGCGCTCGTGGATGATGCAGTTCCGCGCCTCGCGAAGGACGTGGAACATCTCCATGTAGTCGGCGGGCTCCGCGTGTCCGCAACTCTCGAAGAAGACGGTGTGCATATTCCACGCCTTGACTCGCTTGCCGTGGGTGATCCACGGGGTCCCCTCGGTCTTGATCATGTCGAGCATGTCCATCACGAACGCCTCGTGGGTCGCGAGCGCGTATGGGACCGCCACGGACGCGATGTGCTCGTCCGCGTCATGAAGCAGGGCGCGGGCCTGGTCGCTCCGGAGGTTGAAGCGCCCGATGTGCTCCACGGCCGGGAACAGTTGCCCGAGGGTCGCGGTCGATCCGGTCGTCAGCTGGAGTGTGTGCGCAGCTAGCCGCGACCCCGCCAGCATCGCCATCATCGCGTTGTTCACTTCGACGCGATTGGACACGTAGTCGCGGTACTCGGGGTACTTGATCTCGGGCACGCCTCTACCTATCACTTGCGGCGCTGTCGGCGCTGCGGTTCCGTCGGCTGGCGTCTCGGCCGAGGGGGAGGCATCGTCAGAATCACTCCGTCGGCTTCCACTCCGTTGGAACGCAGAGAATAATCGTGTCGCCCACCTCCACACGGGTGATCACTGTACGGAGAACCGCGTTCCATTCGGGCTGCTTCACCCTCGCCGCCCGTCTGGATCTGCTTCGAGACCTCGACCAGCGGCCGGCCACGTCGACTCCCGCTTCGACGGCGCTCAGCGCCCACTAGCGCTGGCCGCCCTCGCGTCAAGACGGCACGGCACGAGACTGTGTGTGGCGCCTGTCCGGTCATGTGTGGCGCACGAGCGCCGACGTGGTCCACATCGACGACCACATGCGCAGTTGGCGGACCCTGTGTGGCCTCGACATCAGCGGCCCCGGCTGGGCTAGCGGCGGCGGACGCGGGAGCGAGAGGCCCGCGAACCTCTGAGCACGCTGCCGGGCCAAGGACGAGGCCCCGACGCCGTCGAACGAGCCGCGGTACTGACGGGGCTGTCCCCGGGCCCGACGCGGCATTAGGAGCGGGGACGGCTGCAGGATCGCGCGGGGGGCGGGTAGCCGAGAACGGCTTCAGCGGACGCACCAGGGCGCGCGCTGGTCGCCCGAACCCATAGGGGCGCGCGCTGGACGCCGGACCGGCTGGAAGTAGTTTGGCGCGCGTGACGACTCCGATCGAAGAACACCTCGACGCCGTCGAGTCGGCCTGCGCCGCTCTCGACGGCGTCGAGGAGTACGGCATCTGGGAGGGCAACGCCTCCGGCCTGCTCGTCCTGCACGGGCTGGCGATGTACGCGCGGGACACGGCGCGCGCCGCCGTGCTGCTGCTGCGCGAGGGCCGCACCCTGAGCGCCGCTGCGCTCACGCGCGTCGTCATCGAGCACGCGGTGCTCGCGCAGTGGCTGAAGGTCGCGCCTGAGGAGCGCGGGCAGGTGTTCCTACAGCAGAGCGAGGTCGAGCGTGCCCGCTGGTTCGAGGTCGTGCTCGACGCGAACTTCGACCCGCTGAACCCGATGATCGCCGCGTTCGCGGCGCGGGAGAAGCGCGAGGGGATGGTCCCGAAGCCCAAGAACGTGGACGAGGTCTTCCACACGCCCAAGAACCTGTTCGGCGACAGCGAGTATGGGAGGCAGCTGTACCTGACCTACCGGAACCTGAGCCGCTTCGTTCACCCCTCTGTCACGACGTTCTCGCGCTACGGATACGAGCCGCCGCTGGGTCGCGGGCGGCAACTCGTTCCCACGCTCCAGCAGGACCAGGACCCTGAGGCCGCGTCGTTCTACCTCGCCTCGGCGGTCGTGATGTGCGCGATCCCCTACCTCGACCTGCTGGAGGACCAAGTGCAGGCCGCGGTCATGCTGCGGCTCGCGGCCAAAGCCGCGTACGTCCCGACCACCCTCGACTAGGGTCGCGCGGTGCCGAACTACGCAGACTGGGTCTCAACGCTGGCGCTTCTCCTGAGCGGGGGGAGCCTCGGTTGGCAGGTCGTGAGCGCGCGCCGCGAGCAGCCTGTCATCTCCGTGGACGGCCAGTGGGCGATCTCGCGGGAAGGCACCCACGACGGCTGGGACTACTGGACGCTGCCCATCCACGTCACCAACGCTGGTGGTCGCGCGGTGACGGTTGTGGACGTGTACTGGGAACTCGACGGCCCGAGGGGGCCGTTCAGCGTCAAGTCCGCAGACATGGGGACCGCGCTGCCGACGCGACTGGAGCCGCTGAGCGCCGACGCTTGGGAGGCGCGGGCTCCGTTCGACGGCACGACGTGGGCAGGCATGACTGCCCGCCCGGCCGCGGACGTCGTGCTCGGGAAGGGCGTCGTGACCGTGTACGGGCCACCCTGCACGCTTGCCATGCCGCCCGGGTTCCAGGGCAGCCCCGCATCGGGCTAGGAGGGGTCGACCCCTGCGGCGGCGAGCCGTACCCGAACGAGTCCCCGCTCTTCCCGCCAGATTGGTCAACGTTCGCGAATCCGCGAGTTCGTATGCGCGCGTCTTAGTGGGCGGGGTGGGCGTCGTATGCGACCGCTTAGGTATGCCCGCTGTTTCCAGCTCAGTGCGAGTGGTGTCCTCCGCCTGCCGAGCCAGGCCGCGCAGACCGTCGGCGGACATCGAGAGCGGTACGTGTGGATCGGACGACGCCCGTCATCGCGGTCGCGGGGCAGCGTTTTCAGTCCGACTGCTTGACCTTGTGACGTCGTCTATGAACTGTCGAGTTCTGATCTGATGACTCCGTTCACTGGCGTGTATTCCATCGCGGTCATGGCGCGGTCGTCTCGAGTGCTGGCCCGGTTGGCAGCCCGCTCCGAGTCGCTCGCGGATGCGTTCGAGGAACTCTGTCAGGCAGTGGCGTTGCCAGTCCTCGAGAGCGGCTGGGGTAGCGGCGTATCTCGTGTAGTACCGGGCGGCAGCGACGGCGGCGAGCTCGTGGACGAGGTGGGGGTGGGCGGGCCAGCATTCCGGGATCCCGGGTCGAGCCAGATTCCATAGGTGCTGTTCGTTGATCCAGATTGCGACGTCTTCCAGCCACCACCACAGCTCTTGGCGAAGCGCTCCAGAGCAGCTGGCTGGATCCCAGGGCTTCGGCAGGAGGGCGCGGGTTTCCATCTCGATGTCCGTCTCAGCCGGGGTCGTCGACTGGCGGTGGAGGGCGCTCAAGGCGGCGGTCAGGGTCTGCCCGGGGTCGGGGAAGGGCACCACCATGGGCGCCGCGTACCGGTCACGAGGCGCTGGCCTCTCCGAGGACGGTCGCTGGGTCGTCACGTCGGGCTGGTTTCCCTCGTCGACCGCGAACGCGAGTTCACCGCGGCAGCCCAAGACGGCGCGCGTCGCTACCAGAGTCCGCAGCCTCGCTCCTGCGGTCGCGTGCCCGCCGGGCGCTGCGACGGGCATGGTGCTGGGCGGAGAGCAGTTTGGCTCCTCGGCCGTTCTCCACGCAGCGGTCGAGGGTGGCGATGATGGGTTGCCGCGTCTCGGACAGCACGAGTGCCTGGCGGTCCGGGATCGCACGAAGCTCGCCTGGTTGCAGGACAGGTACCTCGGTGGGACTCCACGAGCGTGACGTTGCGTGTGCGTGACGGGTGTGGCTGACTCGCATCACGGTGGTCTGGCCGATCAGGTCGGCGAGCTCGCGGTAGAAGTGGATGTCCTTTCCTCCGCCGAACACCACCAAGTTGTTGCTCAGGCCGTAGATGGTGCGGGCCTCATCCTCCCCGTAGCAGACGACGAGCTGTCGCCACGTCTGGGCGGCGAGGAGGAACGACAGGCCCAGGGCACGCTCGTTGGCCATCCGGGTCGCGAGCGTCGGGACGGGCGCGGTCGACGGGAGCTCGTCGAGGCAGGCGAGGAACGGCGGACAGAGGCGGCCCTGCTCGGCGGTCTCGCCCAGCTGCTTGGCGGTGTCCAGGATTTGCTCGGTGACGGCAGTCATCAACGGTGACGCGGACGCGTACGGGTCCTCACGTCCAAGGAGGTAGATGGTCCCGCCGGCGCGGATCAGGTCGGTGAGGTCAGTGGCCGGCCGGCCGGGTGAAGGTACGCACCGTCGACGGATGTCGGCCTGGAAGAACAGCGCTAGAGCCTGCTGGACGGTGGTGATGGTGTTACCGGCCGTGCGCTCGTCCCCCTGCAAGGCGCCACGCAGGAGCCCGTCCCACAGCGGAGCCGCAGCGGGGTCGGTCCGCAGAATCTCCTCGGGCTCGGGATGGTGATGCGGGTTGGCGACCCATGTCAGCACCACTTCGAGTCCGAGCCCACCGATCGCGGCGGCGTGGAAGTAGGCCTGCAGGACCTTCGCGCACTCCCCCGCGTAGAACCGAGCCGCCTGGTCGCCACCGCTGATGGCGGCCCCCTTCACGGTGCCGGCGGCGAACGCCTTGGCTCGCCGTTCGGCGAGCATCGAGTCCTCACACCCGATGATGGGATCCCACACCAGCTCGGGTACTCCGGGAGCGAGATCGAACGGGTCCAGGACTGCCACCGGTCGACCACCTTCCTGCCGCGCGGCCAGGGTAAGGAACAAGTCGTCGGGCTTGGTCAGGGTGACCAGGGCAGCGCCCGGGGCGTCGAGAAGCGCGGGGACCAACACGTCGAGGGTCTTGCCCGACCCCTGCGGCCCGATCGCACACGTGGTGCGGTCGTACGGGACCCAGAGGTCCTTGCGGCGAAGTCCCACTCGGCCCAGGCGCCAGCCCACGTCGTGCGGACGGAACCGGCCGCGTCGTCCGGGCGTGCGTCCAGACGGCCTCCCCATCGGTCGCTCCTCCCCCGCGACCACGGAACGCGCAGATCCGGTCAGGCGCGTTGCTCGTCTACTGCCGTACAGGTCGGGTCGCACGACCGCGGCCCTACGCCGCAGGGCCGCGGCGCCCAAAGCGGCCCGAGCCTGAGCAGCGGTCGCCAGCCCCCGGTGACCGCTGAGCCCCAGGGCCCCCCGCATCCAGCACGTCACCAGAACGACACCCGCTACGAGCGACACCTCGGCGACCGCCGTCGCGATCCACAGCACCGGGTCACCCGGCAGCCGGTCGGCCGACGCCGGTGCGAGTCCCACGCCGAAGCGTCCTTGCGCGAGTCCGACGAGCGCGGCGGGAGTGTGTCCCGTGGGCCAGGCGAAGGCCGCTCCGCTCAGCCAGCATGCGAGCCCCTGCACCACCAGCGGAGTCATCGCCGCGATGAGGAGGCCGACCAGGGCAGCCAAGACCGGGAGCTCCCACGTCAGCGGGACGGGGTGCTCGCGGAACCGGTCGTGTCGACTGCGCTGCATGCTCATCCGGCGGCGCGATCGACGACCTGCCAGCGGTGGACCGGGAGGTCTCGCGCCCCCCGGATGTCAGGTACCACCGCCTCCACGTCGCTCGGCCAGTCGAGCCGTCCTTGAAGACCGTCCCACCCGTCGCTCCTCCGGGGTGCCGCCGTGAGCGGGCGCCCGCCGGGGGGTCTCGGCACCAGGCCGAGACAGCGACACCCGTCGGGCTCCAGCTCCCGGGCGCCAGGACCGCTGGAGGTGACGATCGTCAGGACGTCTGCGCGGACCCGCCGATGAACCACGAGTCTGGCGGTGGGGACCGGCACCGTGTCCACGGTGTCGATCACCGTGAGCTCGCCGGAGGAGGGCGCGACGAGTGCGCGGTCGACGTCTACAAGAGGGAGGACCACCACCGAGCGGACCGTCATCAAGTCGGTGTACTCGTGGGGCCGGGTGGCGAAGATGCGTGCCGTGCGGCGTGAATCGGCGATCCACCAGCGGGTCAGGTACCGGGCCAACGTCGTCTTTCCCTGACCTGGGTCGCTCAGCAGGACCACCACCCAGTCAATCGTTGTCTGGACATGAACGGGTGAGCCGTCCATGCCGTGCCCGATGCTCACCTTCATGCCAGGAGAGGCGGGGACGCCGCTGCCAGGTCGGACAGCCGACGGTGAGTGCGGCAGCGGGGCGCCCCTCACGGGATCAGGTCAGGGTTGTGGCGGCATGGCCGTGGACCGAGACGTGCACGTGGTCGAGGTGGTCCAGGGTGGGGCTACTGACCCCGGTGGGGTGGGAGTAGGTACGCCAGCCCTCGGCGTCGCGGTCCGGTGACCAGATGTGGGCGTCGAAAATGACGTAGGTGACGCCGAGCTCCGAGGCACGGGAACGGACCCAGCGTGCGATCGCCCAACCGGCCTCGTTGCCGGCCGCGGTGTCCCACCGGTCGATCATGATGTCAACGGCGCGGCCGGTCTCGTGGTCGCTGGGGTTGGGCCGGTCTCCGAGGCCTCCGACGGTGTGGGGGCCGAACACGGTGAGCACGCACCGCATGACCCGCAGCGCGTCCGGGGTGAGGCCAGCCTCGGCGGCACCGCCGGCGGCCGCGCAGTCGGCCGGCACCGGCGCCGACGTCGGGGGCACGCAGGCTGGACTCGCGGTCGTGGTGGGGGCGGCGTGCCAGGTGAAGGTCGCGGTCATCAGCCGGTGGTCGGAGTTCAGGATCCGGGTGGACTGCGCGGTCGGGGTGGCGGTCGCGACGGGATAGAAGACGTAGTCGATGGTGCCGCCGCCCCGGTGGGTTGGTTCGCGGCCGAGTAGGTCCATGGAGGTCTGCATCCCGATGTCGGCGAGGACCGACCGGGGGCCCCACGGGTCGTGGGCCGACCACTGGGAGTTGAAGTCGCCGGCCACGAATACTGGGCCCCGTGCCGCCAGTCTCGTCACGACGGCTGCGAGGGTGCTCATCCCGGCCGTGTAGAGGCGCTGGCGCAGCGGGTTGGGTCCGTGGACGGCGGGGTTGATCATGTGGTGCACCGAGACCATCGATACCTGACGGCCGTGGGGATCCTGCAGGGTGGCCCAGGTAGCGGAGCGTCCCGCGTCCCACCGTTGTGGACCGTCGGGGACCAGGAGCTCACGGCCCCCTGCGACCAGGCTCCACCGGTCGGTGCGCCACAGCACCGCCGTGGACCGGGTCTGGCTGGCGGGAACCGTGGGCGGGGCGCGGAACGCGGCGTATCCCGGCGGTGTGATCTCGCGGTCGCCCCGAGGGGTCATCTCGTTCAGGGACACCAGATCGGCGCCGCCGGCCACCGTCGTCTGGAGGTCGGCGCGGAAAGCGGCCGGCGACAGGCTGGCCTTGATGTTGGCGTGCGCGATCGTCAGGGACGAGGCACCGCCGTCCGCACCCGGGGGCGGCGGTGCGGCGTACACCCGCGGGCCCGGCGCGCCGGACGGTCTGGTGAGCGGGTTGGTGAGCCGCGTGGTGAGCCGCGTGGTGAGGGAAGGCGCCGCGCCCCAGAGCCGTGCGGTGAGGGCCGTGGCCAGCGGCCCCCACTGCTCGTAAGCGTCGCGGTACTCATCGGCCGGCCGTTGGACGGCGGCGGCCGCGTCCGTGACCCGCATGGTCTGCCAGCCCGGGACGGCGACCAGTCGGGTGAGGAACGAGGTGGTGGCGTGGGTGACGTCGCGGACCTGCTCGGCACTCCCCCACCCCTGGGAGGGGCGTTGCTGCAGGTATCCCAGGGAGTCGCGGTCACCGTGCGCGAGGTTCCGCAGCCGGGACTCCTGGTAGCCCGCGGCCAGAACGACCACGGCTGCGCGCGGTGTGTCCCTCGTCGCCGGGTAGCCACGCACCGCGGCGACGGCCTGCGTAGCTACCTGCACCTGTTCGGTCGTGAGATCGACACCGGCGATCGCCTCGATCGCGGTGTCCGGGTTGGTGTCGTCGGTGGTGCAGCCGGCGGTGGCGGTGGGGCGGGTGCCGGCGATCATCGCCACCAACAGCACGGGACCCAGCAGCACGAGGATCACGGTGGGAGCGAGCAGGAGCAGCGGGCGGGGCGTCATGGCGGTCGTCATGGAGCTGTCTCTAGGAACTCAGGTTCGATCGGACGCCTGGAGGCCCTGATCTGAGTTCGTGCAGGTCGTGCCGGTTCGACACTCATCAGCACCTGAATTGAAGGATTGTCGCTCTGACTGACGGTTTCGATGTACTGTCGACGCATGATCGCCTCGCTTGAAGTCGGTGACTGATGGGTTTGGTGGCATTGCCGGGTGGCAGCGCTGCTGATCCGGCACTGATAGGTGCGCAGGCAGTCGCGGACTTCGAGCAGGAGCTTGTTGACCAGTACGCGCTGGCGATGTCCGCGGCAGGGCTGACGGACCGCCACATCGGGTCGACCAGGGCGATCGTCATCGAGTTCGCTCGTTCGCTGTCGATTCCCCTGTGGGAGGCAACCTGTGCGGACGCGGACGCCTTCTTGGCCCAGCAGCGCCGGCGGGGGCTCAGCGTGTCGACTCGGGCGGGCAAGGCCGGCGCGCTGTCGGGCTTCTACGACTTCGTGATCGCCCGCTACGAGGGCACCATCCGCCGCACCACCCGTGTCGTGGTCGAGCAACCGATCGATGAGTTCAATCGCCAGTCGGGGGCATCGCTGGGCAGGATCCGGGTGCCGCCGTCGGATGAGGAGATCGACTCGCTGTTCACCGCCTGGCGCGGGTCGGTCCCTCAGGCACGCAAGTACCTGCCGGCGGCCCGCGACTACTTCGCTGCCTCGTTGTGGCGTCGACTCGGGCTGCGGATCAACGAGACCGTGATGCTCGACATCCGTGACTGGTGCCCCGATCTGGGTGAGTTCGGCAAGCTCCACGTCCGCCACGGCAAGGGCTCGGGCGGCCGCGGCCCAAAGCCCCGGCTGGTGCCCGGAATCAACGGCGCGAACCAGTTGATTGACTGGTGGCTGGCCGAGGTCCGCCCGCAGTACGGCGAGGATTGGGCCGACCCGGACGCGCCGCTGCTGCCCTCTGAGCGGTTCGACCGCGACTTGGACCGGTGCGGACGTGTCGGTGCGAACGCGCTGCGCCGCGCCCTGGGAATACAGGTCGAGGAGTGGTTGCCGGCGTGGTCGGGACGGATGACGCCACACGTGCTGCGGCACTACTGCGCCTCGTCGCTGTACGCGGCCGGGATGGACATCAAGGCGCTCCAGGAACTCCTTGGGCACCAGTGGCTGGCGACGACGTCGGGCTACCTCCACGTCCGCAGTGACCACATCGAGCGCGCGTGGAACAGCGCGAGCGACCGCATTGAGGCCCGCCTGGGCCTCCAGATCGACTGACCAAACTGACCCGACTGATGCACTGAAGGAGAGGATCCAGATGCAGTGGAGCCTGCGGCTACGGGCCGCCGAACGAGGGATCTGGAAGTCAGCAGAACTGCGGCGGATGCTGGCAGATGCGGGGCTCGAGATCTCCGCCGGAAAGATGTCGTCGTGGTGGGCAGGGACCCCGCCGACGATGCGCCTCGAAGAGCTCGACGTCCTGTGCGCCGTGCTCGAATGCACCCCGAACGACCTGATGGCAGTAGAGCCAGGCAAGGTCGCCGCGCGCCGTCCCCGCAACACCGACACAGCCAACGGCGGAAACGGGGACGGCGATCCGAACGGCAACGGCGGCACGCCACCGGCGGTCACACCGCGGCTCGGCAAGCCCCGTTCGACCCCACCGCTGTAGCCCGCACACCCATCGCCCACCGAAAGGACGAGCACCGCATGCCGGCGCCCGGCCCCAACGCGGCGTTGCGGCTGCCGCCCAAGTGCAACCGGTGCCAGAGCAACCGCGTCGCGTGGACCAGCCCCCGGGTCGACTTCTGCTATCAGTGCCTGCCTGGCGGCCCATTCGTAGCTCCACCGTGCGGCCGGTGCCGATCCCGCACCGACTACTTCAGCCAGGGGCTGTGCAGCGGGTGCCATCCCCGCAGCCCCGAGCACATCGGATCCTGCAAGGGCTGCCTGGCCTGGGGCGTCTACCCCCGCCACAACTGGACCTGCTGGTCCTGCCGCTGGTGGCAGAGCCACTACCCGAAGGGCACCTGCGCCTACTGCGGCCGCACCGGCCACGTCAGCGACCGACAGGCCTGCCGCCTGTGCCTCGAGAACGCCCGCCTCCAACAGGAGCCCGGCCGAGCACCCGATGTCGCCGCGACGAACAAGCACAGTCAGCAACTGTTCTTCGCCAACATGGTCTTCAAGCGTCGCGCGACACCGCTGCCCGACCACGTCCGCTGGGATGGCCGAAAGTCGACAAAGAACAAGAACCAGCTGCCCTACCAGCCCGGCACCAGCTTCGACGACGATGCGCTCGAACAGCTGACCCTGTTCGACATGGACCCCGACCCCGAGGTGCTGCGCCAACGAATCCTGGTCGAGGACAGCGACCCGACCCGGTACTGCGCGGCCATCGTCGCCGACCATGCCCGCCGCTACGGCTGGAGCGTCAGGCAGCGCAATGCCGTGATCCAGTCCCTGCGGCTGCTGCAGATCCTGCGACCTACTCCCACCGCGAAGGTCCGCGCCAGTGACGTCGTGGCGTTGCGCCGCTACGACGGCACCATCACCTCCACCCTCGACGTCCTCGCCGAAGCCGGGCTCCTGATCGAGGACGTCCCGACCCGGGTCGAGCGGTACTTCAGCGTCAAGTTCATCGAGTCCGGAGCCCTCCCGGACGCCATGCGGGAGCACCTCCAGCTGTGGCTTCAGGTCATGCTCGGCGGCTCTCGACACGCACCTCGCCAGTTGCCCCGCGAACCCGAGACCGTCGAGATCCACATCCAGGGCCTCGCGCCCGTCGTACAGAGGTGGGTCGAAGCCGGGTGCCAGTCGTTCGCCGAGATCAGCGAGGACGACATCGTGGCCGCCCTCGCGACCCTGCCCGCTGGCACCAGCCACCGCCACTTCGCCGAGATCGGCTTGAAGTCGCTGTTCAAGATCCTCAAGGCCCGCCGACTCGTCTTCACCAACCCCATGAAGGGCGTCGACCTCACTCGCGTCGCCACGAATCTTCCGTTGCCGCTGGACCCCGCCTTGATCCGCGCCGAGCTGGACTCGCCGAACCCGGCCGTGGCGCTCGCTGTCGCTCTGGTGGCCTTCCATGGCCTGACCGGCAGGCAGGTCCGTGAGCTGCAGCTGACCGACATCGTGGACGGTCGGCTCCACCTCGAGGGCCGCGACATCCCGCTCGCCGCACCCGTGAGGACCCGGCTGAGCGCCTGGCTCGACCACCGCAGCCGCACTTGGCCGGCCACCGCGAACCCGCACCTGCTCATCAACCGACGCACCGCGCCGCGTCTCGTCCCCGGCGGTCCGTCCTTTCCTTGGAGGGACAGCCGCGTTCGCCCGCGCGCCCTGCGAGAGGACCGCATACTGCACGAGATCCATGCCACCGGCGGCGACGTACGCCGCATCTACGACCTCTTCGGGCTCAGCGTTGAAGGCGCCACCCGCTACCTCAAGACGATCGAGCACCCCGACCTGAGGAACGAGGACCAGTCTGGCAACCGGCCATGACCATGTCCTTTCGTGCCGCGAGGCGCGAGCCAGCAGTCGTCGCAACATCCTCACGCCACGGATAAGCAACCGTGGCGCGCACGAATCGGACACTCTGACGCCACGGACTTTGGTCACGGGCCGCAGCGTGGCGGCTCAGCGTCCCCCTATCCGTCCCCCCGGGCCCTCCGAACCCGGGGGGACGCGGCAGCTCGCGCCACGTTTGCGCAGGTCAAACAGCGTCCCCCCGAAACTCAAAGAAGAGTTCTGAGACCCGGTTGAAACCGCCCCGGTGAGGAGAAGTCATGCAAGCGGATCCCGCACCGGTCACCCTCCGAGCGACGATCGCTCATGGGACAGTCCCAGTAGAACGGCGCCAGTAGGCGCCGCTCAGTGGCGCCAGCGCATGACAAGGACCAGGAGCCCGCCGACGAGAGTGACCGCGATGCCCGTCGCGAGCAACTGTTGCGGCTCTGGGTCCTGGACGAGTTCCTCCAAGAAGCGCACCACCAGCACAAGCACCAAGGTTCCGGCGACCTTGGCTTCGAGTTCGTCGAAAGTGTGCGTTGCCAGACTCTCCGGCAAGGCCAAGTCGCCGACACAGAGCTCCCACAATCCCAAGCCCACTTGGAGCAGCACGACACCGGCGAGGATCGTGTCGATGCTCTCGAAAAGGTAGAGCAAGGCGTCCTCCCGCGTGCCAGTGCGAGAGGTCACAGCTGCGAAGAACTGGACCGCCTTTCCACCTGCCCAGGCGAACGTGGCGGCGCAGACCACCAAGGCAATGACGGATCGATCCGATGGCGGCCAAATGTGGCGTCGATTCCAAGACGCGCCGCAGGGCCGGAGGTCTCGTCATGCCTGGCGACTGATCAGTGGGTGCGGATGTCTCGTGGGCCATGGCGTTCCTTCTGCGGCGGGGTGGGCTGTCCCCGGCGTTCAGAAGTGCGTGGGCCTAACGCGTTCCGGGGGCGTGACGAATCTGCATGATCGCGCCCACGACGATGCCGGCGCCACCGCCCACCATGGTGACGGTGACGGAGGTGGGGTAGTCGCGAAGTGCGCCGAGGAGTAGCAGTGTTCCACCTGCTAGCGCCGTGACTGCTACTGCCGACGAGGCGTCGGTCGCGCGCAACCACATGGTGCCGATGATGGCGATGGTCGTTGCGGCAGAGACCCAGGACCCAGCAGTGTTACCCACCGGATCGTTGGGGAACAGCCCCCACGAGGACCACAGCGCTCCCACCGCGCTCAGCAGGGTCAACAGCCATCCGATGTCTCGAGATGGTGCCAGTGGTGAGGAGTCCTTGCGTGCCGGGGACTGCGGCCGGGGTTCAGTGGGGTGGCCGCCATCGGCTCCCGGTCGGCTGACGCTCACGTGGGCTCCTAGTCGTGTGGGATGTCGGATATAGGCGCACTTGGGTCGCACCTCGCGCGCTGCGTTGCGGTGACGGGCAAGCAGCGTTGCGGCTTCCGTTCACCTGGACCTCAGGAGGGCGATTCCCCCGAACTCATGCAGCTGTGCGTCGTCGACGAAGGCGATAAGGTTGCCGGCCTGGATGGCGTGCTCGAGGAGGTCGTCAATCAGGTCGTGCGACACAGGCCCCCCACCTTCTCCGGGTAGTCGGGGGTGGACGTAACTTTGTTCGACCACGAGGGTGCCCGGGGTCCGGTCTGCCACGGCCATCCAGCACTGGTCCAGCCCGGCTACTACCTGTTCGGGATCGTTGACGGCAGCCTCGCGCAGGCTCTCCAGCGTCTGCTGACCACGTCGGTGCAGGTAATCCTCCAGACACAATGCTGATGCGCTGAACAACTGGTCCGGGTTGTGGGCCGTGGGGCCGACAACGGCGCCCGCGAGCCGATGCAGCCACCGCGCACTGTTCTTCAGCTCGTTCACGAGTGCCGCGTCGCCGGCCAGCACGAGCGGAGCCGGACGCTCTTCGCATAGGCGTGCCATGCAGGTATCGATCCGGGCGAGCAGGTCGGTTCGGTCGCCGGCCCCGCGCTCCGCGGCGCGCCCGAGACCCGATCTTGGGTCCGACCTGTGGAGGTTCGGCGAGGCCACCAGCCGCGCAGTGCCTACGGGGAGGCGCTCGACCGTGTCGAGCAGCGTGACGTGTGCGGCAACCCAGTACACGCGAGCTCCGAAGTCGTCGACGCGTAGGACCAGGTGCGGCGGGGTCCGGTGCAGCGCCCGGAGCAGGTCACGGGTGGCGAAGGTGGACTCGACCACGACCTTCTGATGGACCGCCACCGGAAGAGCCCAGGCTCGCGACACGCTGTGACTGACAAAGAGCCCGAGAGCGTTCTGCGTCATCGAGTCCTGGGCGATGCGGGCCTGTCGCCGCAGTTCGCACATCAACCGCTCGCGGTCACCCAACGGTTGATCGTCGAGGCGTCGCTCGGCGTCGAGGAGCAGGCCTGCGAGGCGTTCGCGGTCCGCGATCGCCATCCGTGCAGCCGGGGTCGTCGGCATCAGCACGGAGATGCAGGGGTCACCACCGGCCGCGGTCAGATGCGCGGCAGCCTCCGGGGTGAGGTCTCGCGGGATGGCTCGGCCGCCGCCGACGACGTGGTCGGCATCCGTGGGGAGGGTCGACTCCTCCATATCGGGGGCGTGGACTGAGGCGCCGCGACTGTCACCGTGGATCATGATGCTTCTCCTTCCGGATGCTGCGGTGCGGTGGTACGCCGCTCGCGGACCGTCATCGCTTCGGTCTGACCAACTGACGTGTCCATCGACTCCGGCCCGCCGTGAAGTTGGTCCTGACGACGTCGATCCGCACGAGCGGGGTTCCCGGCCACAGCTGGGCAACCTCCCCTTCGCGGTCGGCGACGTCGAGTGCCATGCGTCGTTCCCACAAGAGGTGCAGCTCAGGCTCGCGCGACACCGGTGAGCGAGGAGGCACCGTCAGCGCCAAGTGGACCTCGCATCCGACGGACACCCAGCGGTGGAGCTCGTCGATGACCTCCCACTCCAGTGGTTCCGCCGCGGCGGCGAGCACGTGAGGCCTGCCCTCGCAGCGTCGAGTCTTCTCGGGGGACGTCGCGTCTGGGTGGGGATCGGGCTGCGCCACGAGCTCGTCGAGCGGACGCTCGGGCTGCGATGGGCGTCCAGGTCCGCCGACCCCGCGCCGCCACGCCCACGCCTCCCACCACCCCCTCAGCGCGCCCGGACGGTTTTGGAACCTCACCATCACGCGACTCGCGTCGGGTCCCAAGACCCAGGCGAGGTCTGCGAGACGATCGCGCACGTCCGTATCCGCCCCGGAGGCGCTACGCCGCCGCATGAACGCGAGCAGTCCTCGGTGCGGGATCGTCAGGGTCACGTGCACGCAGCCCTCGTCCCGGAGGTGACCTGCAACCTGGTGCAGGTCCTGGCGTGACAAAGCACCCGAAACCGGCAGTCGCACGTGGGGGTGGAACGGGTCGCCGCTCTCGGGCATCGCAGCTACAGGCAGCTTGAGGAGCATCATGGACGCCTCCCCCCCGCGTCGACGTACGGGCCGTCGGGGCCACCGTCGGGCACGGACCCGGAGGACGCATGTCGCCGGTTGCGCCGAGCCGCAGCGACCCCCTGTCCGCGACGCACGCCGATCCAACCGACGTCACGAGCCCACCAAAGGCCCAACCAGAGAATCACTGCCAAGAGGATGAAAAGGTCGTCCATGCTGATCACCACCGTTGTCGTCGGTCCGGGCCGCGTTGCCCGGATGGTGATCAGGAGTGGTCTCTCCCGTCCCGGTGTGGAACCCGGTCGCCGGGCCGATCAGTCGGGCTGATCAGCCGTGGTGACGTGCGACCGGAGGTGGGGTACTCCCCAACCCTGATGTGCGATCAGTTTATCACGAAGCGCAGTTCGTATGTCAAGGGGTGGCGGTGGTCTTGTTGACGAGGTCGACGAAGGCGCCGATGGTGACTCCGGATTCGAGGTCGTGGCGGAAGTGGGAGTCGCGGGTGACCCGGTATCGGTTGCGCCGACCGACTTTGTCCTTGTCCACGTAGCCGTGCTTTACCAGGTCCGCGACGATCTGCTGCACCGCCCTCTCGGTGATGCCGACGGCGTCGGCGATGTCGCGGGTCCGTGCGTCCGGGTTGCGCGCCAGGGCGACCAGGACGTGGCCGTGGTTGGACAGGAAGGTCCAGTCGTCGCGCGTCATGACGACTCATGCTACGCGATTCTGGTTTCGTATGTCCTGGGTCGTCCTCAGCCGTCCCGCCGACGCGAGCCCCAGCGGTGGCCGAGCTTGACGAGCTCCTCGACGAGGAGCACGCACAACGCCACCGTGATGCAGATCCCCCACTGCTCGGGTGTGAGGGCGACGGTGTCGAAGATCGCCTGGCCCCACGGCGTGTGCACGGCGGCCACGTGCAGCAGGGCTACCGTCGTCAGGGACACCCACAGCCATCGGTTGGTGAAGGTGTGCGGTGCGAACACGGTGACGTGCTCCGCGCGGGCGTTGAGGGCGTTGACGAGCTGGAAGAGCACGAAGGTGGTGAAAGCCATGGTCAGGCTGACGGCCTCGCCCCACTCCTCGCGGGCGAGGATGAGGACTGCGAGTGTGCCGATCGCCATCACCAGGCCCACGCGGGCCAGCCTGATCAGTCGCGCCGGGGAGAGGATCTGGTCGCCACTGCGACGCGGGGGCTCGGACATGATCCCGGGCCGTGCGGGGTCCACGCCCAACGCCATCGCGGGCGGGCCGTCCATGATGATGTTCACCCACAGGATCTGCACGGCGGTCAGCGGAGCCGGCAGCCCCATCACCGAGGCACCGAGGAAGGTCGAGATCGCGCCCATGTTGGTGGAGAGCTGGAAACGCACGAACTTCACCACGTTGTCGTAGATCGAGCGGCCCTCCTCGACGGCGCCGACGATGGTGGTGAAGTTGTCGTCGGTGAGGATGACGTCGCCGGCCTCCTTGGTGACCTCGGTTCCCGTCAGGCCCATGGCCACGCCGATGTGCGCCGAGCGCAGGGCTGCTGCGTCGTTGACGCCGTCACCGGTCATGGCCACGACATGTCCGCGCGCGGTGAGCGCCTTGACGATGGCGACCTTGTGCTCGGGAGAGACCCGGGCGAACACCGCCACCTCGTCGACGACGTCGGCCAGCTCCTCGGTCGACAGCTCGGAGAGCTCGGCGCCGGTCATCGCGCGGCCCTCGATGCCGAGCTCGCGGGCGATGGCGACGGCGGTCGCGACGTGGTCGCCGGTGATCATCTTCACCCCCACGCCGGCCCGGTGGCACAGTGCCACCGCCGAGGTCGCCTCGGGCCGCGGTGGGTCGGCGATCCCGAGCAGGCCGAGCAGGGTCAGCGACGACACGTCGGAGTGGGGCTCGGCCGACGGTGCTTCGACCAGACGGGTGGCCACGGCCAGCACGCGCAGCCCGCGCTCCCCCATCGCCGCGATGGCGTCGTCGAGCCGGTCCCGGTCGGAGGCGGTGAGCACGACCTCCTCACCGTCGAGCAGCCACGAGTCGCATCGCCGCAGCAGCACATCAGCCGCGCCCTTGGCCAGCACGCGGGACGCGGGTCCCTCGTCGTGGTAGGTGACCATGTACTTGTAGTCGGCGTCGAAGGGGATCTCCGCCGACCGCGGCCACTCCTGGCGGCGCGCCGTCACGTCGAGCCCCGCCTTGGCGGCCAGCACGACCAGCGCACCCTCGGTCGGGTCGCCGATGATGCCGGCGCTATCCCCATCCCCATCCCCATCCCCATCCCCGTCCCCGTCCCGGCCCGCCGTGAGTTCGGCGTCGCTGCACAGCGCCAGTGCGTCGAGAAGCAGCGGCGGCAGGCTCGCCTGCGCGCCGTCGGAGTCGAGGACCTCGCCGTCGGTGTCGTACCCCTGGCCGTGGACCGTGAGCACGGCCTCGCCCACGCGTACCTCGCGGACGGTCATCTCGTTGAGGGTGAGGGTGCCGGTCTTGTCGCTGCAGATGACCGTGGCCGAGCCCAGTGTCTCGACCGAGGCCAGCCGCTTGACGATCGCGTTGCGGCCCGCCATCCGGTGCACGCCGAGCGCGAGCGTCAGCGCCAGCACGGCCGGCAGGCCCTCCGGGACGGTCGCCACCGCGAGCGCCACGGCCCGCAGGGCGATGTCGGAGGGGGCCTCGCCGCGCGCCAGGGCCAGCGCGACGTAGACCGTCACGGCGACGAGACCGATCACGGCCAGCCGCTTGCCCAGGGAGTCGAGCTGCCGCTGCAGCGGGCTCTGTGGCTCCTCGCCGGTGGCGAGCATCTCGGCGATGGCGCCGACGGAGGTTTTCATGCCGGTGGCGGTCACCACCGCCTCGGCCCGTCCGCGGGTGACCGCGGTGTTCATGTGGACCATGCTGTCGCGGTCCGCGAGGGGGGCATCGTGTTCTACGGTCGAGTCGGCCCGTTTGGGGACGGGCTGGGACTCACCGGTCAGCGCTGATTCGTCGACCTCCACCGATGAGGCGAGGACCAGGCGCGCGTCCGCGGGCACCCGGTCGCCCGCCTCGAGCAGGACGACGTCGCCGGGCACGAGGTCGCTGGCGTCGAGGACGAGGGTCCGCCCGTCGCGCCGGATCCGCGCCGAGGGGCTCAGCATGTTGCGCAGCGCCTCCAGACTCTTCTCAGCCCGCTGCTCCTGGAAGAACCCGATGCTGGCGTTGATGAGGAGCACCACGGCGATCACGATGGTGTCCTTGATCTCCCCCACCAGGCCCGCGAGGACCGCGGCACCGATGAGCACCAGGATCAAGACGCTGCGGAACTGGTCGAGGAAGCGGAGCAGCGCCGGTCGGCGTACGGGCTCGGCCAGCTGGTTGTGGCCGAACCGGTCGAGCCGCCTCTGGGCCTCCTGGCTGCTCAGGCCTTGTGCGGGGTCGACCTCCAGTGCTGCGGCGACCTCCTCGGCGCTGGCGGCGTGCGGGTTGCTGGGGGGGGTGCCGCGCGGGGTGGTACTGGGGACGGGTGTCGCGGTCATGGCTGGCTCCTGGCGGTGCTCTTGGCGGTGCTCTTGGCGGTGCTCTCGACGGTGCGCTCAGTGGTGGTGGCGCGGTGGTACTGGGCGAGGTGCTTGGCCCCGACCCGGCCGAGCTCGTCGGGCTCGAAGTCGCCGAGCAGCTCCCAGCCCAGGTCCAGGGTCTGGGTGATGGTCCGCCGGGCCTCGCCCTGGCCGACGAACTCCTCCTCGAAGCGGCGGGCGAACGCGAGGTAGCGGCGGTCCTCGACCGTCAGGCCGCTCTCCCCGACGATCGAGACCAGGCGCCGCACCTCGACCCCACGGGCGTAGCAGGCGTAGAGCTGGTCGGCCAGACCCCGGTGGTCGGCCCGCGTACGCCCCGCGCCGACGCCGGCGTTCATCAGCCGCGACAGCGACGGGAGGACGTCGAAGGGCGGGTCGACGCCGCGTCCGGCCATGTCGCGCGAGAGGACCACCTGTCCCTCGGTGATGTAGCCGGTGAGGTCCGGGATCGGGTGGGTGATGTCGCCGTCGGGCATGGTCAGCAGCGACAGCTGGGTCAAGGACCCGGCCGAGCCGTGCACCCGCCCCGCCCGCTCGAAGAGGGAGGCCAGATCGGTGTACATGTAGCCGGGGTAGCCGCGCCGTCCCGGCATCTCCTCGCGGGCCGCGGCGATCTCGCGCAGCGCCTCGCAGTACGCGGTGATGTCGGTGAGGATCACCAGGACGTGCAGGTGCTTCTCGAAGGCGAGGTACTCGGCCAGCGTCAGCGCCACCCGGGGGGTGAGCAGCCGCTCGATGGTGGGGTCGTCGGCCAGGTTGAGCAGCAGCACGTTGCGGTGCCCCGAGGCGCTGGCGGCGAACTGGTCACGGAAGAAGTCGGCCTCGCGACGCGTGACGCCCATCGCGGCGAAGACGACCACCACGTCCTCGGTCTCGTCGTCCTCGTTGGCCTCGTTGTGGTGGCTGCGCTCGCCGGCGACCCGGGCCTGGGTGGCGATCCGGGCGGCGACCTCGGCGGCGGGCAGCCCGGCCGCGGTGAAGATGGGCAGCTTCTGCCCGCGGACCAGGGTGTTGAGCCCGTCGATGGCCGAGAAGCCGGTCTCGATGAACTGGTCGGGGTGGATCCGCGCGACGGGGTTGAGCGGCAGCCCGTTCACCGGTCGGTACGCCTCGGCGGTGGGCTCCGGCCGACCGTCTCGCGGGCGCCCGGCACCGTCGAGGACGCGTCCCAGTACGTCGGTCCCGACGCCGGTGACCGCTGCGCGGAACCGCGCGCGAACGGCGACGTTGGCCCGGCCCATGCCCTCGGTGCCGCCGAGCACTTGTACCACGGCACGGGAGCGGTCCACCTCGAGGACCTGGCCGTCGCGTTCATGGCCGTCGTCGGTGACGACGGTGACGACGTCGCCGAACGCTACGGCCTCGGCGCCTTCGACCAGCAGCAGCGGCCCGGCCACCCGGCGTACGTCGCGCATCTCGATCGTGGGCAGGATGCCCACCGGCGCGGCGGCGACGGCGTCCCGCGCGCGGGTGATCGTGTCCGCGGTGTCTTCCGGGCTGTCTTTGGAGCTGTCCAGCGTGGTCATCGCTGCTCCTCCTCGTCGGTGGTGAGTGCCGCGCGCTCCTCAGTAGCGCGCTCCTCGGTAGTGCGCTCTTTGGTGGTGAGTGCGGCGTGCATGGTCGAGACGGCGTCGTCGAGGTGTCGCTCGAGCGTGTCGTCGACCGGCCAGCCACGTGCTGTGGCGACCGTGCGCAGGACGGGGTGGGCGACGACGTCGGCGACGGGTCGCCCGGCGGCGAGCGCGGCGGTCATGGCCTCCTCGGCGGCGTTGATCAGCCTGAGCATCGTGACCTGCTTGGCCGGCGGGCAGCTGGCGTCGGCGGGGTCGAAGGAGTTCTGCTGCAGGTAGTCCTCGCGGAGCATGCGGCCCACGCGCAGGGTGACTCGCTGGGGCGGCGCTACCGCCTCCACGCCCAGGAGGCTGACCACCTCTAGGAGGCTCCCTTCCTCCTGCAGCGTGCGGACGGCCCAGGCGCTGAGGCGCGACCAGTCCTCGGCGACGTGCTCGTCGAACCACTCGCCCAGCCGGTAGGTGGTGTAGCTGCGTGTCCAGTTGATCGACGGGAAGTGGCGGCTGCGGGCCAGGCTCGCATCGAGCGCCCAGAAGCATCCGGCCACGCGCAGGCTGTTCTGGGTGACGGGCTCGGAGAAGTCCCCGCCTGCGGGCGACACGGCGCCGACGACGGTGACCGACCCGCTACGCGGGGTGGAGCCGAGGCAGTCGACGAGCCCGGCGCGCTCGTAGAAGGCCGCGAGGCGGGTGGCGAGGTAGGCGGGGTAGCCGTCCTCGGCCGGGATCTCGCCGAGACGACCCGACACCTCGCGCAGTGCCTCGCCCCAGCGGCTGGTGGAGTCGGCGAGCAGGACGGCGTGCAGGCCTTGGTCGCGGTAGTACTCGGCCATCGTGATGCCGAGGTAGACGCTGGCCTCGCGGGCCGCGACCGGCATGTTGGAGGTGTTGGCCACGAGCACGGTCCGCTCCATCAGGGGGCGACCGGTGCGCGGGTCGGAGAGCTGCGGGAATTCCTCGAGCACCTCGGTCAGCTCGTTGCCCCGCTCGCCGCACCCGACGTAGACCACCACGTCGGCCTCGGCGTGCTTGGCGATCGCCTGCTCGAGGACCGTCTTGCCGGTGCCGAACCCGCCGGGGATGATGCCGGCGCCGCCGAGGGCGATCGGGAAGAGGCTGTCGAGGACCCGCTGGCCGGTGAGCAGCGGGCGGCGCAGGGCCTGGTGTCCTCGCACGGGACGGGGCCGGCGGATCGGCCAGCGCTGCAGCATCTGCACGTCGTGGCCCTGGACGCGGGCAATGACCTCGTCGACGCGGTGCGACCCCTCAGCGATGTGCTCCACCACGCCGTGGACGCCCGGCGGCACCAGGACGCGGTGGCGCAGCGCCGCGGTCTCCTGCACGGTGCCGAGCTGGTCCCCCGCCTCTACGCGGTCGCCCGCTACCGCGGACGGCAGGAACTCCCAGGTCCGGGAGCGGTCGAGGCCGGGCAGGTCGGCGCCGCGCGGGATGTAGATGCCGTGTTCGGCGTTCAGGGCGGCGAGCGGGCGCTGGGTACCGTCGAACACGGTGCCGAGCAGCCCGGGGCCGAGTTCGATGGTCAGCGGTCCCCCGGTGCCGGTCACGGGGTCACCGGCGCGCAGCCCCGAGGTGTCCTCGAAGACCTGCACCGTGGCCAGGGCGCCGTCGAGGCGGATCACCTCCCCGGGCAGGGCCTGCGGGCCGACCTTGACCACGTCGTAGAGTCGGCAAGCGGGTAGGCCCGTGACCTCGAGGACTGGGCCCGAGACCCGCACCACCGTCCCAACCTGGTCGCCGGAACCGGCCGGCACGCCGCCGTGTGTCGTGCTCGGCATCGTGGTGGGTGTCGTGCTCATGGGTGGTCTCCTTCAGGGACGAAGCTGATCTCGTAGCCGACCGCTCGTCCGAGCAGTCGCTGGAGCTGGTCGTGGGGCTCGGTGTCCACGGCCGGGGCGTCGGGCGGAAGGCCGACCACGAGGACGTCGGTGCGCTCGGCCCAGGCATCGCGCGCAGCGACCGGCAGTCGCGTCCACGCGTCGTGGTGCACCAGGACCACCGCACGGCCGTCGCCGGGCAGGCGTACGGCTGTCTCGACCGCTCGATTGACGGCGTCCGCACCGACCTCGCCGTCCATCCCGTCCTCCATCTCCCCGTCCGGGCCGGGCTCGGGCACCACGGTCGCGGCGCCCGCGAGGCGGAAGCCCGCGTCGACGTCTCGCGGAGCCACCACGACGACCTCCGAGTCCACTTCTGAGTCCATCCGTGGCGCTGAGGGGGTAAGCGCGTTCGTCACGGGGTCCTCCGGTCCGCTCCGCCGGTGACGAGGATCAGTCCGGCTCGGCGGTGCCGGCGGGCACGCTCCTCGAGCAGCAGCACGTAGCCCACCAGCGGGTCGGCGCTCTCGGCGTCGCCGCGACGTAGCCGCGCGGCGGCGCCGGCGGTGGCCTCGTCGTGCAGGTCCCGGTCGAGATGGCCGAGATCCCCGTGCAACTCGTACGCCGCTGCGGCGGCCCGCCAGCGTGGGTAGACGCCGAGAACGGGAGCCCAGCGCCCAGTGATCGCGTGCTCCAGGTCGCGGACGCCGAGGCGCCCGAGCGGCATCAGCCGGCCGGGGTCGACGTCCGACCGGGCCAGCGCGATGAGCAGGTTGCGCTGGTCCCGCTCGCGGGCGAGGAGGTCCGCGACGGGACGCGAACGCGGGTGGGCCGCGCGTTCGCCCCACTCGGCGTGCGCCGTGGCCGTCACTGCGAGCTCGAGCTCCTCGACGTCGCGGTGCAGCTCGAAGCGTGACCACAGCCGAGGCAGGGCCGCCGCCGTGGCCGGCGTCGGCAGCCGCAGCCGTTCGAGGAGGGCGACGACGCCCGCCTCGTCCCGCGTGTGGGCGAGCTCGGCGGCCCGCTCGGGGGTGATGGCACCGACCGCGCGCACCCCCCGGAGCCGGTCTTCAGGCGGGAGGCCCGAGGCCGCGCCGCGCAGCAGCGCGAGGGCGTCGCGCAGGTCGTGTCGTCCGGTCAGCACCTGTGCCACCGCGCGTGCCTCGCCCACGAACAGCTGCGGCAGCCGACGCATCTCCTCGCTCTCCTCGCGATCACCCTGGCCTGCTCCGTCCGGGGTCAGGCGCGACATCCGGGCCCGCAAGGCCGTCGAGCCGGCGACGTACAGCGGTGCCGTCATCGCGGGTCCACCTCCGGGACCACTTCCGCGTCAGCTTTCGCGTCCGCTTCGGGGTCCACTTCCGGGTGCGGTTCGCACACCGCGTCGCGCAGCACCGGGCGCAGCAGCGGCCACGCCGCGTCAAGGCGTCCTTCGGCGGTGTTGTGCACCGCTCGCCCCTGGGCGTCGCGCAGCACGACGCCGACCCCCACGGGTCCAGTCTCCACGACGAGGCAGGGCCGGTGGCGGCGTACGGCGTCCAGGTGGGCCGGATCGACCGTGCAGGAGGTGGCCGAGGGCAGGAGAGCCATCGCCTCGTCGAGGAGGTCGAGCGTGGCCGCAGTCCCGTGGCCTGTGCCGACCAGTTCCTGCAGCTCCTTTCCGGCAGCCGTGCGCACCCGTTCGAGCTCGGCGTCGACCACCTCGCGAACGTGGGCGCGGGACGCGGCTGCCCCGGTGGAGCGGACGCGGAGCGCCTGGTCGCGGGCGGTCGACTCGGCTCGGGTGAGGATGCCGAGGCGGTCGCGCTCGGCCGCCTGGTGGGCTTCCCGGAGGATCTCGCGGGCGCGATGTTCGTCCCGGGCGAGCACGTCGGCCAGGTCGCGACGACCGTCGTGCTCCATGGTCTCGAGCAGCGCCTGGAGGGTCATGTCAGCCGCCCAGCAGGAGCACGATCATGGCCGCGACCGCGAAGCCCAGGATGACGAGCGTCTCGGGGATGGCCACGAGCAGGATGGCCCGACCGGCGAGCTCGGGCTTCTCGGCGATGGCTCCCATGGCGGCTGCGCCGATGCGCGCCTGGGCGTAGCCGGTGGCGAGGGCGGCGAGGCCGACGGCGAGTCCTGCTCCGAGGGCGATGAGTCCGGTTTCCATGTGTGTCACCTTTCGTGGGTGGCGTCGGCGATGCGGACGCCGTTGGTGGTGCCGTGCGGCGGGACGCCGACCGGGTCGAAGGTTGGGGTGAGGAGTGGGCCGAGCGGTCGGTCGCGGGGTGGGGTCAGGAGTGCGCGGGGGTTGAGGGCCCCGTGGGCGCCGAGGGGTTGGAAGGCCTGGCCCTCGCCGTCGTGGAACTTGCTGAAGAACTCGACGTAGTGCAGTCGCAGGGCCTGGACCATCGGGCTGAACGCCGCCAGGCCCAGGTTGAGCAGGTGCAGCAGGACGGCGACGAACAGTCCGATGAGGAGGGGCAGCTCGGTGGCGAGCTCGTTGGCGACGTTGGCGAGGTAGACCGAGGCGAGTCCCACCGCGGCGACCCGGAGGTAGGACAAGACGTTGCCGACCGTGCCGATGAGCTCGAGTGGGCCGAGGAGGGCGCCGATGGGGCCGTGCACGGAGCTGGTGGCCACGAGTCCCACGACGGCGGGGACCAGCGCGGCGAGGGTGACCCACGAGGGGGCGTTCAGGATGGCGGCCGCGATGGCCGCGGTCGCGCCGAGCAGGACGGCCAGGGTGCCGCCCACCTCGAGGGTGCGGTGCCGGTCGCCACGGCGCAGCGCGGTCACCAGGCCGAGGGTCAGGCCGAGCACGATGTGGGACCAGCCGAGGGCGACGGCGAAGAGCAGGAGGGGCTCGAGGGCCTCGGGTCCGCCGCGGTAGAACCACAGCGCCGGCATCCCCCACATGTTGCCGAGGCTGCCGAGCGCCTCGCCGAACATCACGCCCCACAGCACCGCCCACGCACCGCCGGCGATCAGGACGCGGCCGGCGTCGTCCATCACCCCGCCTTCCACACCGCCGCGGTCGTGCGTGCGTGCCCGGTGGCGCAGCCACCAGCCGATGCCGGCGAGCGCGGCGCCGTAGACGACGTCGCCGACCATGACACCGAAGAGGAACGGCAAGAAGATCGCCATCAGTCCGGTCGGGTCCAGCCCGTTCGGGGAGGGCCAGGAGAGGAACCCGACCAGGCGGCGGTAGGGGGACCATGCGGCGCGTCCGGTCAGCTCCACCGGGGAGGGGCCGGGGACCTCGCCCGCCGGGGCGTTGACGACGGCCACGTCGGCGAGTCCGTCGCGGTCGAGCTGCTCGCGGACCTGGCGGCGACGGTCCGCCCGGATCCAGCAGCGCAGGAGGAAGGTGCGCTCGGAGAGTGAGGCGGTCGCGACCGCGGCGTCGCGTTCGGTCAGCACAAGCAGCGCATGCTCGGCGGCGCGCAGCCGTGGGGCCTCGCGGAGCCAGAGCGCTTCGAGGTCGGCGCGGATCGCGTCGAGGTCGTCTTGGAGGTCGACCAGGCGTGCGCGCATCTGCACGAGCGTGGTGTGCAGGGACAGGTGGGCGTAGTCCTCGGGCACCTCGACCCGGCTGATCTCATCCGCGCCCATGAGACCCAGGACTTCGGGCAGCCGGTCGCGGGCCACCACCAGGAGGCAGCCGCGGGTGCGGCCGGCGTCGGTGCTGCGGAACATGAAGCCGTCGCCGACGAGCTGCCGCAGCTGGGTCTCGAGCAGTCCGACCACGGACCCGGCCGGGTCGTCGAGCACCAGCGCGGTCATCGCGAGTCCCAGCAGCTCGAGCTCGGCATCGGAGAGCGAGGTCAGCTCCGGCACGAGGGTTTCGAGCTGGGTAAGGACGTCCACGTAGCGCGCCAAACTGTCGCGCTCCTCCTCTAGCGAGGCGTGGGCCCCGCGCAGGGACTCGACCTCGAGCTCGAGCGTCGCGATGTCGACGTCGGCGTCGCGCGGGTCCACCGGTGCGGCGTCCGCGCCCGGGCGTGGTAACTCGCGTGCCAGCGGGGCATCTGACGGTGCCCATTCCAGCAGGCGTTGCACCCGCGACAGCAGGTCGCGCCTGGTCATAGGGTCCTCACCCTTGTCCGCAACCGGGTCTGCAACCGGGTCTGCAACCTTGTCCCCGCTGCTGGTCGGCGCCCCGAATGCCGCCCCGGCTGGCGCCCCGGATGGCGTCGCCTCTGCGACCCCGGCTCGCTGGAGCGACTCGACCGTCTCGAGCAGCTGCTCGCGTCGGCCCAGGAGCTGGACGTGGTGCAGTCGCCGGATCATCGGTTCGCCTTTGGGGTCCGGTCGGCCCGCTGGGCCACGGCCGGGGCCATCGTCGGAGTCACGGTCGGGGCGACGGATAGGACGGCGCAGACGGTGGCGGTGACGAGTTCCTCCCGTAGGCGCATGGCCCGCTGCGTCACCTCGGCACCGATCCGCTGCTGTTCAGCCTCGTCGGCCTTCACCCATTCGCGCGCCTCCTGCAGGATGCGCGCGGACAGGCGGTCGGCCTCCGCGGCGGCTTGAGCGGCGGACTCCGCCACGAGCAACTCCGCCTGCTGCCGGACCGCGTCGACGCGGTCGTGGCTGTGGCGTGCCTCCTCGAGGCGGGCCTCGATGAGCCGCTCGAGCTCGCGCACCTGGCGCATCGCGGCCGGGTCCTGCATCTGCGTCATCGCCGTTCCTCCTCGTGGGGTCGCGGCACGGGAGGATGGTCCTGTGCCGGTCGGTCCTGCGGGACGCGTCGTCGCTCCCGCGCCCGCTTCAGGCGGGAGTGCTCCTCACGTTCGCGCTCTTCGAGGACCGCGGTGATGTGTGCGGCCTCCTGCTGCAGTCCGGGGATGACGACGTTCTCGAGCGCGTTGACCTGGCGCGTGGTGCGGGCCACTTCCTTGGTGAGCCGGCGCACGGTGGCCTCGAGGGCCACGAAGCGCAGCACGTGCTCGAGGTATCGCTCGTAGGCCTCGGCCGCCGCCTCGATCGACGGTGCCACCAGGGCCGGTGCCGCGCCGCGCTCCTCGGCCGTCCGTCGCACGTCCCCGGCCTGCACCGTCACGACTCGCACGCCGACCACCATGCGGTCCTCGCGCAGGGCGACGACGCCGGTGGCCGCACCCGCCGCGACCGCCGCGACGGCGGCCGGGCCCTCTTCGGCGGTGCTCTCGTCGAGCAGCGCGCGAGCCTCACGGGCGAGGACGGCGGCGGCCTCACGCTCGGCGGACACGTCTGCGTCGAGGCGGTGCAGCTCGCGCACCAGGGCCATCCGCTTGTCGACGAGCAGGTCGCGCCCCTGGGCCGTGAAGGCGATCGCTGTGCGACGCCGCAGCAGCTCGGTGCGGGTCGCGGTCAGGGCTGTCATCGCTGCATCCCCGACGTGCAGACCCGGCTCGATGGGCAGCGCCGATCGAGTAGCCGGTCACGGAGTAGGTGAGTGTCCACAGAAAATGCCTCCCGACAGTGGTCGGAAGGTCTTCCCCGCCGCACCTCGTGAGGTGTGGTCGGCCACCGGGTCGCAGGGCGACCGGAGTGACGATGGCCGGTTGGTGGGGTACTCCCCTTCAGGTTTTGTTGTTCTTACGAACTACATTACGTGAATCGGCGTGCCGGGTCAAGTGGCAGGTGTCAGCGACGTAGAACGAGTGCGATCCGGTCGTGGGCTCGTAGGTCGCCGTCGGCGACCAGCGCCAGCTGGCCGCCCAGCAGGATCACCTGCTCCATCAGGTCGTCCACCAGGTCGTGCACGTCGGCGGCTCCCGAGACGTGCCCACCAGCCTCCCCTGTGGCGTCTCCCGAGGCGCTCCCCGTGGCGCCCCTTGTGACGTTGGCGGCAACGTGGTGTCCGGGTGCCGTGGTGCCCGGACTGATGAAGTTCTCCTCCACCAGGAGCATCGCGGGTCGACGCCGTCCGAGGGTCCGCCAGCACTGCTCGATGCCCGAGGCCACGTCCGTGGGTCGATCCGCCTCGGCCTGGCGCAGCAGTTCGAGTGCGTCGTCGCGTCGTGTGCGCAGGTACGCCTCGACCGATGTGATGCCGGCCAGGGCCAGGTCCAGGGCTGTGGCGCAGTCGCGGTCGTCGACCCGGCCGGCGAGGCGCTCCAGGTTGCCGCTGAAGGTGCAGAACTCGTCGAGCAACCGCGGTGGACCCACCAGGACAAGTGGGCTCGGGTGGTCGGCCCGGTAGTCCCCGAGCATCCGGTCGACTCCGTGCAGGAACCTGGCCGTCAGCTCTGCCCGGCCCCCGGCCGCGCCGGCCTGGCCGGCGCCTGGCACCCGGATCGGTCGCCCCCCGCCAAACGGCTCGTACCGTCCGACAGGCCGCAGGCCGCCATCCTCGGCGGCGTACAGGTGAGCGCACGTGGGGTGCAGCAGCAGCACCACGTGGGGTGGCATGCGGTGCAGGGCCGCGATGAGCGGCCGGGTGGCGAAGGTGCTCTCCACCACCGCCCGAGAGGTGACCGACTGCGGCAGCCGGAACGAGCGGGCGACCGCCCTGTTCACGTAGATGCACAACCCCCGGTCGGTCGAGTGATCGATCGCACTGTCCACCTGATCGGCCAGCTTCTCCATCAGCAGGGATCGATTGGTCACGTTCCGCTCGGCGAGCTGACGCTCCACGTCGACCACGAGGTCGTTGAGTCGTGACCGGTCGTCCCGGGTCATGCGAGCGGCCGGCTTGGTGGACAGGATGACCGAGATGCACGGGTAGCCGGAGGTGATGGCTAGGTCGGCGATGTCCCTGGTCCGCAGGGCCACCGGCGAATCGCCCGCCTTGGGACGTGTGCGGGGGCTCATCGCAGCACCTCGTCCTCGTCGGTCGCGTGGTCCGGCGTCGCGTTGGGCGCGACCCTGGCCTGGTCGCGTGTCGCGCGGAGGCTGGCGATGACCGCGACGGTGATGCAGCTGGCGATCACGCTGAGGGAGAGCCAGATCGGGACCTTGTAGATGTCGAGGAGCAGCATCTTGATGCCGACGAAGACCAGGATCGCGGCGAGGCCGGCCTTGAGGTAGATGAAGCGGTCGATGAGGTCGGCGAGCAGGAAGTACATCGCGCGCAGTCCCAGGATGGCGAAGGCGTTGCTGGTGAAGACGAGGAACGGGTCCTGGGTGACGGCGAAGATCGCGGGGATGGAGTCGACGGCGAAGATGATGTCGGTGGTCTCGACCATGACGAGGACGAAGAACAGCGGCGTCGCGACCCACTTGCCGGCCTGCTTCACCCAGAATTTCTGGCCGTGGTATTCCTCCGTCGAGGGGATCTTCCTCTTGGCCAGTGCCAGCAGCTTGTTGCGCGAGAGGTCCATCTGGTCGTCGCGGTGGCGGAACATCTTCCAGCCGGTGTAGACGAGGAAGGCGCCGAAGAGGTAGAGGATCCAGGCGAAGTTCTCGATCAGTACCGCGCCGCCGGCGATGAAGATCGCCCTGAAGACCAGCGCGCCCAGGACTCCGTAGAACAGGACCCGGTGCTGGTACTCCCGGGGGACGGCGAAGTAGGTGAAGATCAGCGCGAAGACGAAGACGTTGTCGACGGCCAGCGACTTCTCGATCAGGTAGCCGGCGTAGTACTCGCCGCCGGCCTGGGCGCCGTAGGCCCACCAGACGATGCCGCCGAATGCCAGGCCGAGGCTGACCCAGACCGCGGACCAGATCGCTGCTTCCTTGACACCTACGACGTGAGCGGTGCGGTGGGCGAACAGGTCGATCGCCAGCATCACGACGATGACGGCCAGGACCGCCGCCCAGGCCCAGAAGGGGACATCCATGACAGCTCTACCTCCAGCGTGACCGCTCGACCAACGGTCGAGCGTGACGTTGGAGGTCTCCCCCGTCGCCCGGTCCGTGGACCTGGCGACCGCCGCACCGGACCGGGCAGGGCCGGTCGAACTGTCGATGTCGGCGAGGGTGGGGTACTCCCCTCATGCGCTAGAGTATTCACGAAGCACACTTCGGAAGTCAAGCCCGTTCACGAGGAGCGACCATGTGCGGCCAGTACCGCGAAACATCTGCCGATCCGCTTGCTCCCGAAGTGGAAGTTTTGGCGCCCACACTGCGACGCGACAACCTGGTAGCAGCCGTGCTCCACCTCGCCCAGGCCGTCGCGGTCCTCGCCCTGGCCACCAGCTTCGCACTCCCGGTCACCGGGACCTACCTCGCCGGCCCGCCCGGAACGACGCCTGAGGACCAGGTCGTCCTCTTCGACGTTCCGACCGGGGCTGCGGTGGCAGCGTTCCTCCTGCTGTCCGCGTTGGCGCACGTCGTCGTCGCAACGTCCTGGTGGGGCGGCTACCGTTCCGACCTCGCCCGACGCCGCAACCGGGCTCGCTGGATCGAGTACTCCCTCTCCTCGTCGTTGATGATCGTGCTGATCGCCCAGCTGGTCGGGATCTCCGACGTCGCAGCCCTGGTGGCGCTGTTCGGCGTCAACGCCTCGATGATCCTGTTCGGGTGGCTCCAGGAGCACTACGAGGACCCGGGCTCGCGCGGCTGGCTGCCGTTCATCTTCGGGTGTGTCGCCGGGATCGTTCCGTGGCTCGCGGTCACGGTCTACCTGGTGTCGCCGCAGTCCACCTCGGGCGCCGAGCCTCCCGGTTTCGTCTACGGCATCTTCGTGTCGCTCTTCATCTTCTTCAACGTCTTCGCACTGAACCAGTGGCTGCAGTACCGCGGCCTCGGACGGTGGCGCGACTACCTCTTCGGTGAGCGCATCTACATCCTGCTCAGCCTGGTTGCGAAGTCGGCACTGTCGTGGCAGGTGTTCGCCGGCACCCTTGCCGGCTGACCTCCATCACGGGAGCTCACCACTGGCTCCGGCGCAGCTCGGAACCTCGACGAGTCGCCGCTCGACGCCAGTACGGACCAGTACGTCATACCCGCAGATGGTGGCGGCCGGCCCGTAGTGCCTCTCGATCAGCGAGCGGAGTCGGCCGTCGTCGTCGATGTCCCACGAGTTCAGCCCGTTCAACACGACGAACCACGTCGGCCTCGAGGGTCCGTCGAGCAAGCGCTCGAGGCGCTGCTGCTCCGGGTCGAGGGTCCGCATCGGCAGGCTCCACAGGTAGGGGTAGGGCGTGGGCAGATCGGCCGCCTCCACGACCTGGGAGTTCCCGTACGCGACCACCATCGTGTCGCCCTCTTCGGCGGAATCGGCCACCCACCCGCCGATGAGCTGGGGGTACCACGCCCGCGGCGAGGCCTGGTAGGCGAGCGTGGTGGTGGCCACTGCCCCCAGTGACGCGACCGCCGCCCACAACGCCAGCCCGCGCATCAACCGCCGCCCGGTGCCACCGCCGGCGATCACCACAGCGGCGGCAAGGCCCGCGCCGGGAGCCAGTGCCTGCAGGTAGTCCAGCCAGTAGCTCCCCCCGAGAACGATGCCGATCGCGCTCCACCCGAGCAGGGAGAGCAGGGCCCAGTGCTCGGCCGCGAGCGAGCGCGGCCGACGCAGCGCCCACACCAGCCAGGTCACCAATACAGGCACGGCCGCACTGGCCACGGCGGCGACCACGAGGAGCCGAGCACGCTCCATCGGTGCCGAGTGGTGGGAGCCGGCCAGCACCTGTCCCGCCTCGACCCGGAAGGCAATCACGTCCTCCCACATCACGTCCACCGCGACGCCCTCCAGGTGAATCCACGCCGCCAGCGCTGCGACGACGACGACGGTGCCCGCACTGAAGCCGGCGGCCAGAGCGCCGAGCCGCGTCCGAGACCACGGCTGCCGCAGTGCCGAGACCGCGATCAGCACCCCGGCGAAGACGAACGCGTCGACGAAGTTCTGCTTCACCAGCGGCGCCGAGGCAGCGAGCACGCCGGCGACCAGCCCCCAGCCGACGGTCGTGCGGAGGTCACCTGCTCGCCAGCCGTGCAGGATCGCTGCGATGCTGCCCATGACGAACAGAAGCGCGAACATCACGCCGTCGGCCTGATCGGCCGCCAGCGCCGGGGAGCACATCAGAGCCGCCGTCACCACCGCTGCCCACCTCGCCGTAAACTGGCCAGCCAGCAGGCAGGCGGCGCGAGCGGTCGCCAGCACGATCGCCACGACCACCGGGATCGTGATGACCCGGATCGCCGCGTCGCTGTCCCACAGCGCTGCCAGGCGGAAGAACGCCATCAGCAACGGCGGCCGGTCGACGTGGAAGTCGCCGTAGACGAACTCGCCCTCGCCCGGCGCCCAGTGGCGCGCAGCATGCAGGTACCCGCCCTCATCGGAACGAATCGGCTGGGCCACGAAGACCGCGCGAACCGCCACCACGGCCGCACAGGTCAGCCACAGGACACGCGTGGTGACGCGTTCGTCGTACGAACGCCCGGGCCGACTCGCGGGCCCGGGCCCTGCCGGAAGGTCCGCCAGCGCGGTGTCCATCACCCGGGCTCGGCGCCCGGCGAGCTCCCGCTCGCCGTCGCGGCTCGATCACCGGCACCCTGCACCGAACGCCGCCGGAGCCGCCACACCACATAGGCGTACGTCGCGAGGATGACCACAAGGTGGGTCGCGTACACGAAGGTCTGAGTGCCGTCTGGGAGCAGGATGCCGAAGATGTAGTGGTCGAGGAAGGAACCGGCGTACGGCGTGCCGCCGGCGCGTTCGATCAGGTCCTTCTCGAGCACCGTCAGCGGGCAGCTGCCCTGAGTGATGACGATGCCGACCCCCCACGTCACCACGGCGAGGTGCAGGACGAACCACACCCGCGACTTGCGGGCGAGGAGCGCGCCAAGCATCTGGAAGACCAGGAACGCGAGATGCAGGATGACGACGGCCCAGGCCATCAGGGTCCAGGCCATCGCAGTACCCCTCTCGGCACTTGCCCGCCAGCGACGCCAGTGACGGAGCCGCTCGCCGGAACGGTCATACCCACCGCTGGCGGGGCGTCCGCGGTTTGGTCGCTACGACCCTGCGTCGGACCGCACTGACGAGACGACCACCTGGAGAGGCGAACCAGGTTGGCCACGCCCCTTGGGTCCGACCGGAGACCTGAATCTTGAACATCATGGACGCCACCCGAATCTCGGCGAGCCGTTCCTACGTCTCGCTGCGGATGGTCTCTCCCGTCCCTGGCGGGACCGGGCTCCGGGAGCCGTTGGCACCGTGTTGACGAAGCCCGCCACGGGGATACTCCCCATTGCACGAACCAGTATTCATGCTTTCGTCATCGTTTTCAAGGGTTCGGCACGGAAGGATTCGACCTGAGGACGACTCGAAACCAGGGGTTGAGGATGGTGCGGCGGAATACGGACTGCTGCAAAGGGGTGCGCCGTGGATCGGCTTGACGGTGCCGCCGTGCGACGACGCACTTGCTGTCGACGGCGCTCCAAAGCTGGTCGTTCCCGGCGCTTGAAAAGTGAGCGGTGTTGCCGAGTCTAGGACTCGGTCTGGTCGGTGGTGGTGCGGATGCTG
>NZ_LMSN01000010.1:0-69027 GCF_001428425.1 Nocardioides sp. Soil777
CGTCGCATACGAACATCAAACTCCGCGCCGTTGCACAAGAACTCGTGTCCGAGGCAAACACCAAGTAGGTGGGCCCGCAGCACGACGGACGTTCTCATCTGCCGCCCCGAGTGCGTACGGCCCCTGTCGGGCACCTCGGGGTTGGTGCTGGACGGACATCGCCCGAGGAGGTCGTGTCCAAGCTTGTCCTCCGGGGCGGGCGTGCCTGTTCGCGGTTTCAGCCGTCCCGCCTGGGGCGGGCAGGTCACCATGTCGGTCAGAGTTCTGCTGCCACAGCGCAGGGAGCCTGACCGCGTCGAGACCCGCCGGGCCTCGGCGCGGCGGAATAGTATTCCTCCGCCCCGAGGCCGGTCGTGGTCAGGGGTAGATCTCGCCGGCGAACCAGGTGCTGGCGTCGATCCACTCGCCGTTGCCGCCGCCGCCCCAGCCGTTGTTGACGTAGAACGCGGTGTCCGTGACGGTCTCGGTCCAGTCCCACCAGAGGAAGGAATGGCGGACGGTTCGATGTTGCCAGGCGTATCCCCACGCAACGGGGTAGTGGCTGAGCCAGCCGGTGCCGATGACGGCAGGCGTGCGCCGGTAGGCGATCGAGTTCGCGGCGTAGTTGGCCAGCCGGGTTTCGTGGATGCCGAGGGTGTTCCAGTGGGTGTCGAGACGTGTGTAGCTGCGGCCGTTCAGGTACTGCCACGCGCCGGGCATGTCCCATGGGGCTGTCGCTCCGGAGCCAAAGGCGCAGAACGTGTCGACCTGCCCCCGGAGTTCGCCAATGACGTTGTTGACGCCCCCGTCCTGGGAGATCGGCGCCACGACGTCATTGCCGCGGCCGCCGTTCTCTCGGTAGAGACCGTTGCGACCGGACCAGTAGGAGTTGCCGCCCGCGGCCTGGCGGTCTCCCCAGCTGAACAGGATGCCCCAGGAGGTGGGTCCGCAGCCGACTGCGCACCCGGCGAACGGGAATTGGTTGTAGCGAGGCTGGTCGCCGGCGCCGCCGGCCCAGAAGTAGTTCCAGCTCATGTCAGTGCTCCTCTCCGAGCGGACCGATGCGGTTGCCGACGGTCGAGGGTGCCTGGTCGGGCACGATGAAGTACCGGAGCCGCTCTTCGCTTGCTGCGTATCGCAGGTGTACCTCGAAGCTCGTGTCCTTGACGCTGACATCGGCGCGAGGTCGCAGGAAAAGCTTTGGTGGGAGTGGTTGCGGGTTGAGCTCGGCGCTGACCATGTCGGCCGCCGGGCCTTCGATGGTGAAGTCGCCCTCCTCGAGGAGCCAGACCGTGTGCGTGGCGCCGGAGTGGATGCCTTCGCCGTATGTGTCTGTGAGCTTCTCGGTCTCCCAACGTGGTGCGGCGCGCTCCGCGAGCGAGGCCAGGTGAAGTCGGTAGGAGTCTGCGTACCCCTGGGTCAACTCGTTCCAGGAGCGCCACTCTTCGAGCTTGACGGGGCGCTTCTCCCGGGAAGTTCGAACACGCTGGGGGTCGGTCTTGTCGCCGTCCTCCGTGTCATGGGCAGCGGCTGGGACCGTGGTGGCGTACCCGGCGGGCAGTCGCTTCGGCAAGTCGTTTGGCAGCCCGGTGAGCTTGGGCGGCATCGTGCCGATGTGGCCGACGAGGTTCCCGCGGTCGTCGACCCCGGCGTAGCAGAGCGCGTCGAGCTTGACGATGCGGTTGATGGTGCCGGATTGGTCGAGCTGGCGGCTCGGGGGCGCGAGGTCGAGGCTGAAGTGCGGCACGGGAACGTCGTGGCCGCCGGTGGCGACGACGATGAATCCTTGCTCAGCGCGGCCGGCCTCGCCCTCAGGCACGGGCAGCTTGGTGGGGAGGCCGGCGATCTCGATCTCCCAGTACGCGATGTCCGCCAGATCCGGCCGGTACATCGGTGTGGCCTCTCCGAACCGCGGTTCTGCCTTTCGGAGCCTGGTCGGTGAGAGGCGGTCGCCGACAAGAGCGGCGACGGCGCGGGCGGCACGACGACGGACGTCGAGCGGTACCTCCTCGAACGGAATTCTCATGTGCTGCATCCCCCTTGCGGTTGCGTGTGCGGTCGCCCGCCGTACACATAGAGAGCGTCCGGTGTGCCCGTCTGATACCCCCGTGCGTCGGGTCAGCGACGGAGGACTGCGTCCTTTCGCCCATCGGGCTGCGCCCGGCGCCGACGGCCGACTGATCCGTCGGGACGAAATGCGCCTCTCAGTGCATGGCCGACATACGTCCCGACGTAAGAACAGTCCGTGGAGGTTCATGCCCGCGGTGCGGTGGGCGGTTGCCTCAGCCCGGGCGGGGAAGACCGCCGAAGTGGTGCTCGCAGGGGTGCCGCAGAGCGGCCTATGAAGAACGTCGGGCGGCGGCTGCTGGCGTGCTGGCGATCGAGTTCGTCCGCCCCGCCGCGACATCGTCCGAGCACGACCTGGGGGAGTGCGCGTCGCGAGTAGCGGCTTCGCCGACGGCGTGCAGACGCGTGCTGCAGGAGATGACCCAGTTGGCCCGGCGGGGCAATCTGTCGGACCCGAAATGGTCACCGGTCATCGAGGCTGTCGGTCGGTTTGCCGACGCCCTGGTCCAGCGACGCGCCTCGAAGTCCCGTTTTCAACGCTGAGAGGTCCTCGTAAGACGCCGGAACGTTTCGTACGGACGGATAACCAGACCGGCAGTGGGCCTCTATGTCTACTGTCGATTCCGGGCAGGGGTCCGGAGTAGCCTGCCGGGCAGGTGGGTGCGGTGCGAACGCCTCAGCGAAGAGCAGGAGGCTGAGAATTCTGCCGTGCTGCTGGCCTTCAGGCCGTTAGCCGCGCCTCGTTTGCGTCGTCCGCACCCACCGCCAACAACTGTCCACCGGCGACGGGTGGTCGTGGTCGCTGCACTGGTGAGGTGTGTGGTGAGTCCGGTGGTGAGGCGACCGGTTGGGTGCCAGCGGAGGCCTTCTCGGCGTCGGTGCGCATGGTGCGGTAGATGATGTCGGAGAGCCTGCGTTTGAGGCAGCGGATCGCTTCGCGGCTGGTCTTGCCCTCGGCTCGTTTGCGGTCGTAGTAGGCGCGGCCCTCGGTGTCTGCGCGGATCTGCGTGATCGCGATCGTGTACAGCGCACGGTTGAGCTGGCGGTTGCCGCCGGGGTTGAACCGATGCCGCACCGTTCGGCCCGAGGAGGCCGGTAGGGGAGCGGTGCCGTTGCTGGCCGCGAAGGTGTTCCGGTTGGGATAACGGCGTGCGTCGACGACCTCGGCGAGGAACCGGGCGGCGACGAGGGGGCCGATGCCGTACTCGTCGGTGAGCGTGGTGCCGCTTGCTTTGACCAGGGCGGCGATCTGCCGCTTCAGTTCGGCTGCTTCGGTGTCGATCGCGGTGACTCGTTCGAGTCGTCGTCGGCACAGGTCGGCGCGGACGCTGCGGTCGTGCTCGAGCAGGGCCAGGACGGCGCGGACCCGGGTGCGGGTGGTGAGGTTGGCGACCTGGGTCTGGTAGCCGGGGGACAGGCCGGTCAGGTCGGCGTGGACCCGGTTGACCAGGGCGGTGCGTTCTGCGATCAGGTCGTCGCGGTAGTCCAGGAGGGCACGCAGGTCCGCGGCGGGACCGGTGGCGAGCCGGACGGGTGGCAGCTCAGGTTCGCGGGCGGTGATCCGGGCGATCGCGAGCGCGTCGACGGGGTCGGTCTTGCCCTTGCCGGGCTGGGCTCGTCGCTCGCGTGAGGTCATCAGCGTCGGCACCTCGACGACGACCGTGTCCCGTCCGGGGTGCCATTCGATGGCCAGGTGGACGGCGATGGCGCGACCCTCGCGTGAGGTCATCAGCGTCGGCACCTCGACGACGACCGTGTCCCGTCCGGGGTGCCATTCGATGGCCAGGTGGACGGCGATGGCGCGACCGAAGTTACCGGACCCCCCGATGCCGACCCGGGTCACCTGGTGGGTGTCGAGGAGTCGTGCCAGGACGAGGAATCCGGGTTCGGTGTTGGGGAACTCGCGGTGGGCCAACTGGCGGCCGCTGTGGTCGATGACGGCGACCGCGAGGGTGTCTTTGTGGGTGTCGATGCCGGCGAACAAGCTGGTCTCCTTCAGCGGGTCCGGAGCAGCGGGGGTCGGCGACGCGCATGCACTTCTGGGGACCGGAGTTCGAGCTTCAGCTGACGGATTCCCATGCCTCTATTGAGCGTCACCGCCGACCACCGGACGCCGCCGGGAGGCATCCACTCTGAGAGCCTCACCCGCGCCTGCAGGGCGTGGATGGGCAGCGTGAGGTCGGGCCTTCCCGGCGACGTTTGCGGTCCGGAGTTTCGTACGGACGACAGGGACTGTTCCAGAAGTGCATGAGGTGTGAAGGCTCGCGGGCTCCGTCCGCTCATCGGGAGATGGGAGTCGCGGGGTCGCCGGTGACGTCGGGTCATAGCGGGGCAGGGTGGGCCAGTGAGGTGTCTGACGCGGGGTCTTGGGGTGCCTTTGGATTGTTGCTGCGAGCACGAGGGTCTGTATCCCGGCAGAGGACATTCCGAGCGACGCCCGGCCCGGCCGCCCGGGCCGCCGGCGGGTCTGGTGAGGGAGTTGAGCGGCACGGACGAGCCCTCACCTCGGGTGTCGTCTACGATCGGCGCGCCGGTCCGTCGCGTCAACATTCCCCCGTGTGTGCCGCGGCGGGCCGGTCTTTACTCCGATCGTCATCGTTCAGAAGGCGGTGAACGATCGGGGGAGTTACCCCGAAGTGGGCCTAGCCATCCTGCGAGGGCGAGCCTACGGTCGAACTGACGCCCGACGCTGCGTGACGCTCAGCTCTTCGGCCTCGCGGCAGGCGCCAGCCAGCCGCCCACGTCGCTCCCCCCGTGCGTGGGCGGTTTTGCGTTCGATCTCGCAATGATTGGGTCTCCCCCCATCGGCCGCACAGACCGGCGTCGGTGCGCTGGCCTGACAGATGGATCACCCTCTGTGGGTGGTACCGACGCGCACAGTCCCGCCTAGCATCGGGCTCGTGGTTCGCGGTCGGGGGAACAGTTCCGGCCATCATCCGACCGCCCGCCGGGCACGCTCCGGCGGGCGGTCGAGTGGCCTAGCATCCGGCCTGTGCCCTCCCACGTCTACCCGCCAGGCGAGCGGCCCGCGGTCGAGGTACTTGTCGATCATGTCTGGCACCCCGGCGAACTGCGTATGTGGTCCCAGCGCGACGACGGCACGTGGTGGGTGAACGTGAACTGGAGTCGCGACGGCATGCGCCACGTCGGCAGTTTCCCAGCCAATCGGGTGCGCCTCGACAAGTCCGAGTGGCGCCCGGACTGGTGACAACCGTCACCAACTTTCGGCACCTTCGCTGTTCACCCCCGCTGTAACCGGACCTCGGCCTAGTCTTTATGTCGCCTCCTGGGAGGGAGTCTGCCCCAGCCTCACGGCGGGCGGATCACTGCTGGCGAGTGTGAGTGGCTCCGGCCCGACCCACACCCCGGCCAAGCACGTGAGCATCGTCTGCCGGCGTCGTCGGAGCCCACCCCATGGGGCTCCGACGACGCCGCACCCCGCATGCCGGGGGACGGCGTGGGGTACGTCAGGTGTGCACCCACAACGGGGGTGGCTCCAGGGCCACTACCAGGGGGTGTGTGCCTTGAGCCATCAGGGTGCGATCGACGCGGCGCCCCGTCTCACGCTCTCCCGTGACAGGACGGGGCGTCGCCCAGCGCGAAGCGCGCGGTCTGACGTCGGGGTAGCTACCCGCCGTTGTCGTCCTGGTCGTCCCACCACTCGCGGTCGCGTTCCTCGAGTACATCCTGGAGGACGCGCCACGCTTCGTAGTCCTCGGCGGGCTCCGGTGCAGGCTGGGTCACCCAACCATGGTGCTCCCGACCGGTCCGTAGACGCCACGGAGACTGGCGCCCATGCGCGGGCGACCAGTTGAGTCAGCCATTGCCAACATCGGCGCCCGGCCGGAGGGGTGCGCCGCTTCTCGACGATGTAGTTCCGGGTCGCGATCCAGCCTTGGCCGCACGCCACGCGATCGCTGCATCGCTGGGCCTGTGCCACCGCCCATGCCGGCGCCGTGAGACAAACGGCTCAGGTGGCCGGTCATGGTCGCGTCGTAGACACGTCGAGGGTGTGTGCGCTTCGCCGAGCGGGTGCGCGGCTGGCTGCGCACGACCGAGCGAGAACAGCCACCGAGTGCTGCGCCCGGACTCCCAAGAACAACGACCTGCTTCGGGGACGATGTGAACGAACGGGTCAGGCGACTCGGGACTCCGAGCCGGCGCGGAGACGGTGGCCTGGGACTGTCGGCAACGGCTTCCAAGGGCGGGTTCGAGCTGGGTGCCCACATCGAGCCAGAACGAACTTGCCGACGTGCTGACGAACCCGGGCACGAGAGACCCATCTGAGCGTCCTCCGCGACCGCGTTCCCAGGCGCTCCTCGAGCCTGCGGAGGTGGTCCACTGAGGGCGAGGGCGGAGGAGCCGTGCCCGCGCCGCAGGGTCGGCCTATTGCGGGAATCCCTCCCCAGGTGACCTCGCCCCTACATGACGGCGGACACGCGGGGCCACGATTCCCAGATGGCGTGGTTCCTGCGAGCAATTGAGCAGCCCGACGGACGGTGGGCTTGTCGCCGCGGCGGGCACGAGTACGACGTGCACGAGTCCTTGGAACAAGACCAGGCGCACAGCACGGTGGCGGCCATGATCGGCCGGACGCCGAGTTGTTCGAGGAAGTCGGGACGCCAGGACCGCACGATCGCTTGAAGGGGCTTTCTCGTGCTCGTCGGCCTCTTCGGACCCGGCGGGCCAGGGACCGCAGGACGGTCACAGTGGTGGTGGTTTCCACGTCCCACCCACAGCCCAGCACCATCAGGCTGCGAAGAGAATTCTCACAGTCAGGCGAAGTCGGCGCTGATCCTCTGCTGCTGGCCGTCGACGGTGACCACACCGCCGTACGGCAGCACCACCTTCGGGGAGGTGTGCCCGAAGTCGACGTCCATCACGACGACGAGCTCCGGAGAAAGCCCTCCATCCCATCCGGACAGAGGGCCACTCCGTACGTCCCTAGAGGATGACCTGTGCGCAGTCGGCAGGGCTACCTGTGTTGTATCCGTACATGAAGAACTGTGCGCGTTCTTCACCAGAGGGGTACCCGGCTGACGAGTACCCGAACGAGATCAGCATTGCGATGGCTTCCTCGATGTCACCGCCCTCAAGGATTCCCTGGTAGTACGCCGAGTAGGCCCAGGTCCCTGCGAGGCAGTCGGCAAACCCTTCGGTCTGGTACTTGCTGAACACCTGGCCGGCGTTGGGCCACAGCTCCCAGGTGATGTTGTGCCCGAACTCGTGGGCCATCGTGAACGCGACCGCGAAGTCGCCTGGCTGGGCTGACGCCGTACCTCCCAGGAGGGTGGCGTAGGCGCCGTTCCAGATGTTCACTGCTGCCTGCTGGGGGAAGATGATGTAGTCGCTAACCGGGCAGAAGTAGACGGACGTGTCGTCCACCGCGTACGACTGAGTGCAGGCGTCGTAGATCGCTTCTCCTACGGATGGGAAGTAGTGGTAACCCGTGGTGGTTCCGTAGCCCCAGGCGTTGTAGTTCGCCTGCCAGTAGTTGGCCACGTTCTGGTAGACGTTCTCCTGGTAGGTCGCCATCAGTGGGTTGGACGCTTCGACCTGCCCGGTCAGTCCTGACCTGAGTCCGGTGCTGCCGGCTGGTGCGGCAGGAACAGGAGGCACTGTCGTCGGCGTCGGTGGGGCTTCGACGATGGTCAGCGTCTTGACCGGCGACTTGTCGAGGGTTCGTCCTTTGGCTACCAGGCGGACGCGGATCTTCGACGTGCCGGCTGTGTCCGACTTGAACTTGATGGAGTACTTGCCGTCGTTCTGCCTCTTCTTAATCCCGATTCGTGCCCAGCCTGCCTTGTTGGCGACCGCTGTTCTTGCCCCGGGGGTTGGGAATCGCGAGGACCCGGCCTTCCACTCGACGATGAGCGTCTTGTTCTTGGCCCGACCCGTGCGGGCGATCTTGCCCTTCACGGCCCACGTACCTCCGGTCACTGCACCGTCGACGTCCTTCATCGTGACCTTGGCGCGAGCTTCTCGTTCGGAAACCGGAGCGGCTTCGGCTGGGCTGATGGTCAGAGCACTCGTCAGCACGAGGGCTGCGAGCACCACTGTGGCTTTCGCCCGTGTACGGTCCATGTCCTTACTTTCTGTGAGCAACAGAGATGGAAGCCCGAGCGACCACGGCCGCGGCCCCGACCTGGGGCCTGCACTTGCAGCATGCCTCCGCCCGGGCTCTCAGCACATCTCCGAATCCGGGTATGTGCACCACGTTGGTCAACGTGTCGTCAGCCGACGGGTCCACTGCGAGACTCAGCCCCCGGCCCGCCGATCAGCACCGCCACGCCCAGCAGCATCCGGTCCTTAAGCCTGACCGCCAGGACGAAAAGGACTCCGTAGAACACGAGGACCAGGTCGCTCCACCCGGCAACAGCCAGCACCGCCCCCAGCGCCGCGACGAATGCCGCCCGGCGCAGCAGCACGCCCGCGCCGACGCCTCTGCGGCGCACGATAAGCGCCACCCCCACCCCAGCAAGAAGGAAGAACAGCAACCGGTTTCGGTTCGTCGCGACCGCCTCGACCACCTCGAGCCACGACGCGCCCGCGTCTGCTGCGTCTCCGGCGAGGTCGGACCGGGCGTGCGCCAAGACCATCCCGCCACATCTATCAGGCGCGCCAGGTCCAGGCCCGGCGGGCGCCGCAGCCTGGCGGCGTGTGCAACCCCGTGCGTCATCCGTCCACAGTGAACGGGCCCCGAGAACGCCACCATCGGGGTTGACCCCTGCGGTCCACGACCCGCCGACACCCTGGAGCTGGGCGGCCGTTGCCGAGTCTTACAGCCGCACGATGAGGTGGGCAGCCCTGCGACGCAGGCGGCTGGGAAGCCTCAGCGTCACCCGGCTCTGGGCGCGGTAGCGCGGCAACTCGACGGCCGTCGGAGAATGGCCGAAAAGGCGCTCGAAGTGGCGAACCAGCGCGTCGTCGGAGTCGGGCGGCGGAAACATCTCACTCACGGCGACGCTCCTCACGGGAACCTGAGCAGCGCACTGCCAGGCGATGTGACGACGGTACGGCACTGACCGGTCGCGGTCCATGGCCGTCATCTGGGGGCAATGACCTTGCGCGAGGCTGACTGTGGCGTGCGGGCAGAGTCCGGTAGGGCCAGGGGGTGGCTGTCAGATCGGGCCGCGGTGGGAGGCGAGTGAGCGACCGGTGAGTCTCGACGTCAGCACTGGGACCGGGAGCGCCAGGAGCTGAGCGCGGTGGCTGGGGTGATCGGCGTCCACAGAGTCCGTTCCACAGCAGAGGGCGATGCGCCGTCGACCACGGCGCCGACCGCCATGAGCTCGCTCAGGGCGGTGAACCCGCCCCGACACGCCGCCGTCCCCATGGCGCGCCTACCGCTAACGCCACCCGAAAGCCCCCGACGGCGGCCAACGCCCCGGCGGTCGCCTGCTCGGCTCGTGTGCCGTTCATCGGGATTCCGTCGCGGCGGCCGCCGTGGCCAGGGCGGCCCGGTCGACACCCAGGGTGTCGAGAGCGCGGACGAAGGTGCCCCGCTCGAGCCGGCATGCTGCGGCCAGGATATCGGCGCCGCGCAGACGAGCCGGTCTCCGCTCCTTCGAGAGCGCCACCGCGTCCTGGAACACCTGCTGTGCCTGGGGTGTCGACTGGAGGGCCATCCGGACCGGTGCGCGCAGCGGCGACGTGTCGTGAACCTCGCCTTGCACGTCCACCCCGACGGCGGGCAGGGCGTTGCGGTGAACCGCCTCGACCGCGTCCCGCAACCGATGGGCATCCACACCGACCCGGGCGAGGGCGCGGGCGGCTGTGCCATCCGGCAGCGCCGCTGCCGCGAGGACCAGGTGCTCCGGACCCGGGCGCTCCACCCCCGCCCGGCGGGCCTCAGCCTCCGCCGCGGTGAGCATCCGGCCGATCGTGCGTACGTCTCGACCAGCATCAAAGAGCCTCATCGTTCCCCTCCTCGTCACGACCCCGCCTGGCACGGACCTCGGCTGCGAACTTCTTGTGCGCTGCTTGGGCGCTGATGTCGAGCGCCTGCCCGATCTGCGCCCATGTCCAGCCCTCTGCGATGGCCTCCGTCACCGCATCCATCTCGAGTCGGCTCGCCAACTTTCGCAAAGCCGTCACGGCAGCCAGCGCGGCCTCCGGCTCGTGGGCTGAAGGCGGTGGTCCCGCTACCGACATGTCATCAACTTATGTTGATGCGCTCGGTTCGGTTCGTCAACGGAAGTTGATGCGACGGTTTCCGGTCCTCGCGTGGGAACACGAACGCAACCGGAGGCAGGTCCGGGCCGGGGTCATCGGGAGGGGTCAGGCGGCGGCGCAGGCCTTGGAAAGAACCGGCGGTGGACTCAACACCGACCAGCCTGGCCACCTCCGAGGCGTCGCACCGGACTGTCAGTATCAAGCGCGCGGGGTGCGGCACGGACGACGCTCGGGGTACTGGGTCGTCTCGCTGGCGCGGACCGCTGAGGTGCGCGGTAGACGCTTCAGTGAACAAGCATGCCGTGAAGGCGCGGTGCATTGAGACCGCGGGGTCGCCCGTGTTCGAGCTGGTTAAACACCGGAGAGAGATCGTTGAGTCTGGTGCTTGCCAGTCTGACGACATAAGGGATTGACGACATCGTCTCCGGATGGTCGCGACCCCGGCCGATGCATCTAGTGGCGCATCGACGGAACCAGGTGTCGAACCTTCCGTGGATCCGAGGCGGCCTGCGGCTATGCCGCGGCTCAGGGCAGCTCGGACCGGAGTGGCCGAAACTCGGCCACGAAGACGTGCTGGCTGCCGTCGAGACGTCGTGTCCGGATGAACAGGTCTACGGGAGCCTCATGACCGTCAGCGCGGCGGACCGGGACCCTGACCCATTGGTTGAGCAGAACATCGCGACCGTTGGTGGCGTGCAAGGTGATGCCTGCGATGTGGGCCTGCTGGTATCGGGTCGGCACCACCACGAGAATTCGCTGCCCGAGGAGGTCGGCTTCGGTGCGGTAGCCCAGGAACTGCAGAAGGCTTGGGGAGACGGCGACGATGACGCACGCGTCGTTCGTGACGAGAACCGGCGCTCCTGCATCGACAAGGCTGTCGTACCTCTGTGCGGCTTCGTGGTCGCCATTCGGTCGGCGGGGTTTGTGCGATCCGGGTTGCCAGGCGATGGGTTCCGCGTGGGCAGCTTGGCTGATGACCTGGCTGCATAGCCAGGCGCGCATCTCAGCCATCTCAGGCTGGATGGGCGGGCTCAGCAGCTGGCCATCGGAGGCTGCAGCTCGCGCCCGTCGCAGAAGGTCGTCGAGGACCTCGAAGTGGCGAACCGAGGAGGAGGGCACGCTCAGGATGACTTCGTCGGCGGTCACCGCCGGCTCGACCGAGCTCGCCAACACGGCGTTGGGGTCCGCCGGCAGGTCCGGCGTGGGCAGCTGTTCGTTGAGGACGCTCAGGGCGGTGCTGGCGGCTGCGTGGTCGCCGATCGCGTCGTCGTCTTCGAGGGAGTACAGGAGGTACTCGCGCAGCAAGGTTGCGGCATGCTCCTGCCACGCCCAGTGCATCACCAGCGGGACGCGCCGCAAGACGATGTCGACGGCGCCCGGGGACGGCCGGGCCGTGGGTGGCCGGGGAATGATCACATCGGTTGGGTCACCGATCTCGAACCAGACGATCTTCCCATCGTCGGTCCGGGCCGCATCCCACCGATCAGCGTGCTCCTCGACGAGCACGAGCCCGCGGCCGGTGCCGGCGGTCGCCGCTCGATGGCGGACGACGGGCAGGTGGACGCTTCTGTCCTCAACCTCGACGCGCAGGGCGGCGCGTTCGGCGGTGATGCGCAGCCGGACCTGTGTGCCGGCGTGCACCACGGCGTTGGTCACGAGTTCGGAGACCACCAATTCGGCCCGCTCGCGCAGATGCGCCGCACCCGCTTGCTCCAACGCCGCCCGCACAGCGCGCCGAGCCCGACCCACGGTCCTCGGCTCGGCAAGCATCGTCAGCTCGATGGTCGCGGATGCGCTCACGCTTCTCACGATAGTCGTGGGGCGTCCGATGTGCTCGGACCACCGAATGCGCCGTAAGGGTTAGGAACGCCTGTAGGACACGGCGCAATTGTGGCGCTGTTGAGATCCGGTCCTCGAACCCCTGGCGCATGGGCGACAAGAGCCGCACTGCCGGCCCGCTGCCCTCCTTCAGCCACGTCGGCAACGGCCGCGACAACACCGCAAAGGGGAGCACGGGTCATGAAGATCGGACTGCTTACCCGCATGCAGTTCAACGAAGAACCGGGTGGGCTCGCGACGATCGCATCGCGGCGCCCCCGGGTTGCCGACCTCGGGCTTCCCCCGTGGCCGGGCCAGCCAATCCGCGATGGGTGTGACTCCGAACACAGATCACCCCGGCTCACAGACGAGTCTCGGGCTGCCCGTGTCGGCGCACCTTCCGCCGATCCGAGCCGAGATCAAGGGAGTAGTTGCTGATGAACCGCTCACGACCCACCAAGCGGCACGGGGCAGTCGCCCTGGCCTGCGCCGGGGGCATGCTGACAGCCGTCGGCGTCGCCGGCCTCGGTCCGCTCGCCGCCACCGCGTCGAGCCACCGAGAGGCCCCGCTCATCGCAGGGATCCCGCAGTACGACACGACGGACCTCTACGCCTTCCGCAGCCCGGAGAAGCAGAGCACCGTCACCTTGGTCGCCAACTGGCTGCCCTTCGAGGAGCCCGCCGGGGGCCCGAACTTCTACAGCTTCGCCACCGACGCGCAGTACGACATCCACGTCGACAACAACGCGGATGCCAAGCCCGACGTGACGTTCCGGTGGACCTTCAAGGACCACTACGTCACCAAGGACACGTTCCTGGCCGCCACCGGACCCGTCACGTCCCTGAGCGACAAGGACCTGAACTTCTACCAGACCTACAAACTGGTCCGGATCAACCACAAGTCCGGCAAGGTCAAGAAGGTCGTCAACAACAAGCGGGTCGCCCCGTCCAACATCGGCAAGGCATCCATGCCCGACTACCCGGCGCTGCGCGCCCAGGCGACCACCACCCCGGAGAAGAACGTCAAGTCCTTCGCCGGCCAGGCCGAGGACCCGTTCTTCCTCGACCTGCGCGTCTTCGACCTGCTCTACGGAGGTGATCTCTCCCAGACTGGCGACGACACCCTCGCCGGGTTCAACGTCCAGTCGGTCGCCCTCCAGGTGCCGAAGCGGTGGCTCGCCAAGAAGAGCAACGCCGAGAAGAACCCGGTCATCGGGACCTGGTCGACGACGCAGAAGAGGTCCACCAACGGCAAGTTTCAGCAGGTCTCCCGCCTGGGCAACCCGTTGGTCAACGAGGTCGTCATCCCGCTGAAGCTCAAGGACGGCTTCAACGCCTCCAAGCCGACCCAGGACGGGGCGGCGCTCAAGTACGTCACCAACCCCGAGCTGCCCAAGCTCGTCGAGGCCGTCTACGGCATCGAGGCGCCCAAGACCCCGCGCAACGACCTCGTGTCGGTGTTCCTCACGGGCGTCGAGGGACTCAACAAGGCCAAGGGCAAGGTGACTCCGAGTGAGCAGCTGCGCCTGAACATGTCGACCCCGGTGACCGCGGAGCCCAACCGGCTCGGCGTGATCGGTGGAGACACCCAGGGGTTCCCCAACGGCCGCCGACTGGGTGACGACGTCATCGACATCGCGCTCCAGGTCGTCGAGGGCGAGCTCGTCGGCTCGGCGAACGACCTCGGGGACGGTGTCGACGCGAATGACGCCGCCTTCAGCGGGAAGTTCCCCTACCTGGCTCTCCCGGCCAGCGGCAGCAACGCCGATCCGCACCCGTCCACGGGTGGAGCGGCGAAGCAGTCGGCCGACACGAGTGGTCTTGTGCAGGGCGTCCTGCCGAGCCGCCAGAACTCCTTCGCGTTCGTCGGTGTGGGGCTCATCGCCCTGCTCGGCGGCATCGGCGGCGCTGCCCGCCAGAAGCGCAAGGACTGACCCTCTCACCAGCCCGGCCGCGCGGCGTACGCGTCGCGCGGTCGGGCTGCACCACCGCTCATCGTCGGAAGGACGTCCCATGCGCAAGAGCCTCACCGTGATCGGCATTGGCCTCGTGCTTGCCGTCGCCGGGGGCCTCGGTGTCGCGACCACGTCCGGTCCCGCGGACGTCCGTCCGGCCGCCTCGGTGGCCCGGGTCGTGCCCGACTCCGGGCAGGACCTCGAGGCGAGCATCGTGGCGTTGCAGGACACCCTGCGGCGCGTGCCCGGTGACCACTCGTCCTGGGCCAACCTCGCGGTGGCGTACGTCGAGCAGGCACGCGTCACCGGCAACGCCACCTACTACGAGAAGGCCGACGAGGCCGCCGCACGATCCTTCGAGGTCGCGCCGGACGACAACTTCGCCGCCCTGGCGGCCCGGGCCGCGATCTCCTCGGCGCGCCACGACTTCTCGGACGCGCTGGCGCGCGCCGACGAGGCCCTGGACATCAACCCGCGCGACCTCGGTGCGCTCGCGGTCCGTGTCGACGCCCTCAACGAGCTCGGCCAGTACGAGGAGCAGATGAAGGCCCTGCGCACCGCCGACCGGCTCCAGCCCAGCACGGCCGTCGCCACGCGCTACTCCTACGCCTACGAGCTCCGCGGCGACCTCCCACGCGCTCTCGACATCCTGCGCCGCGCGGCTGCCGCCGGCTCGCGCGCCGACCGGGCGTACACCCTGACCCTCGCCGCCGACATCCTCCGCAAGCAGGACCTGCTCGCTGCGGCCGGCCGCCAGCTCGACATCGTCCAGGAGGCCGTTCCCGGCTACCTGCCGGGGCTCGTGTCCTCGGCACGGCTCCAGGTCGCGCGCGGCGATCTCGACGGTGCGGTGGAGACCTGGCAGGACGTCGTCTCCCGCCAGCCCCTTCCCGAGTACCTCACCGAGCTCGGCGAGCTGCTCGAGCACCTCGGTCGACCCGACGAGGCAGATGCCCAGTTCGCCGTCGTGCGGACCACGATCGAGCTCCTCGACGCCAGCGGCGTCCGCACCGACCTCGAGACCGCGCTCTTCGAGGCCGACCACGGATCCGCCGACCAGGCCCTGGCGCAGGCGCGCGCCGAGTGGCAGCAACGCACCAGCGTCCACGTGGCCGACGCCCTCGCCTGGGCCCTGCACCGCACCGGTCGCGACCGCGAGGCAATCGACGCCGCCCGGGCAGCCACCCGGCTCGGCACTCCGGAGGCGAAGTTCTGGATTCACCGCGGCACCATCGAGGCCGCACTGGGGATGATCGACGAGGCCCGCACCCACCTGCGTCGCGGGCTCGGCACCGACGCCGGCCTCTCCCCGTGGCAGCGCGACCGGGCCCGCACCACCCTCTCCCAGATCGAAAGAAGCCGATGAGAGCCCTGACGCGTCTCCTGCTCGCCCTCGGTGCCATCGCCGCGAGCCTCTTCGTCACCGCCGCCCCAGCGGCCGCCCACCCGCTGGGCAACTTCACGGTCAACCGCTACACAGGGATCCTCGTTTCCCCCACCGGCGTGCAGGTGGACCATGTCGTCGACCTCGCCGAGATCCCCACCGCCCAGCTCGGGCGGGCCATCGACGACCTACCCGCCCTGGCCGAGCGCGAGTGCACGACGGCTGCCCGCGGGCTCGACCTGCAGGCGGGCGGCACCGCTGTCCGCCTCATGCTGGAGAGCTCGTCCGCCTCGCTGGGTGACGGGGAGGGCGGCCTGCCGATCACCCGGATCACCTGCGGCTACTCCGGCGCCGCGGACATCGGTGCCGGCGAGATCACCTTCCAGGACACGACCGCGCCCGGATCGGTGGGCTGGCGCGAGGTCACCGCCGTCGGCGATGAGATGACCGTGACCAACTCGGACGTCCCGAGCGAAAGCGCGAGCGACCGCCTCACCTCCTACCCCCAGGACCTGCTGCAGTCCCCTCTCGACGTCACCTCAGCCACGCTCGTCGTGTCCCCGGGCGGACCGGCCGGCGTGCTCCCGGGCGCGCAGGGGGAGGACCCCACGGCCGCCAGCGACAGCTGGCTCTCGGCCCGTGCCACCTCGCTCCTTGGCGAGAACGGCTGGGTCGCCGGCTTCCTCGCCGTCCTCGTCGCCCTCACCCTCGGCGCCACGCACGCCCTCTCGCCCGGGCACGGCAAGACCGTGATGGCGTTCTACCTCTCCCAACGCGGCGACAACTCGATGCGGTCGGCGTTCGCGGTCGGCAGCGCCGTCACCGCGGCGCACACCGGCTCCGTGCTTGTGCTGGGCGTGCTGGTCTCACTCAGCAGCGCCTTCGTGCCGGCCCGGATCTATCCGTGGCTGACCCTCGCCACCGGCCTGCTCATCGTGGGCCTCGGGCTCTACCTTCTGGCCCGGTTGCGCACCGGCGGCGCGCATGGGCATGGCCATGGCCATGGCCATGGTCACGGGCATGGTCACGGGCACGGGCATGGTCACGGGCATGGTCACGGGCACGGGCATGGTCACGGGCACGGGGTTGATCAGGATGCGGCGTACGACGACGCACCGGCGCACGTTCACGACGACCACCCGCACCCCCATCCGCATGAGCACGACCACGGTCACCCCCATGCCCCCGCCGGGACGCCTGCGCTTGCGTCGACCGGATCGGTGTCGGTCGCGACCGCGCCCGTGGTCGGGCGCGCGCCGGCGGAGCCCGCGACCGCGCCCGGTCGCTGGAGTGTGGCAGTGATGGGTTTGGTCGGCGGTCTGGTGCCCAGCCCGTCGGCTTTGCTGCTGCTCCTCGCGGCAGTGGCGTTGGGGCGGGCGTGGTTCGGCTTCGTGCTGGTCCTCGCGTTCGGCATCGGGATGGCCGTATCCCTGGCCGCGGTGGGCCTGCTCGCCCGCGACGTGGTGACGAGAATCGAGAAGTTGGCGCTCCAGCGCGGATTCCTGGCCGGCAAGGTGCGGACCGTCTTGAGGTATGGCGCCGCGTTCGGCATCTGTGTGGTCGGCGCCGGGGTCGTTATTCGCACGCTCATCGGGTTCTGACGAGAGCCGCGTCACAGTTTCTGACTGGATCTCCCATCCGGGCACCGGGTTCGCGCCGAACACACGTTGTTGCACATGGAGTGCAACAAGGACCCGGGAGGTCACCATGCACGTTCCCGACGGATTCCTCGACGCACCGACCTCGCTGGCAACGGCGGGGGTGGCGGCCGCCGGCATCGCGATTGCCCTGCGCGGTGCGCGCCGCGAGCTAGATGATCGGGTCGCACCGCTCGCCGGGATCATCGCGACCTTCGTCTTCGCCGGCCAGATGATCAACTTCCCCGTGGCGGGAGGGACCAGCGGGCACCTCATGGGGGGTGCCCTCACCGCCGTCCTCGTCGGCCCCTACACCGGCCTGCTCTGCATGACGGTCGTGCTTCTGGTGCAGGCGCTACTCTTCGCCGACGGCGGCATCACCGCCCTGGGCACCAACGTCGTGCTGATGGGGGTCGTCGCCGTCATCGTCGGCTACGCCGTGTTCCGCTGTGCCCTGGTCGTGCTGCCTAGGCGGATGTCGATGGTCGCTCCCGCCGCCGCAGTCGGCGCCCTCGCTTCCGTGGCGGCGAGCGCCGCGACCTTTGTGCTGCTCTACTCCGTCGGTGGTGTCGTCCCGATCCCGTTCGACACGCTGCTGACGGCGATGCTCGGGGTGCACGTCCTGATCGGGATCGGGGAGGCCGTGATCACGTTCGTGGTCGTCGCTGGGGTCGTCTCGGTCCGACCCGACCTCGTGCACGGCGCGCACAATCTCGTCGCCACCCGCGCGCTCGAGACTCGGACGGTCTCGGCATGAGGAGGGTCTCCACGCGCACCGTGCGCTTTACGGGTCTGGTCGTCGCGCTGGTCGTCGCCGGTGTCCTCAGCTACTACGCGTCCGCCAGTCCCGACGGGCTCAACCGTGTCGCCGGCGACCTGGGCTTCGCATCCGCCGAGCAGGCCTCCGGGGGCGGTCCGATCGCGGGCTACGAGGTGGCCGGCATCTCCGATTCCCGCCTCTCGGGCGGCCTGGCCGGGGTGCTCGGCTGCCTGGTGGTCCTCGGCCTCTCGTTCCTGCTCTTCCGGCTCCGGCGCTCGCCCGTGCCGGTCCGGGTCCGCTCGAAACATCGGGAGGGGTGATGGGCTCCCCGCACGGGCACCGGCTGCACTTCCACGGCCACTCCGTGATTCACCGGGCTCCCGCCCACGTCAAGGTCGCGGGGCTGGTCGGTTTCATGTTCGTCGTCGTGGCGACCCCGGTGGCGTGGTTCCCAGCCTTTGCGGGCTACGCCGTTGTGCTGGGCGCGTTGGTCGCCGTGTCCGGCGTACCCGTGTCCTACCTGGCGCGACGCATGGTCATCGAGACTCCGGTGCTCGTTTTCGCGGCGGTGCTGCCGTTCGTGGCCACCGGCCCCCAGGTCGAGGTCCTCGGCCTGTCGGTGAGCGAGCCGGGGCTGCTGGCCGCCGGTGGGCTGGTCACCAAGGCCACCCTCGGTGTGCTAGCGAGCCTCCTGCTGGCCGCGACCACGGACCCGCGCGACCTGCTGACCGGGCTCGAGCGGTTGCGGGTGCCGGCGCAGCTGGTGCAGATCTTGGGGTTCATGATCCGCTACCTCGACGTCGTCACCGACGAGCTCAGCCGGATGAAGACGGCCCGGGAGTCTCGCGGGTTCACCGCACGCAACCCCCGGCACTGGCCCGTGCTCGGCCGCTCGGTCGGAGCCCTCTTCATCCGCTCCTTCGAGCGCGGCGAGCGGGTGCACCTCGCGATGATCGCGCGCGGCTACGACGGGACCGCACGCCGATGACCACCCCCGTCCTCGACCTGCAGTCGGTGGCGTTCGCCTACCCCGACGGCCACCAGGCCCTCTTCGGCGTCGACCTGCACGTGCACCGCGGCGAGCGCGTGGCCGTGCTGGGCCCCAACGGTGCCGGCAAGACCACCCTCGTCCTGCACCTCAACGGGATTCTGATGCCCGGTCGCGGGACCATCAGCGTGTCCGGCCTCCCCGTCGTCAAGGAGAACCTGTCCGAGATCCGCCGGCGCGTCGGCATCGTGTTCCAGGACCCCGATGACCAGCTCTTCATGGGCAGCGTCCGCGACGACGTCGCCTTTGGCCCGCGCAACCACGGCATCCGCGGCGTCGATCTCGACCGCAGGGTGATGGCGGCCCTGGAGATGGTGGGGATGGCCGATTTCGTGGACCGGCCGCCGCACCACCTGTCGTTCGGCCAGCGGCGGCGGGTGGCCGTGGCTACGGTGCTTGTCATGGAGCCGGAGATCATCGTGCTCGACGAGCCGAGCTCCAATCTGGACCCGGCGTCGCGACGCGAGCTCGCCGACATCCTGACCGCTCTCGACGTCACCTTGTTGATGGTGACCCACGACCTGCCGTACGCCCTGCAGCTGTGCCCGCGCGCGATTGTCCTCTCTGGCGGCGTGGTCGCTGCCGAGGGACGCACCCTCGGCATCCTCACCGACGACGCTCTGATGACGTCACACCGGCTCGAACTCCCCTACGGCTTCGATCCTCATAGTCTGCGACGGTGATGAGGTGATCGAATGAAGGGACACCTTCCGATACGTCCTTGCGCCGGCTGGTCGCGTAGTCGGCTCGTATCGGTCGGCGGTCCGTCCGTAATCAGGACGAGGCGTGGATCGAGGAGCGCTGCCTTGGCTGTCCGCCACGCCCAAGGTCGTGGATCAGCAGAAGCGAACAGGCGGCGCGCGCAACAAAGGGTGAGCACGGCTGGAACGACGCCGACCTCGCTGGACGGTCACCCCGACGGGGCGGCGCCGCCGTCGGGTTGGACGAGGTACCAGTCGGGACGTAGCGGGCGACCTCTGCCTGTCGGTGCCAGCACAAATCTGTCCCCCTTCCCCTGTGGCTCCGGGTGGCTGAGGCTTGCGTGATGCGGGCTCGCGGGGGAGCGAGCCACCCGGCGGCTTGCCACGAGCGCGCGTTGAGACCAACTCGGGTGGCCGGTCAGGGCGCGCGGTAGACCTGTCCGTCGATGGTGTGTGTGCTTCGCCGAGCGGGGCAGGGCCGGCTGCGCACGACTGAGCGAGAACAGCAGCCGTCTGTTGCGCCCGGACTTCCCATGACCAACAACATGCCGTCGCCCTCGGTGGACCACCTCCGCAGGGTGGAGGAGCGCCTGGGCACAGGGTCGCGCAAGACGCTCGGATGGATCTCTCGTGCCTGGGTTCCTCAGCGAGTCGGCAGGTTCGTCGTGGCTCGGGGTCCGTGGCGTGACCCGTTCAGATCGTCCCCGAGGGGGGAGGAGACGTGCCCGCGCCGCAGGGTCGGCCTATTGCGGAAATCCCTACCCCAGGTGACATTCGCCCCTACATGACGGCGGACTGGCGGGGCCACGATTCCTGGATGGCGTGGTTCCTGCGAGCAATTGAGCTTGCCGACGGACGGTGGGCTTGTCGCCGCGGCGGGCACGAGTACGACGCGCACGAGTCCTTGGAACACTCGCTGGGACACCTCAGCCTGATTGCCGGCGAGCTCGGCAGCACGAAGTTGTTCGCACACCACCTTGACGGTCGCGTGACGCCTCACGGAGGGCGGCCCGCGCCCCCCTCGGAATGGGGGGCCACCGAGGCCGGCGACTAACGCCGAGTTCGCTGCCCGCCGCGGGGGCTGACAGCGTCGCCGAGGCCAAGATGCGCACGGTCCGGCGGGGCAGCCCGGACGCGGGGTTCCTTCGTCGCTCGGAGGCCGCGCATCCCGTCGTCGGCACTCGCTCATGCGAGCATCTCGCGCCGACGGCCGGCGGGTCGGCGCGCTGGGAGTGGTCGTGAGCTCTAACCCCAAGGATCCCCAAGGTCGATGCTGGACGATCCGTCTTACGAGGTCGGAATCGTGAGAGGAGATCGACATTCTCATCACGGTCATGCTGGTTGAGGACAACCGCGTGATGCTCGACGCGCTGACCTACGTGGTTGGTCAGCAATCCGGTCTCCAGCTCGTCGCCACGGCCGCCGACGCAGAGGAGGCGGTCACAGCGGGCCGGCGTACACGACCCCAGGTGGTCGTCATGGACGTCAGGTTGCCGGGACGCGACGGCATCGACGCCACCCGCGAGTTGTGTCGCGAGCTGCCCGACGTGCGTGTCGTCATCCTGAGCGTCACCTGCACCCGCAAGCTCGTTCGGGAGGCGTTCGGAGCCGGAGCCTGCGGCTACCTCGTGAAAGACGGGTCGCACCGACAGCTCGTCGATGCGATCCACTTCGCCGCCGACGGCGGCTGTCCCCTCACGCACGCCGCACGCAGCCTGCTCGAGGTACGAAGCGGCCCCGGCCTCCCACCCGGACAACCGAGCGACGGCCGGCGCCTCGAAACGCTGCGTTGACAAGACCTCCACCCGGCCCGCGCTCCTGACCGGGCTCCGCTGTGCCGTCGCTGCGACAGTGTCAGCAAACGTCACCCTCGACTGGTGTGGCCGACCGCGGGTTCACGCCCCTGCGGCGCTCACCCGACGGTCGGCCCCCGTGGCCGCGGTGGTCCCCCGACCCCGTGACCCCGGAGAGCGACTCTAGGCGTCAATGAGGACGACGTGCACCATTTTGTCGGTGTCCGAGACGCGCTCGCTGGTGGCGCACGGCGTGTGTGTGACACAAAGTCCACCAGTGACCGAAGCGCTGGTCTGCACGCCTTCAGGCAAAGGGCGTGGCTGTCCGATTCGGAATGCGTTGGCGTTACGTGGTTCAACCCCGTGGCGCATGGCCTCACTCGCGCAGTTCTGGTTGACCGCACGGGCCTCAGTGCGCCTCACGACCGGTTCCGATGCCCCCGCCGAGGAGATCGTTCAGAGCTGCCGCCGCGCGGGTCTGGGCGTCGTGGAGCAGGTGGGCGTAGGTGTTGAGGGTGACCTGGGCGCTGGCGTGGCCGAGGCGTTCCTGGACGACCTTCACCGACTGGCCGGCCTCGAAGAGCAGGGAGGCGTGGGTGTGGCGCAGCTGGTGCACCGTGAGGGCGGGCAGGTCGTGGTCGGGGTGCGCGTGGCGGTAGTGCTGTTGGACGCGTTGGAACGCGGCGAGCAGGCCGGACTGGGTGGCCGCGCGGCCGGGCAACGGGGGGAAGACGGGGTCGCTGGAGCGCAACCCGCGGAGCGCGGTGACGTTGTCTCGTTCCCCGGTCAGGGCGGCATGCAGGTTCCGGCGCCACTCCTGCAGCAGCGTGACGCAGGTGGTGTCGATGGTGACGGTGCGCGGCCGACCGCCCTTGACCGCACCGATCGCGTACCGGTCGCCGGCGGGCCGGGTCTCGTCGTAGTGCAGGGCACGCTCGATGCGCAGCTCCTGCTTGACGAGGTCGACGTCGCCCCAGCGGAGCCCCAACAGTTCTCCCGAGCGCAGGCCGGTGCGGGGCAGCAGCACCCAGGCCGTCGCCCAGGGTTCGTCCTCGGTCAGGGCCCAGTCGCAGAACCGGGTGAGCTGCTCGACGTTCCAGATCGCGAACGGCTTCACCCGCTTGGCGCTCTCGCCCTTGGGGCGGCCGGCGTGCTTGGAGTTGGCGGGGTTCTTGACGATCAGTCCCTCGTCGAGCGCTGCCAGGAAGATCGTGTTGACCCAGTTCGCGTACCGGGCCACGGTGGAGGTGGCCAGCCCCGGGTGTGGACGCTTGGGTGACGGCGGCTGCCGCAGCCCCCGTTCGAGCCCCCGGTAGGCCGCGGCCAGGTCGGTGGCCCGGACGTCCGTGAGCGGGACCGAGCCGATGTAGGGGTCCATCGCCTTCAGCACCCGTTGGATGTACATCCTGGTGCCGTTGCCGCAGGCGTGACCGTCGAGCCACCGTTGCCCATAGCCGCGGAAGGTGTCCCGTCCGACGGACTGCGGGATCCGGCGGAGCAGGTCGGCGCGCAGCAGGGTGAGGCCGGTCTCGGCCTCGTCGTGGCTGGTGAACCCGCCGCGGGACAGGGCCCGGGTGCCTTCCTCGGGCCGGCCGGGGTCGAGGGGCACGCGGATCTCGAAGCGCCAGCGGCGCCCGGCCTTCGTCCGGTAGGACGTGATGGACCCGGTGCCGCGCCCGCGGGCGGTGGAGGCCCGGCGCGCGGTCACGTCGAGGTCTCCTCATCGACGCCGAGGGCGCGCAAAAGGGGGCGCCGGGGGATCAGGACGCGGCGACCGATGTGGACGGCGGGGATGGTGCCGTCCTCGATGGCGTGGTCGACGGTGCGGGGGTCGAGGGAGAGGAGCGCGGCGACCTCGGCCCGGTTGAGGACCTCGCGGTCGCTGCTGCGCAGCTCGGCCCAGGTGGTGATCGGCACGGCGATGGTGTGGTTGCTCATGACGTGTACAAGCGCCACGGTCCGCGCGGGATCGGTCGCGAGGCGTCCGGATGCGGCCGGGCCGGGGCGGGGTCGCCGCCACGATGTTCTATGCCGGAGGGTCCCGTTCTAGGGTGGTTCGTCGCATGGAACGTCGCATGAAGCGCTTCGGAGGGCATTCTGAGTACCGTCAATTCTGATCTTTCCGCAGGTCAGCGCCCGGATGGGGGAGTGCGCCCGCCGGCGGCCGTCCTGTGGGACATGGACGGCACCCTCGTCGACACCGAGCCGTACTGGATCGAGACCGAGTACGCGATGGCCGCGAAGTACGGCGGCACCTGGTCCGAGGAGCACGCCCTCAACCTCGTCGGCAACGCGCTGCTCGAGTCCGGGGTCTACATCCGTGAGCACATGGGCATCGACCGCACCCCCGAGCAGATCGTCGACGAGCTGCTCGACGGCGTCGTCGAGCGGGTGCGCCGCGAGGTGCCGTGGCGCCCCGGTGGTCGTGAGCTGCTGGCCGACCTGCGGGCCCACGACGTGCCCTGCGCCCTCGTGACGATGTCGTGGATGCGCTTCGTGGAGCCGATCCTCGAGCACCTGCCGGAGGGCACCTTCGACACCGTCGTCACCGGCGACCGCGTGGAGTTCGGCAAGCCCCACCCCGAGCCCTACCTGAAGGCGGCGGCGGACCTCGGGGTGGAGGCGGGCGACTGCCTGGCCATCGAGGACTCCAACACGGGTGCCAAATCCGCCGAGGCGGCCGGCTGCGTGGTGCTGTGCGTGCCCAACCACGTGCCGATCCTCGACGGACGGCGTCGCGTCTTCGCCGGCACGCTCGCCGGCCTGACCACCGCGGACCTGGCGGGTTTCGTCAGCGGGCGGTGACGCCCTCGTCGGTGTCGACGTCCCCCGAGGGGTCCGGGACCGGCACCCGGTCGGGCAGCGGCGGTGGCGTGCCGCCGTACGACGGGCAGAACGGCTTGTAGCTGCACCAGTCGCACAGCCGGGACGGACTGGGTTGCCAGTCGCCGGTCGTCTCGCACTCGCGGATCGCCCGCCAGACCGCCTCGACCTTGCGCTCGGTCGCGAGCAGGTCAGCCTCGTCGGGCTCGTAGCGCAGGATCTCGCCGTTGCCGAGGTAGACCAGCTGGAGCACGCTCGGCAGCACGCCGCGAGTGCGCCAGACAACGAGTGCGTAGAACTTCATCTGGAACAGCGCCTTGGCTTCGAAGCCCAGCCCAGGGCTTCGTCCGGTCTTGTAGTCCACCACCCTGACCCGGCCGTCAACGGCCACGTCGAGGCGGTCGACGAAGCCACGGAGCAGCAGCTTGCTGTCCAGGACCGTCTCAACGTACAGCTCGCGCTCGGCGGGCTCGAGGCGGCGCGGGTCCTCGAGCGTGAAGTAGCGGTCGAGGACCTCCCGGCACGAGGTCAGCCACGAGGCGACGTCGGGACCCTCGTCGCCGAACATCTCCGCCACCTCGGGGGCGGCCTCGAGGAGCGCCTCCCAGGAGGGGACGAGCATGTCGGCCGCGACGTCGGGCGTGCGGTCCGCCGCGGGCAGGTCGAAGAGGTCCTCCAGCACCTTGTGCACGACGGTGCCGCGCACGGCGTCGGGCGACGGCTGCTCGGGCAGCTTGTCGATGGTGCGGAAGCGATACATCAGCGGGCAGGTCATGAAGTCGCCCGCCCGGCTCGGCGAGAGCGCGCCCAGCACGTCGACGCCGTCGACCGGGGTGGAGACCCGGTCGGCGGGTGAAGGGGCGGGGGAGCTCATGCGCCGCACCCTAGGTGACCCCGCCGACACCACGGCCCGCGGCTAGGCTCGTGGGGTGACCGAGACTCCTCCGCCGGCGGACAAACAGCGTGCCGATCGGCAGCGCCCTGCCGGCACGTTCCGCGTCGGCTCGGTCTCCGGGATCGACGTGCTGGTCACCAGCTCGTGGTTCCTCGTGGCCGCGCTGATCGCCTTCGCCATCGCCCCGCGCATCGAGCAGGTGGAGCCGGGGCTCGGCTTCTTCAAGTACGTCGCCGGCCTGGTCTTCGCCGTGATGCTCTACCTCGCGGTGCTGCTGCACGAGGCGTCGCACGCCCTCATGGCGCAGCGCTTCGGCTACGTCGTCAACTCGATCACCTTGCACTTCCTCGGCGGCATGACCGAGATCGACGGCGCCGCGCGCAAGCCCCGGCAGGAGTTCTGGATCGCCGTCGTCGGCCCGCTGACCTCGATCGCCGTGGGCCTGGTCGCCGCCGCCGCGTGGTTCGTCGTGCCCGAGGGGCTCGTCCGGGTGACCATCGAGGGCCTTGCCGGCGCCAACCTCCTGATCGGCGTCCTCAACCTCGTCCCCGGCCTGCCGCTCGACGGTGGTCGGGTGCTCAAGGCCTTCGTGTGGGGCGTCTCCGGCAACGAGCACCGCGGCACGCTGGTCGCCGGCTGGGGCGGGCGGCTCACCGCGCTCGCCGTGCTTGCCTGGCCACTGGTCCAGCGCGAGGTCTTCGACGTCGAGCCGACCCTCTTCGACTACGCCCTCGTCTTCGTGCTCGCGGTCTTCCTGTGGACCGGCGCGACGGCGGCCATGTCCCAGGCGCGGCTGCGCCGACGCCTCCCGCACCTGGTCGCGCGCCCGCTGGCGCGTCGTACCCTCGCGGTCCCGGAGGACCTGCCGCTGGCCGAGGCCGTACGTCGCGCGCAGGAGGCCGGCGCCGGGAGCATCGTCACCACCACGACCGCCGGTCGCGCCACGGGCATCGTCAACGAGGCGGCCGTGCTGGCCACCCCCGTCGACCGGCGTCCGTGGATGTCCGTCTCCGCCGTCGCCCGCACCCTCGAGGACGGGCTCTCGCTCCCCGCCACGATCGAGGGGGAGGAGCTGATCCTCGCGATCAGCCGACGTCCTGCCGATGAGTACCTGCTGCTCGAGGAGGACGGCCAGATCTGTGGCCTGCTCGTCACCGCCGACGTCGACAAGGCGTTCCGGGAGGCCCCGCGCCGCTGACCCGTGGCCGGACCTCTCGGTGGTTGAGGTGCGAGCGGAGCGAGCCTCGAAACCCCGCCCACCTACCCGGCCGCGACCGTGCTCTCGGTGGTTGAGGTGCGAGCGCAGCGAGCCCCGAACCACGCCCACCTGCCCGGTCGGGGCCGTGCTCTCGGTGGTCGAGGTGCGCGTGCAGGGAGCCTCTGAACCACGCCCACCTATCCGGTCGGGACCGTGCTGTCGGTGGCAGATGTACGAGCGCAGCGATCCTCGAAATCACTCGGGTCGCCCGGCCGCGACCGTGCTCTCGGTGGTTGAGGTGCGAGCGCAGCGAGCCTCGAAACCACGCCGGTCCTGGGTCCGTGCAAGTCGTCGAAAGTCGTGTCCACCATCCGGTCAGAACCGGTCCTTTCGGCCTCTGATTGTCGGTGGCTTCGTGTTGGCTTGGGTCATGTCATCGATCACCGCACCCGCTCTGCCGGACTCCCCGGCCGAGCTGTTGCGTGCGGTGCGCGACCAGAAGAAGGCAGCCGACAAGGCCGATGTCGAGATGATGCGCCTGGCGGTGCACTGGGCGGACCTGCACATCACGGACCCCGAGTTCGCAGAGGCGTGCTTCACGTCTCCGAAGACCTTCGCCGGGGAGGGGTCCCCGTCGATCGATGAGTTCTGTGTGCCGGAGTTCGCGGCGATGCTGGGTCGGACCAACGACAGTGCGGGGCGGTTCCTCACCGACTGTGTGGAGGTCGCCTACCGCCTGCCCAGGCTCTGGGGTGCAGTGCTGTCCGGGTTGGTGGCGGGGTGGCGGGCGCGGATCATCGCGCAGACCACCCTCGCCCTCACCTTGGAGGCTGCGACGCATGTCGACGAGCAGGTGTTCTGGTGTGCCTCGCGGCTGACGCCGTCGCAGCTGCGGCGGGTGGTCGACGAGGCCCGGGTGCGGTTCATGCCCGACGCGGTGCAGCAGGCGTTGGAGGACTCGGCGGACAAGCGGCATGTCACGTTCGACACCGAGCAGGCGTCGTTCGACGGGACGATGCACCTCGAGGCCGACCTGGAGATCCCCGACGCWCTSGCGCTGGCCGAGGCGGTCGCGTCCGGGGCGGAGCACCTCGCGAAGCTGGGGTCCACCGACACCGCCGACGGACGCAGGGCCACCGCGTTGGGTGACCTSGCSCGGCACCAGATGACCATCGGCTTCGACGATGACGACGCGGACGACACTTCGGGGGTTGGGGTGCGAGCGCAGCGAGCCTCGAAACCCACCACCCAGATCYACCTCTATGCCCACCTGTCGGCGGACGCGATCACCCACTTCGACAGCCCGGACGCTCCGGATGAGGCGTTGTGTGGGCGGATCGAGCAGGCCGGCCAACGTCTGTTGTCGGTGGACCAGATCCGGGCCTGGTGCGGGCGCCCTGACGTGCAGGTGACTGTCACCCGGGTCATCGACCTCCGNCGGATGAGGCGTTGTGTGGGCGGATCGAGCAGGCCGGCCAACGTCTGTTGTCGGTGGACCAGATCCGGGCCTGGTGCGGGCGCCCTGACGTGCAGGTGACTGTCACCCGGGTCATCGACCTCCGGGAGCGGTTGGAGTGCCAGGGCTACCGACCCACACCGGAGATGCGGGAGCACGTCATCGTCCGCGACGGGACGTGTGTGTTCCCGTGGTGTGGCCGCAACGCGAGGCTCTGCGACCTCGACCACGTCATCCCGTACGACCACGAAAATCCGGAGGACGGTGGTCCGACGGCGACCGACAACCTGGCGCCGTTGTGCCGCAGGCACCACCGGTTGAAAACACGGGGCAGGTGGCGCTACGAGATGACCGAGCCCGGGGTGTTCGTCTGGACCAGCCCGCTCGGCAACGCCTACCTCCGAGACCACACCGGCAGCCGGCCGATCGGCCGCGCTTGGCCCGAGCCTGGGGTCCCGTCCCCGCGCGACGGCACCGACGTACCGGATCCCGATGACCCGCCGGACGCACACCCGCCCGACCTCTGACCACCACGCCCCGGACCCCGCCCAGCGACACCGGCGGGGCCACTGGCATGTCTGGACCGTCCGATCCCCCTCACCGCGCGCCGCCCCGCGCTGCGCTGCGGGCCGCCGCCCCGCGGTGCGCTGCGGGCTGCCGCCCCGCGGTGCGCTGCGGGCCGCCGCGCCCGCGCCGGACGCGGACGTCACGAGCCGCGCCCGCGCCGGACGCGCGGTCCACCGCACCCAGCGAAACCCAGATCAGCCAGTTGCTCGCCGGACCCCAGAGATCCATCCTGAAGGATGCGCGTCTCTGGCTTCTCACACGTGGCACTCACCGTCAGCGACATGACGACGTCGCGGGAGTTCTACGAAGGAGCTCTCGGACTGCCGGTGCTGGACTCGAGCGACACCTACTGTGCCCTGTCGGTCGGCGGTGACACGGTGGCTGCCCTGATCCTCACGTGCCATGACGGCGGCACCTCCGAACCGTTCAGCGAGCTCCGCCCCGGTCTCGACCACGTGAGCCTCGCGGTCCCGGACCCGGCGAGCCTCGACGACTGGCAGACGAGGCTGGAGGAGCGAGGAGTGCCCGCCGATCGGCGCAGGAGCGAGTGGGGACACCACCTCAACTTCCGAGATCCCGACAACATCGCGGTCGAGCTCGTCGTGCTCGAGCCCGACGCCGACGTGCGCGAGGTCCTGGGTCGGGCGGGGTCGGCCTGACCGTCCGGCTCCGGGATCGTGCGCTCGACGAGCGCCACCGCCGTACGCACGGAGCAGCCGTGACGTCTAGGCTGCGGGCCATGCCCACGACCCCCGCCTCGCCGTCCCTCGAGGCCGCCAACGTCGGAGCCATCTTCAAGGCGTACGACGTCCGCGGCATCGTCCCGGACCAGCTCGACGAGGAGCTCGCGCGAGCCACCGGCGCCGCCTTCGTCGAGGTCGTCGGTGCCCCGGTGATCGTGGTCGGGCACGACATGCGCCCCAGCTCGCCGGGCCTGGCCGGAGCCTTCGCCGCGGGCGCCACCGCGGCGGGTGCCGACGTCGTGATGATCGGGCTGGCGAGCACCGACCAGCTCTACTTCGCCTCGGGCCACCTCGGCCACGCGGGCGTCATGTTCACCGCCAGCCACAACCCCGCGGCGTACAACGGCATGAAGATGTGCCGCGCCGGGGCCGTGCCGATCGGCTCGGAGACGGGGCTCGCGGAGATCCGCGACAGCGTGGTGGGCGGGGGCCACCAGCCGGCGATCGCCACCGGCAGCATCACCGAGGAGGACGTCCTCGAGGCCTACGCCGCGCACCTGCTGAGCCTGGCGCCCGTCGACGGCCGCCGGCTCAAGGTCGTGATCGACGCGGGCAGCGGGATGGCCGGCCTGACCGCACCCGCGGTCTTCGACCGCATCGGGTCCGACCGCATCGAGCTGGTGCCGATGTACTTCGACCTCGACGGCACGTTCCCCCACCACGAGGCCAACCCCATCGAGCCGGCCAACCTCGTCGACCTCCAGGAGCGGGTGCTCGTCGAGCGGGCCGACATCGGGCTGGCCTTCGACGGCGACGCCGACCGCTGCTTCCTCGTCGACGAGCAGGGCCGGGCGGTCTCGCCCTCCACGCTCACCGCGCTCATCGCCTCGCGCGAGCTCGCCAAGGAGCCGGGCGCGACGATCATCCACAACCTGATCACCAGCCGGGCGGTCCCCGAGATTGTCACCGACCTCGGCGGCGCCCCCGTGCGCACCCGCGTCGGCCACTCCTACATCAAGGCGACGATGGCCGAGACCGGGGCGATCTTCGGCGGCGAGCACAGTGGCCACTTCTACTTCCGCGACTTCTGGCGCGCAGACTCCGGCATGCTGGCCGCTCTCCACGCACTCGCCGCGCTGGCCGAGACCGAGCAGCCGCTCAGTGCCCTGCTCGCAGACTACGAGCGCTACGTCGTCAGCGGCGAGATCAACTCCACCGTCGCCGACCAGGCGGCCGTGGTCGCGACGATCGAGGCGGCGTACGCCGACCACGCGGGCGTCAGCACCGACCACCTCGACGGTCTGACGGTCACCCACGACGACTGGTGGTTCAACGTCCGCCCGTCCAACACCGAGCCGCTGCTGCGCCTCAACGCCGAAGGACGCGACCGCGCCACCATGGAGCGGATCCGCGACGAGGTCCTCACCACCATCAGGAGTGACGCGTGAACATCGACCCCCAGTTGCTCAAGATCATCGTCTGCCCCGACTGCCACGGCGACCTCCGCGAGGAGGCCGACGAGCTGGTGTGCACCGCGTGCGGCCTGGCCTACCCGGTCAAGGACGACATCCCGGTGCTGCTGGTCGACGAGGCACGCAAGCCGGCCTGACGTCATGGTGACGTGGTTCGACGAGGCCAGGCTCGACGACGAGCGGGTGCTGGGCGCCCACGACGTGGCGCTCCGGGCGCTCGCCGAGAGCGGGGCCCGGGTCCGCCGCGAGTCCCACGACGCCTCGGCCGCCACGGCCGAGGCGATCGCCGGCCAGCAGGGCCTCGACCAGCCCCGCGCGGTCATCGCCGCAGGCCCCGACTCGAGGCTGCTGCGTGCCGTGCTCGAGCCCTGGTGCCCGGTGCCCTTCGTGGCCTGGCCCGGACCGGCGCTCCCCGGCTGGGCGGGCAGCCTCGACCTGGTCGTGATGCTCGCCCCCGAGGGGTCCGACCGGAGCTCGGCGTCCGCGGTCGCGGAGGCCGTACGCCGCGGGTGCCAGGTCGTCGTCGCCTGCCCGCCGACCTCGCTGGTCGCCGAGCACGCCGCCGGTCGCTACACGACGGTGCTGCCCACGGTCACCGGCGACCAGCTCGCCACCGCCGTCGTGATGCTCGACTACCTCGCCCAGGTGCGCCTCGGGCCCCGGGCCGACGCCGACAGCGTGGCGATCGCGCTCGACGCCGTTGCCCAGGAGTGCTCGCCCTTCCGCGACCTCGCCGTCAACCCGGCCAAGATGCTCGCCATCGCCCTCGCGGACACCACCCCGATCGTCTGGGGCGGGTCCGTGCTGGCCGCCCGCGCCGCCCGCCGGGTGGCCGAGTCCATCCGCCGCGCGTCCGGACGCACCGCCCTGGCCGGTGACGCCGAGCACCTCGTCCCGGTGCTCGAGGCGGCCCGGCCCCGCGACGTCTTCGCCGACCCGTTCGCCGACGCCGCCGACGTACCCGCCGACCTGCGTCCGCTCCTGCTCGTGCTCGACGACGGCGCCGAGGACCCGGTGGTCCGCGAGCAGCGCGGCCGGCTCCAGGCCGCGGCGGCGCGCCGCGACGTACGCGTCGAGACGGTGAGCACGGACGCGGCGACGGAGGTGGCGAGGTACGCCTCCCTGGTCCTCCAGGGCACCTACGCGTCGGAGTACCTGCGGATCGGGTTCGTCGAGGACTGAGTCGACGACAGGGTCGAGGACCGATCCGCGGAGCGGTCACCCGTCGGGAGGGGGGTGCGTTTGAATCGTCGGCCCTCGCCTGCCACGGTGGAGGAGTCCCTGACCTCATCGGAAGGAGAGCACATGCTCACCCTCACCGAGAACGCCAGCACCATCGTCCGCGAGATCACCACCCAGGCCAGCGGGGCCGACGAAGCCGGTCTGCGCATCGCCCTCGAGTCGACGCCCGAGCCCGCCTTCGCGATCAGCGCCACCGACGGCCCCCAGCCGGGAGACGCGACGCTCGAGCAGGACGGCGCCACCGTCTACCTCGACGCCGGCGCGGCCACCGAGCTCGACGACAAGGTGCTGGACGCCAGCATCGACCCGCAGGGCGGCGTGGAGTTCGCGCTCGGCCTCCAGGGCTGACGCAGCACTGCACCACGTCCACGAGGGCGGCCGGGATCCGTCCCGGCCGCCCTCGGTCGCGTGCAGGGGACGTCCACCCCGCGGATAGGCTGCGCCCGTGAACGAACTGAGGGAGACCGCCTGATGGCCGCAGGACTCTTCGCCCTGCTCGACGACGTGGCCGCGCTGGCCCGCGTCGCCGCGGCGTCCGTCGACGACATCGGTGCCGCGGCCGGCCGGGCGAGCGCCAAGGCCGCCGGCGTGGTCGTCGACGACACCGCCGTCACCCCGCAGTACCTCCACGGCTCCGCGGCCGAGCGCGAGCTGCCGATCATCAAGAAGATCGCGATCGGCTCGCTGCGCAACAAGCTGCTCTTCATCCTCCCGGCCGCGGTCCTGCTGGGACAGTTCCTCCCTCAGCTGCTGCCCGTGATCCTCATCTTCGGCGGTGGCTTCCTCGCCTACGAGGGCGCGCACAAGGTGTGGGAGAAGGTCAGCGGTCACCACCCCGAGGCCGAGGAGGAGCTCGCCACCCAGGGGGAGTTCACCCCCGAGCACGAGGCGAAGACCGTCGCCGGCGCCATCCGCACCGACTTCATCCTGTCCGCCGAGATCATGGTGATCGCCCTCAAGGAGGTCGTCAGCTCCGATCCCGACGCGAGCATCTGGATGCGCGCGATCGTCCTCGCCGTCGTCGCCCTCATGATCACCGTGCTCGTCTACGGCGTGGTGGCGCTCATCGTGAAGATGGACGACGTCGGCCTGCACCTCACCCAGAAGTCCTCCGAGCTCGCCCAGAAGGTCGGCGCCGGCCTCGTGGGCGCCATGCCCAAGCTGCTGACGGCCATCTCGCTGATCGGCACGCTGGCCATGCTGTGGGTCGGTGGCCACATCTTCCTCGTCAGCCTCTACGAGATCGGCGGCACCGACGGCCTCCTCGAGGGGACCTGGCTCGGCGACGTCCTGCACGCGCCGTACGACGTCATCCACCACTGGGAGGTGGCCGTCCACGACGCCATCGGTGGAGCCCTCGGCAGCTTCGCCGGGTGGGTGGTCAACACGCTCGCCTCGGCGGTCGTGGGCCTGCTCGTCGGTGGGCTCGTGCTCGCGGTCCTGCACGCCTTCGGCATCGGTGGTGGACACGGATCGGAGACCCACGAGGAGACCCCGGCCGAGGATTCTCCGAATATGTGAGCCCAGTCCTACGCTTCTGAGGTCCGCGCGGGAGATCCCGACGGTGCACAGATGTGCGGCGCAGACACGCTCCACAGACTTCAGGAGACAACCGATGGACTTCAAGGTCGCCGACCTCAGCCTGGCCGACTACGGCCGCAAGGAGATCGAGCTCGCCGAGCACGAGATGCCCGGCCTGATGGCCATGCGCGAGCGCTACGGCGCGGAGCAGCCCCTCGCGGGCGCCCGCATCGCCGGCTCGCTGCACATGACGATCCAGACCGCCGTGCTCATCGAGACCCTCGTGGACCTCGGTGCCGACGTGCGCTGGGCCACCTGCAACATCTTCTCCACCCAGGACCACGCGGCCGCGGCCGTCGTCGTGGGTCGTGACGGCACCGTCGACAACCCCCGGGGCACGCCCGTCTTCGCCTGGAAGGGCGAGTCGCTGGCCGAGTACTGGGACGAGGCCGAGAAGGTCTTCGACTTCGCCGAGGGCGGCCCCAACGTCCTGCTCGACGACGGTGGCGACATCACCATGCTCCTGCACCTGGGCGTCGAGTTCGAGAAGACCGGCGTCGTGCCGTCGCAGGACAGCACCGACAACGAGGAGTTCAAGGAGGTGCTGCGCGTCCTGGCCCGCTCGGTCGCGACCAAGCCGCAGCACTGGACCAACATCTCGAAGGACATCAAGGGCGTCTCCGAGGAGACCACCACCGGCGTCCTGCGTCTCTACGACCGGTTCCGCGAGGGCACGCTGCTCTTCCCGGCGATCAACGTCAACGACTCGGTCACCAAGTCCAAGTTCGACAACAAGTACGGCTGCCGCCACTCGCTGATCGACGGCCTCAACCGCGCCACCGACGTCATGATCGGCGGCAAGGTCGCCGTCGTCTGCGGCTACGGCGACGTCGGCAAGGGCTCCGCGGAGTCACTGCGCGGCCAGGGTGCCCGCGTCATCGTCACCGAGATCGACCCGATCTGCGCGCTGCAGGCGGCCATGGACGGCTACGAGGTCAAGCGCCTCGAGTCCGTCGTCGAGACGGCCGACATCTTTATCACCACGACCGGCAACTTCGACATCATCACGGTCGAGCACTTCCACAAGATGAAGCACCAGGCCATCGTCGGCAACATCGGTCACTTCGACAACGAGATCAACATGGCGGGCCTGGCCAAGATCCCCGGCATCGTCAAGGACGAGATCAAGCCGCAGGTCCACCAGTGGATCTTCCCGGCGACGGACGACAAGCCCAGCAAGAAGGTCATCGTCCTGTCCGAGGGACGCCTGCTCAACCTCGGCAACGCGACCGGCCACCCGTCGTTCGTCATGTCGAACTCCTTCACCAACCAGGTGCTGGCCCAGATCGAGCTCTTCACCAAGGCCGACGAGTACGACCTCGGTGTGCACGTGCTGCCCAAGCACCTCGACGAGGAGGTGGCTCGCCTGCACCTCGACGCCCTCGGCGTCGAGCTCACCGAGCTCACCAAGGAGCAGGCCGCCTACCTCGGCGTCGACATCGCTGGCCCGTTCAAGTCCGACCACTACCGTTACTGAGGCAGACTTGGCGGCATGACACCACCTGCAGAGCATCCCACCAGGGGCAGCATCCTGGTCGTCGACGACGACTCGTCCCTGGCGGAGATGCTCTCGCTGGTGCTGCGGCAGGAGGGTTTCGAGAGCCAGGTCGTCGGTCGCGGTGACGAGGCCCTCGAGGCCTTCCGCAGCTTCCGCCCCGACCTGGTGCTCCTCGACCTGATGCTGCCCGGCAAGGACGGCATCGACGTCTGCAAGGAGATCCGCGCCGAGTCGGGCGTGCCGATCGTCATGCTGACCGCCAAGGGCGACACCGTCGACGTGGTCGTCGGCCTCGAGTCCGGGGCCGACGACTACATCGTCAAGCCGTTCAAGCCCAAGGAGCTCATCGCCCGCATCCGGGCACGCGTACGCCGCTCCGACGCGCCGACCTCCGAGGCGCTCACCATCGGCGACCTGGCCATCGACGTGTCGGGCCACTCGGTGACCCGGGCGGGTGCGGCGGTCAACCTCACCCCCCTCGAGTTCGACCTGCTGGTGTGCCTCGCGCGCAAGCCGTGGCAGGTCTTCACCCGCGAGGTGCTGCTCGAGCAGGTCTGGGGCTACCGGCACAGCGCCGACACCCGCTTGGTCAACGTCCACGTGCAGCGGCTGCGCTCCAAGGTCGAGCACGACCCGGAGAACCCCGAGATCGTGGTGACCGTGCGCGGCGTGGGCTACAAGGCCGGCACGGCGTAGGCCGGGTCGTCCTGCACCCATGTCCACCCTCTCCCCGCCCCCGGGGCTGCAGCAGACGATCGACCGGCTGTCGTACGCCCTGCGCCGAGCGCTGACGTTCTGGCGACGCTCGGTCCAGGCGCGCGTGGTCGCGTCCACCGTGCTGCTCTCCGCGCTGGTCGTGAGCATCGTGGGCTGGATCCTCATCCAGCAGACCCGCGACGGACTCCTGGACAACCGGGTCGACCAGGTCGTGGCCGAGGTGGAGAACGAGACGGCGCAGACCCGCGAGCAGCTCGCGGCCGCGTCGGGCACCGACGTCGACGAGGCGGGTCAGCGCGAGGACGTGGTGGAGCCGCTCATCTCGCGCGGTGCCGCCCGGGGCTTCGCGGTAGTGCTGTCACCGTCCGTCGGCACCGGCAGCCGGCTCGCCGACGGTGGCGCGCAGTTCACCCAGGGCCTCGACACCAGCAGCGTCCCCGAGAGCCTGCAGCAGCACTTCGACGAGCCCGCCGCGACCGCCTGGACCTACACCGACATCACCACCACGCGGCCCATCTCGGGCCTGCCCGACGGCCCCGGCGTCGTGGTGGGGAGCCAGGTGACCCTGCCGGCCGACAACCACACCTACACGCTCTACTACATCTACTCGCTCGACGAGGAGCGCGAGACGATGGCGCTCGTCACCCGGGCGCTCCTCACGGCGGGAGTCCTCCTGCTGCTCCTCGTCGCCGGCCTCGCCTGGCTGGTGGCCCGCCAGGTGGTCACCCCGATCCGGATGGCCCGGCGCGTCGCCGAGCGGCTGGCCGCCGGCCAGCTCCAGGAGCGGCTGCGGGTGAGCGGCGAGGACGACCTGGCGCGCCTCGCGACGTCGTTCAACCAGATGGCCTCCAACCTCCAGCGCCAGATCCGCCAGCTCGAGGAGCTGAGCCGTCTCCAGCGCCGCTTCGTCTCCGACGTCTCCCACGAGCTGCGGACCCCCCTGACGACGGTGCGGATGGCCGGGGACGTCCTCCACGACGCCCGGGCCAGCTTCGACCCCGTCACCGCGCGGGCCGCCGAGCTGCTCCAGCTCGAGCTCGACCGCTTCGAGACGCTGCTCGCCGACCTGCTTGAGATCAGCCGGTTCGACGCCGGAGCCGCCGTCCTCGAGGCCGAGGACGTCGACCTCGTCGACGTAGCCCGCCGGGTCGTCGACATGACCCGTGCCCTGGCCGACCAGCGCCACACGCAGGTGGTCATCGAGGAGCCCGGGCACGCCTGCCTCAGCGAGGCGGACCCCCGCCGGGTCGAGCGGATCGTGCGCAACCTCGTCACCAACGCGATCGACCACGCGGAGGGCCGCGACATCCGCCTGCTGGTGGCCGGCGACGAGCACTCGGCCGCGATCGCGGTGCGCGACCACGGTGTGGGTCTCGGGCCCGGTGAGTCGGCGATGGTCTTCAACCGCTTCTGGCGCGCGGACCCGGCCCGGGCCCGCACCAGCGGCGGCACCGGGCTGGGGCTGTCGATCTCCCTCGAGGACGCCCACCTCCACGGCGGGTGGCTCCAGGCCTGGGGGCGGCCGGGCGAGGGCGCCCAGTTCCGCCTCACGCTGCCGCGCCGGCTCTCCCAGCCGCTGCGCCACAGCCCGCTGCCCCTCGTGCCCACCGACACCCTGGAGTCGGCGTGAAGCGCCCCGCCGCCCTGACCGGCGTGCTCGCCCTCGTGCTCGCCCTGTCGGCCTGCGCACGGATGCCGACCGACGGCCCGGTCACCGAGGTGCAGACGTCGACGGTGTCCGCACCGCGGGCCCCGTTCGACTTCGACCCCAAGCCGCCCCAACCGGGGGAGTCGGCCTCCGAGATCGTCGCCCACTTCCTCGAGGCCATGAAGGCCCGGCCGATCACCACCAGCGTCGCGCGGCAGTTCCTCAGCGAGGAGGCGCAGCGCGACTGGCGGCCCGACGACGCGATCGTCACCTACGGTGAGATCGGCGACCCGGTCGGCGGGGACATCACCGTCCAGGTGCCGATGGCCACCATCAACGAGTACGACGACCGGGGCGCCTGGCAGCGCTCGCGGGACGCCGTGAGCCTCCAGCTCGGGCTGACGTCGGAGGACGGCCAGTGGCGCATCTCCGAGGTCCCCGACGCCCTGGTGGTCCCCGAGTCGTGGTTCGAGGACTCCTACCGGCGCGCCTCGCTCTACCTCTTCGACCCGACGACCAGCATCCTGGTGCCCGAGCCCGTCTACATCCCCGAGGGCGACCAGGTGGCCTCCTCCCTGGTCCCGGGGCTGCTGCCGTCGGAGGGCACCGACCCGCGCATCGAGCGCACCTACTTCCCGGAGGGCTTCACCTCGGCCTTCTCGGTGCCGATCACGTCGGCCGGCATCGCCAAGGTCGCGCTCGACGGCGACCCGGCCGCGGTCGACGAGACCACGAGCCAGCTGATGCTCACCCAGCTGATCTGGACGCTCCGGCAGGAGCCCCGGATCCGGGCCGTCGAGCTCACGATCGGGGACCGCGAGCTCGGCCTGCCGGGCGGGGCCACCCAGGTGGACCTCGACGTCGGCAGCGCCTACGACCCGACCGGGGCGCAGTCCACCGGTGACGTCTTCGGGCTGGTCGACGGCCGCCTCGTGCGCGGCACCGTGGCCTCGCTGCTGGCCACCACGGGACCCATGGGCGTCGAGCGGCTCGGTGTGCGCTCCATCGGGGTCAACCTCGAGGGCACCCGGGTCGCCGGCATCTCCGGCGACGGGAGCAGCGTGATCGTCGCGCCGGTGGACGACGACGGCCCCGCCGAGCAGGTGGTCAGCGGGGCCAGCGACCTGCTGGCGCCCGCCTGGGACTTCGCCGACCGGATGTGGCTGGTCGACCGCGCGGGCGGCCGGGCGCGCGTCCTGGTGGTCAACGGCGCCCAGGCGCGCGCCGTCCAGGTGCCGGGCGTGAGCGGCCGCGACGTCGAGCAGCTCCTCGTGTCGCGCGACGGCAGCCGCCTCGTCGCGGTGGTCTCCGGCAAGGACGGTGACCGGGTCGTCGCCGGCCGCGTCCTCCACGACGAGCGCGGACGCGTGCTCGGCGCCACCAGGGCCCGCACACTGGCCTACGAGCCCGACGCCTCCGGCCAGGTCCGTGACATCACCTGGCGGACGCCGACCGCGGTGTCGGTGCTCTCCGACATCAACGAGGACCTCTCCCAGGTGCGCACCGTGTCCGTCGACGGTGCCCCCGGGGAGATCGTCACGTCCGGCTCCGGCCGGGTGCGGGGCGCGTTCCGCAGCCTGGTCGGCTCTCCCGTCGAGGGGGCCGAGGTCTACGCCGTCGCCGGGGAGGACGTCATCGACCTCACCGCCCCGTCACGCCAGCTCGGCGCCCTGCCGTCGGGGCTGACCTCGCTCACCTACGTCGGCTGAGCCCCTCCACAGCCGGGTGGTCGGCCCTCGACGGCGGGCCGCCGCGCTGGTGCGATGGACCCGTGCGAGACGCGGCCCTGGACCTGCTCCTCGGGAGCAGCTGCGTCGGCTGCGGCCGTCCGGGCCGGATGCTGTGCCCGGCGTGCCGCGCCGGGCTGCCGGCCCGCGCCACGGTCAGCTGGCCCAGCCCGGTCCCGGAGGGGCTGGTGACGCCGTGGGCGACGGGCCCCTACGCCGACACCCTGAGGGCCCTCGTGCTCGGTCACAAGGACCGTGGGCAGTGGTCGCTCGCCCGGGTGCTCGCCGGGCTGCTGGCGACGTCCGTGCGCGCCGCGGCCGGCCCGCCCGACGGCTCGCCGCTGGTCCTGGTACCGGTCCCGTCGCGGCCAGGCTCCAGCCGCCGGCGCGGTTACGACCCGACCGGGGCCCTGGTGCGGGGTGCCGCCGGCCTCCTGGTCCGTGAGTCGTACGACGCGCTGCCGGCCGCGCTGCTCGTCTCCCGCGGGGGAGTGCGGGACCAGGCGGGCCTCACGGCCACGGAGCGGGCCGCCAACCTGGCCGGGTCGATGAGCTGCCCTGCACCCGGCCTGCGGCGCCTCGCCGCGCGGCGTACGCGGGCGCGCGTCGTCCTCTGCGACGACGTCCTCACGACCGGTGCGACCGCCCGGGAGGCCCAGCGTGCCCTCGCCGCGGTGGGCCTCGCCCCGGTCGCCGTGGCCGTCGTGGCGGCCACCCGCCGACGCCTCCTCATGGCCGGGACGGTTGGCGAGTCCCATTCGGGACCCCCGTCCCTTGGCCCATCACCCGGGAGGGGCTAGCGTCTGTACATGGAGTCCGTCCGGGTCCGTGGTTGCGTCATCCGGACACCTGTGCGCCCGTCAGGGATCGCGCAGCTGCACGGGTGGCAAGCCGATGCCAGTCGCAGGCGAAACGGCCCACGTAAGGCTGGAGACAGCCGATCACGGTGCGGCTTAGACGTAAGTCCTGCCTCGCAGCCGTCGTCATATGCGACGGTGATCGGGAGAGGGCCGGTAGTGACATCCAAGTTGCGGAAGCCCCTGCAGGCGATTGTGGGGACGAAGACCAGGTCGGCCGGGCGGACTCCATCCCACCTGTCCGAGGACTCGGGCACGCCCGGGCTCCTCACTGCTCGGGTGGGCCGATGAAGTAGTTCCTGCTACCAGGAGGTTCACATGGATGTTGTGGTCACCGGACGGCACTGCGAGGTGTCGGAGAGGTTTCGTGAGCACGTCTCGGAGAAGCTCGCCAGGCTCGAGAAGCACGACCACCGGATCATGCGAGTACAGGTCGAGGTGGAGCAGGAACGCAATCCGCGTCAACACGATCGAGCCGTGCGCGTCGAGCTGACCGCCTTCTCCAAGGGACCCGTGATCCGCGCCGAGGCCGCCGCCGAGGACAAGATGGGCGCGCTCGACCTCGCCATGGACAAGATGGCCGCCCAGATGCGCCGCGCCGCCGACCGCCGCCGGGTGCACCACGGCCGCCATGCCCCGGTGTCCGTCGCCCAGGCCCTGGCCGACATGCCGCAGGCGGAGACCATCGACATCGACGACGAGGTCGTCACCGAGCGCCAGGTCGGACCGATCACGGTCACCGGCGACGGGCCGCTCGTCGTGCGGGAGAAGTCGCACGGTGCGACGCCGATGACCCTCGACACGGCCCTCTACGAGATGGAGCTGGTGGGCCACGACTTCTACCTGTTCGTCGACAAGGAGAGCGAGCGACCCTCGGTCGTCTACCGCCGTCGCGGCTACGACTACGGCGTCATCTCCCTCGACCTGGACCGCTGAGCCGTGCACTCGTTGCCTCGGTCACGTCGGCTTCTGCAATGATGCGCCTGTGACCGAGGCAACGGGTGTTCCAGGCACCACCCCCCACGAGCCGATCCGCGTCCTGGTCGTCGACGACCAGGAGCTGTTCCGCCGGGGACTGACCATGCTGCTCGCGCAGGACACCGACATCGAGGTCGTGGGCGAGGCGGACGACGGGATCGCCGGCACCGACCTGGCGACGACGCTCGCGCCCGACGTGGTGCTGCTCGACGTCCGGATGCCGCGGCGTACCGGCGTGGAGGCCTGTCGGGCCATCAAGGAGGCCGTGCCGTCGGCCAAGATCATTATGCTCACCGTCTCCGACGAGGAGGGTGACCTCTACGAGACGGTCAAGAACGGCGCCTCCGGCTACCTGCTCAAGGACTCCTCCATCGAGGAGGTCGCGCAGGCGATCCGGGTCGTCAACGAGGGCCAGTCGCTGATCAGCCCGTCGATGGCGGTCAAGCTCATCGACGAGTTCAAGCAGATGTCCAAGCCCGACAAGCAGCAGAGCACCGCGCTCAAGCTCACCGAGCGCGAGCTCGAGGTGCTGCGCCTCGTCGCCCGCGGCCTCAACAACCGCGAGGTCGCCAAGGAGCTCTTCATCTCGGAGAACACCGTCAAGAACCACGTCCGCAACATCCTCGAGAAGCTCCAGCTCCACTCGAGGATGGAGGCCGTGATGTACGCGATGAAGGAAAAGCTGCTCGACCTGCCGTGAGCGCGGTCGAGCGGATCACCACCCTCCAGGCACGCCGGATCGCACTGGCCGCGCAGGGCTTCACCGACCGCGCGCACGCCGAGCCGACGATGCGCACGCTCGAGCGCACCCTGTCGCGCACCGGCGTGCTGCAGGTCGACTCGGTCAACGTCCTCCAGCGGGCGCACTACATGCCGCTCTACTCGCGGATGGGCGCCTACGACGTCGACCTGCTCCGCCGTGCCTCCGAGCGCCGCCCGCGGCGGATGGTGGAGTACTGGGCGCACGTCCAGGCCTTCATGCCCGTCGACCTCTGGCCGGTGATGCAGCACCGGATGTCCGACTACCGGGCCCAACGGGGCAAGTGGGGCTTCACCGCCGACGCGGAGCTCGAGCCCGGCGTGCTCGCGGCGGTCCGCGACCGGGGGCCGGTCACCGCGCGCCACCTGGAGGAGGAGTTCTCCGACGGGCCCCGCACCAAGGAGCACTGGGGCTGGAACTGGTCGCAGGCGCGCAAGGTCCTCGACTACCTCTTCATGGTGGGCGAGGTGGCGATCGCGGGGCGCACCTCCCAGTTCGAGGTGCTCTACGACCTGCCCGAGCGCGTGCTGCCGGCCGCGGTCCTGGCCGCCCCGACGCCCACCCGTGCCGAGGCGGACGTCGAGCTCGTACGCCGCGCCGCCCGGTCGCACGGCGTCGCGTCGGTGCGCTGCCTCGCCGACTACTACCGGATGTCCGTCGCGGCCACCCGGGCCGCCGTCGACACGCTCCTCGAGACCGGCGAGGTCACCCCGGTCACCGTGCCGGGCTGGACGCGCGCGGCGTACCTGCACCGTGACGCCCGGCTGCCGCGGCGGGTGGGGGCGCGGGCCCTGCTCTCGCCCTTCGACCCCGTCGTGTGGGAGCGCTCGCGGGCCGAGACCCTCTTCGGCTTCTCCTACCGGATCGAGATCTACGTCCCGGCGGACCAGCGGGTGCACGGCTACTACGTGCTGCCCTTCCTGCTCGGGGACCGCATCGTCGCGCGGGTCGACCTCAAGGCCGACCGGGCGACCGGACGACTGCTCGTGCAGGGCGCCTTTGCCGAGCCCGGCGCGCCGCCCGACACGCCCGAGGAGCTGGCCGCCGAGCTGGGCCGGCTCGCGGGCTGGCTCGGGCTGGGCGAGGTGGTGGTGGGGGAGCGTGGCGACCTTGCCCCGTCGCTGGCCGCCGTTGCAGCGGCCGCTGGGTGGCGTGGGTAGCATGATCGACGGCCATCCGGCCGCCCGTACGTTGCACAACTCACTCTCACTCAACGGAGTCGCATCACCGTGCCTGCCATCATCGACAAGCTCCTCCGCATCGGCGAAGGCAAGATCCTGCGCCAGCTCGAGACGATCGTGAAGGCCGTCAACGCCATCGAGGACGACTTCGTCGCGATGAGCGACGACGAGCTCCGCGCGATGACGGTGGAGTTCCGCGAGCGGCTCGACAAGGGTGAGGCGCTCGACGACCTGATGCCCGAGGCGTTCGCCACGGTGCGTGAGGCCTCCAAGCGGGTGCTGGGCATGCGCCCCTTCGACGTGCAGATCATGGGTGCGGCGGCTCTGCACCTCGGCAACATCGCCGAGATGAAGACCGGTGAGGGCAAGACGCTGGTCGCGGTGCTCCCGTCCTACCTCAACGCCCTCGAGGGCAAGGGCGTCCACGTCGTCACGGTCAACGACTACCTCGCCAAGTTCCAGTCCGAGCAGATGGGCCGCGTCCACCACTTCCTCGGCCTGACCGTCGGCGTGATCCTGCCGTCGATGCGTCCCGCCGAGCGCCGCGAGGCCTACGCCTGCGACGTCACCTACGGCACCAACAACGAGCTCGGCTTCGACTACCTGCGCGACAACATGGCCGACTCCATCGAGGACTGTGTCCAGCGCGGCCACAACTTCGCCGTCGTCGACGAGGTCGACTCGATCCTCATCGACGAGGCGCGGACCCCGCTCATCATCAGCGGCCCGACCCAGGACGAGGTCAAGTGGTACGCCGAGTTCGCGACGATCGCGCGCACCATGCGCATCGACGAGGACTACGAGGTCGACGAGAAGAAGCGCACCATCTCCGTCCTCGAGCCCGGCATCACCAAGGTCGAGGACCACCTCGGCATCGACAACCTCTACGACTCGGTCAACACCCCGCTCATCTCGTTCCTCAACAACTCCATCAAGGCCAAGGAGCTGTTCCGCAACGACAAGGAGTACGTCGTCATGGACGGCGAGGTGCTCATCGTCGACGAGCACACCGGCCGCATGCTGGCCGGGCGGCGCTACAACGACGGCCTGCACCAGGCGATCGAGGCCAAGGAGGGCGTCACCGTCCGCGAGGAGTACCAGACCCTCGCCACCGTGACCCTGCAGAACTACTTCCGCCTCTACGACACGCTCTCGGGCATGACCGGCACGGCCATGACCGAGGCATCGGAGTTCGACAAGATCTACAAGCTCGGCGTGGTGCCCATCCCCACCAACAAGCCGATGGCCCGCGTCGACCAGCCCGACCTCGTCTACCGCACTGAGGAGGCCAAGTACCTCGCCGTGGTCGAGGACATCACCGAGCGCAGTGCCGCCGGCCAGCCGGTCCTCGTCGGCACCGTGTCGGTCGAGAAGTCCGAGCTGCTCTCCGGGCTGCTGCGCAAGAAGGGCGTGCCGCACACCGTCCTCAACGCCAAGCAGCACGCGGACGAGGCCAAGGTCGTCGCGCTCGCCGGCCACAAGGGCTCGGTCACCGTCGCCACCAACATGGCCGGTCGAGGCACCGACATCATGCTCGGCGGCTCCGTCGACTTCCTCGCCGACCAGGAGCTGCGCAAGCAGGGCCTCGACCCGGTGGAGAACGTCGAGGAGTACGACGCCGCGTGGCCCGCCATGGTCGAGCGGATCAAGGCCCAGGTCGCCGCGGAGCACGACGAGGTCAAGGAGCTCGGCGGCCTCTACGTCGTCGGCACCGAGCGCCACGAGTCCCGCCGCATCGACAACCAGCTCCGAGGTCGTTCCGGTCGCCAGGGCGACCCGGGCGAGTCGCGCTTCTACCTGTCCCTCGAGGACGAGCTGATGCGCCTCTTCAAGTCCGACTGGGTCGACCGCGTCCTCCAGGTGCTCAAGGTCCCCGACGACGTGCCGATCGAGAACAAGCGCGTCACCGGCGCCATCGCCAGCGCCCAGGGCCAGGTCGAGTCGCAGAACTTCGAGTCCCGCAAGAACGTCCTCAAGTACGACGACGTGATGAGCCGGCAGCGCGAGGTCATCTACGGCGAGCGTCGCCGGGTGCTCGAGGGCGCCGACCTCGAGGACCAGATCCGCACCTTCGCCAACGACGTCATCGCCGGCTACGTCGCCGGGTCGACCGAGGGCTACGCCGAGGACTGGGACCTCGACAAGCTCTTCACCGCGCTAGGCCAGCTCTACCCCTGCAGCCTCGACGCCGAGGGCGTCGAGGCGGCCGCCGGGGGCCGGGCCGGGATGAGCCGCGAGGCGCTCGTCGCGGACCTCCAGAAGGACATCCAGGAGGCGTACGACCGTCGTGAGGCCGAGGTCGGCGACGAGGTCATGCGCGAGCTCGAGCGGCGCGTCATCCTCTCCGTGCTCGACCGCAAGTGGCGCGAGCACCTCTACGAGATGGACTACCTGCGCGAGGGCATCTACCTGCGGGCCTACTCGCAGCGCGACCCGCTCGTGGAGTACCAGCGCGAGGGCTTCGACATGTTCGCCGCGATGATGGACGGCATCAAGGAGGAGTCGGTCGGCTTCCTCTTCAACCTCCAGGTCGAGATCGCCGAGGACGACGGTGACGACGAGCACGACCACGCGCATGACCATGACCACGACCACGAGCCGACCCCCGTCGGTGCGGCCGCAGCGGCGCCCGCCATCGACATGGGCGAGGCCCAGGGCCACGCGCCGCAGTTCAGGGCCAAGGGCCTCGAGCGCAAGGAGCGGCCGACCAACCTCGCCTACTCCGCGCCCTCCGAGGACGGCGAGGTCGAGGTGAAGGCCGAGGGCGTCTCCGACGAGTACGCCGGCGTGGGTCGCAACGACGTCTGCCCCTGCGGCTCGGGCAAGAAGTTCAAGCGCTGCCACGGCGCGCCCGGCGGGGCCACCGGCCGCGCCACCATGGGCGGCTGATCGCTCCTCGTCAGCCGAAGACCAGCGCGACGCACTGCCAGCGACCGTCGCGCGCCTCGAAGCGGGCGGCGAGGGCGCGGGAGCGCTGGCCGTGGCGCACCCGGGCCGAGACCTCGAGCGCGTCGGCCGCGACAAGACTGGTGCGGACCGAGGCCACGGTGGGACGGATGGCACCGCGTCCACGGCCCGTGGCGGGGGTGGTGCCGGCGGCCGCGGAGACGGTCGCGGCCCGGCGGCCGAGCTCCTGGTAGAGCCGGTGCTCGGTGTGGCGCAGCAGCTGGCTCAGCGGTCGGTCGCCCATCGCGATCTCCACCGCCGCGCTGAGGTAGCGGTGCACGAACGCGTCGAGGCGGTGACGCCGCGCGCCGTCCACCGCGACCAGGTCGAAGTGGGGCGCGTCCAGCCCTCCGTCGACCTCGGGCGGGTCGAGCCGCGGTGTCAGGTCGAGGGCGAGCGCACCCTGGACACTCGCCACGGGCACGGAGCGGCGGATCGGGATGACCTCGGCGTGGGGTTGGGTCTGCCGGATGGTGGTCATGGACGGTCCTCTCCTCGTGGTGGTGGCGATCGGGCTGGTGCGGGGGCTCATCGGTCCTCCCGCTCGTCGGTCGGAGGCAGCTGCAGCCGCTGCCCGGGGCGGATCAGGCCGGGGTCGGCCCCGATCTCGGCGCGGTTGGCGGCATAGACCTCCCGCCAGGCCCGGTCGACCTCGGCCGGTCCCGCGGACCGGGGGAGCCGGGCGGCGGCCAGGCTCCACAGGGAGTCGCCGCTGCGGACCACGACCTCGTCGGGGGCCGCGACGGGTGCCCTTTGGGCGACCGGAGCCGCGCGGACGGGAGGAGCGGCCCCGGGCCGGGCGGACGAGCTCGCGGTGGCGCGGTCGGGGAGCGGGAGCCCGACCAGCCGGTCGGTGTCGCCGCCCTGGCCGGCGACCGCGGGGGTGGCCACCCCGGCGACGACGACGGCGCCGCAGGCGGCGAGCACCAGGCGACGGGTCAACCCGCGCGCCTCCCGGGGGACCCGCCCCCGCGCCAGCCCGACCGTCGTGGCGGTGGTGACCACCCACAGGCGGGCGCCGCAGCCCAGGAGGACGGCGGCGCACACGGCCACCAGCAGGTCCTCGAAGTTGCGCTGCCAGGTCGCGGGCCGCACGAGCGTGGCCGCGGTCCCACCCGCCAGCCACGCCGTGGCGGCCAGTGCGGCGCTCGCGCCCAGCCAGACGACCAGGCACCGGACCATCGATGCATTCCCCCGAGACATCCCGAACCTTTCGTTTGCGTCTGTTTGCATCATTCAAAGAACTTTTGCGACGGATGTCAACGGGTTGTGCACAGGCTAGGGTCGGGGTCATGCGCTGGGACGAGCAGCTCTTCGAGCTCTTCGACGACCTGGAGGGCCAGGCCTCTGCCCTGTACGACGTCGAGCGCGGCGCGGAGCTCGTCGACCGCAGCCGTGCGGAGTACCACCACGTCGTCCTGGCGGGGCGCCTGGTGGCGTCCGTGGGGTCGGTCGTGGCCCTGGAGGTGGCCGGCGTGGGCAGGGTCGAGGGCACGCTGCGGCGCACCGGCGACGGGTGGTGCCTGCTGCGCGGGCACCAGCAGGACTGGATCGTCCGCACCGCGCGCATCCACGTCGTCCACGGGGCCTCGGAGCGCTCGGTCCCCGAGGTCGCCTGGTCACGCCTGCAGAAGCTCGGCCTGGGGTCGGCGCTGCGACGGCTGGCGGAGTCTCAGGCGCGCTGCCTGCTGCACCTGGCCGACGGGGCCCAGCACGAGGCGGTCGTGCGCCGGGTGGGTCAGGACTTCGTCGAGGTCGAGCCACCGGCGGGGGCGCGACTGCTGGTCGCCTTCGACGGCATCGCGGCGGTCCAGTCGCGCTGAGCGCGGACGGAGCCGCTCACCGCGCGGCCGGGACGGTCAGGGACCGGTCTCCCAGACGCGGACCCAGTCGACGAACATGTGCTGGGGAAGCCGGCTGTCCTTCATCTTCGGGATCTCGTAGTCCGAGGCCAGGATGCTGAGGATGGGGTACTGGCGGTCGGAGGAGATCCCGCCGCGGATGCGGTAGGTCTCCTTGCCGTCGATGCGGAAGACGAGCATCTCGGGTGTCCACTCCACCGAGAAGACGTGGAAGTTCTTCGACCACCCGTCGCGCCGGCTCCTGAGGAACGACCTGAACTTCGTCATCCGAGCACCGGTCTTGACCACGGTGTCGCCCTCGTAGCGGTGGACGAACGTGCCCAGGCCACCCAGGGGGTGCTTGTCGCCGAAGTACTCGATGACGTCGATCTCGTGTCCGGGGCCGCCCGGGTACATGCCTCCGACCGGCTGCATCCAGAAGGCACCGTGCTGGCCGCGTGAGTGGTGGAACTTCACGCGGGCCGCGGCGACGCCGTACCGGAAGGAGAACGCGCCCATCGTGCCGATGTGGCCCTGGAGGCGGTAGGCGTACCGGCGGCCGGGCTTGCCGCGCACCCCGGCCCGGCACCTGGTGGTCCTGCTGCGGTCCCTGAGGACGCTCAGCCGCACGGCGCCGTTGCGCACCCGGACCGCGCTCGGGTCTCCCTTCGAGCACCGGCGCAGGCTCTGCGGCTCGTAGCTCTGGCCCCGGTGGCTCCACGAGGGGCCCAGGACGGTGCCCGCGAACTCGTCGTTCCAGGTCGGCGCCAGCCAGCGTTCGGTGCTGACGGGTTCGCTCACGACCGCCTCGAGCCCGTCGAACCGGAGCGCCTTCACGCGGTACGTCAGCGGCTGGCCGTCGGCCGAGACCGGGGCGGCGAACTGCGCCCGACCGGCCCGGTCCTGCTTGACCTTGTCCACGTACTGCCAGGAGAGGCCACGCTGGACCTGGAGGCGGACCGGGCGGCCGACCAGGACCGGCCTGACGGTGGCGGTGATGGCGGCCTTCGCCCAGCCGGCCGGGGCGGCCCGCGGTCCCTGCTGGACCACTTGGGGCAGCGCCTGCAGGAGGACCTGCTGCGTGCCGGCGGTGTGGACCGAGGTGGTCGCGGCTGGGCCCTCGACCGGGCCCTCGGCGGCGTCGTCGGCCCCGGCGGGACCGGACCACAGGAGGAGGGACGCGGGCAGCAGCAGCACGAGGCTGCGGCAGGCGAGTGCGCGGCTGGCAGACATGGTCGAGCTCGTTTCGGGTGGCGGTGTTGATCGTGCGACGCGCCCGAGCTCGTCCTGGTTGTCGGCCCGACAGGTATTCCCGCAGTCCGGTGACGCCTCGGATCAGGTGGCGTCGACGTCGTACGGCGGGATCTGGCCCTCGGCGAGCTCCGGCTCCTTCGGCGGCCGGTCGTCCTCGTCCTCCATCGCCTCGATGATGTGCTTGCGCACGATGTTGCGCGGGTCGAGGTCGCGCAGCTCGAGGTCGGAGTACTCCGGGCCGAGCTCGGTGCGCAGCTCGTCGCGGGCCGAGTCGGCCATCGCCCGGGCCTTGCGGAGCATGATGCCCGCCTGCTTGGCCATCACCGGGAGTCGCTCGGGCCCGAACACCAGCACCGCCACCAGGGCGATGAGTGCCAACTCGGACAGACCGACCCCGAACATGGGTCAGAACTTAGCGGTCGGAGTGAGACCGAGCTGCATGCCGGCGAGTCCGCGACCCCGTCCGGCGAGCCGGTCGGCCACTGAGCGCAGCACCACGGCCGCCGGGGAGGTGGGGTCGGACTCGACGATCGGCTTGCCGGCGTCTCCGCCCTCGCGCAGCGACGGGTCGAGCGGGATGCGGCCCAGGACCGGTACGTCGTACCCGAAGCGCTGCGAGAGCGTCTCGGCGACGCGGTCACCACCGCCGCTGCCGAAGACCTCCATGGTGGAGCCGTCGGGCAGGGTCAGGAAGCTCATGTTCTCCACGACGCCGATGACGCGCTGATGCATCATCGAGGCCATCGTGCCGGCCCGCTCGGCCACCTCGGCGGCGGCCTCCTGGGGCGTGGTGACGACGACGACCTCCGCGCTCGGCAGGTGCTGGCCCAGCGAGATGGCGATGTCGCCGGTGCCGGGCGGCAGGTCCAGGAGCAGGGCGTCGAGGTCGCCCCAGTAGACGTCGGCCAGCATCTGCACGAGGGCCCGGTCGAGCATCGGGCCGCGCCAGGCGACGACCTGGTCGCGGCGCGGCTTGAGCATCCCGATCGAGATGACCGAGACGCCCGAGGGGGTCGGGACGGGCATGATCAGGTCGTCGACCTGGGTGGGGCGCGCGTCGGCGATGCCGAGCATGGCGGGGACCGAGTGGCCGTAGATGTCGGCGTCGACCACCCCGACCTTGAGCCCCTGCGCGGCCAGCGCCAGCGCGAGATTGACGGTGACCGACGACTTGCCGACCCCGCCCTTGCCGCTGGCGATGGCGTAGACCTTGGTGAGCGAGCCGGGCTGGGCGAAGGGGATCTCGCGCTGGGCCTTGCCGCCGTTGAGGACCTCCTTGAGGCCCGCCCGCTGCTCGGGGGTCATCACGCCGAGGGTGAGGTCCACCGAGGTGACCCCGGCGACCGAGGTGACGGCCGCGGTGACGTCGCGGTTGATGGTGTCCTTGAGCGGGCACCCGGAGACCGTCAGCAGCACGTGGACTGCGACGGAGCCGTCCTCGGCGACCTCCACCGAGTCGACCATCCCGAGCTCGGTGATGGGGCGCTTGATCTCGGGGTCGTTGACGGTCGCGAGCGCGTCCATGACCTGCTGCTGCGTGGGAGTGCTCATGATCGATGAGTCTACGAGCCGCCTGTCTCCTCCGACGGCTCGGGCTCGGGCCTGGTCAGCTCCTCGATGTCGCTCATCAGGCCGCGCAGCTCGGAGCGGAGGAAGTCACGGGTGGCGACCTCGCCCACGGACATCCGCAGCGAGGCCACCTCGCGGGCCAGGAACTCCATGTCCGCGTGGGCGCGGGCGTTGGCCTGGCGGTCCTGCTCGGCGACCACCTTGTCGCGCATCTCCTGCCGGTTCTGCGCGAGCAGGATCAGCGGAGCGGCGTACGACGCCTGGAGGCTGAGCATGAGCGTCAGGAAGATGAACGGGAACGGGTCGAACCGGAGGTCCGCCGGCGCCAGTGCGTTCCACGCGACCCAGATGATCACGAAGAGCGTCATGTAGATGAGGAACTTCGCGGTCCCCATGAAGCGGGCGAACTGCTCGGCGAAGACCCCGAAGGCGTCGGAGTCGTAGGAGGGCCGGCGGACGAGGTGCCGTCGGGCCTCGCGGGGCGTGTCGAGGCGGGTGCGGGCGCGGGAGTCGCTCATCGGCCACCGGTCCTCGGGGTCCGCAGGGGTCGGTCGCTGATCGGGCCGGGACGCACCGTCTTGTCGCGCCAGTTGTCGGGGAGCATGTGGTCGAGGAGGTCGTCCACGGTGACGGCGCCCAGCAGCCGTCCCTCGTCGTCGACGACGGGCGCGGCGACGAGGTTGTACGTCGCGAGGTGGGCCGCGACCTCCTCGATGCGGGCGTCGGGGCGCAACGGGTCCAGCGCCTCGTCGAGGGCGGCGGCGACCAGCGTCGACGGCGGCTCGCGGAGCAGCCGCTGGATGTGGGCGGCGCCGAGCAGCTTGCCGGTGGGCGTCTCGAGCGGCTGGCGGCAGACGTAGACGAGCGCGGCGAGCGCCGGCGTGAGCTCGGGGTCGCGGACGTGCGCGAGTGCCTCGGCGATGGTCGCGTCGGGGGAGAGGATGACCGGCTCGGGCGTCATCATGGCGCCGGCGGTGTCCTCGACGTAGGACATGAGGCGCCGCACGTCCTCGGCCTCGTCGGGCTCCATCAGGCCCAGCAGGGTCGCGGCGGTCTCGGGGTTGAGGTCGGCGATCAGGTCCGCGGCGTCGTCGGCCGACATCTCCTCGAGGATGTCCGCCGCCCGCTCGGAGTCGAGGTGCTCCAGGATCTCGACCTGGTCCTCGTCGGGCAGCTCCTCGAGGACGTCGGCGAGGCGCTCGTCGTCGAGCGCGGCCACGACGGCCGTCCGCCGCTCGGGCGGGAGGTCGTGAATCATGTTGGCCGCGTCGGCGGGCTTCATCTCGTTGAGCGCGGCGATGAGGTGGGTGGCGCCCTGGGCGTCCTGGCGGCGGGTGAGCCCGGTGACGTCACGCCACTCCACGGTGTGGGTCTGGCCGCGGCGCCGGAACCCCTTGGACGGCTCCTGGATCGCCACCCTCGACAGCACCCAGTCGCGGTTGCGGGCCTGCTCCATGGCGACGTCGTAGACCGTGCCGGTGACGCCCGTCGAGGTGATGGTGACCTGGCGGTCCAGCATCTGGCCCATCACCAGCGTCTCGGTGGAGCGCTGCTCGAAGCGGCGCATGTTGAGCAGGCCGGTCGTGTGGACCTGTCCGGAGTCGATGTTGGTCACCCGGGTCATCGGCACGAAGATCCGCTTGCGGCCGAAGACCTCCGCGACCATGCCGAGGACCCGGGGCTGCGTGGTGTCGCTGCGCAGGGCCACGACGATGTCGCGCACCTTCGCCACCTGGTCGCCCAGCGGGTCGAAGACCGGCAGCCCGACGAGGCGGGCGAGGAAGACCCTGTTCGGTGTGGTGCTCATCGCTCCTCCTCGGTCGTTCGTGTCCGGCAGCGAAGGCTACTCGCTCCGACCCGCGCGAGCGCCGACGGTGATGTGGTGGCCGTCGCCACGTCACTTACAGTGGAGTGCATGGTCGCCATCTGGAAGAGCTCAGCCCGCTCGGGCGCGCTGCTCTGCGCCGTGGTGCTCGGATCCTCGGTGCTCGGCGCCTGCGGCTCCGAGTCGGGTGCGGACCAGGCCTCCGAGTCCTCGAGTGCCGAGCCCAGCACCACCGAGTCGCCCACGGATTCGCCCACCGAGTCGCCCTCGGACACGGCGCCGGCCGAGCCCGCCACCGACCCGGCCAACGGCCTCCCGGTGTGCGCGGACGTCTGGGTCGACGGGCTCGACCTCCCGAAGGACTACACCGCCTGCTCGGAGGACGGCACCGCCGTCAAGCCCGAGAAGAAGATGTGTGGCTTCGGCAGCCCGATGATCATCCACGCCGACCGCTTCTACGCGCTGCGTGGCAACCGGGTCAACGACGTCGGTGACACCGCCACCAGCGAGCAGTTCCAGTCCGCGCTGGCGGCCTGCCAGGCCTGACCCAGGTCGTCCGGTCCCACGGTCGCCGCCAGCGGCCCCCGACCCGACCGACCCGCACCGGACGACGGCCGCGCCGCCGACCACGACACCGCCCGGACCCGACATGCAGGGCCACGACACACAGGGGAACCACCACGATGAAGTCCAACCGCCCGATCACGGCCGCGGTCGCCGCGCTGGCGCTGATGGCGCCGCTCACGTTCCTGACGACCCAGGCCAGCGCCGGGGAGCCCGTGGCCGCCGCCGCGCCCACCACGACGCCCACGCCGACCCCGGCGCCGACGGCCACCCCCACGCCGACCCCGGCGCCGACCGAGACCCCCACCGAGGACCCGACGCAGGACGCCACGAGCAAGTGGCACCCGCGCCCCGGCGTGCGCTTCAACGAGCCGCGTGACCCCGAGCAGTCGCACAAGATCAACCGCTACATCCGCCAGGCCATCGCCAACACGCCCAAGGGCCAGTCGATGAAGCTGGTCACCTGGAACTTCAGCAACCAGCTCTTCGTCAACGACATCATCGCCGCCCACAAGCGCGGGGTGAGCGTCCGGCTGGTCATGGCCAACGGGCTCGCCGAGGACCAGAGCCGCTCCAACGGCTACTTCTGGCAGGTCCAGCGGGCGCTGCAGAAGGGCAACAAGAAGCGTCCCGGTTACCTCAAGAGCTGGGCCCGCACGTGCAAGAACTCCTGCCGGGGCAAGGAGGGCATCCAGCACGGCAAGTGGTTCATGTTCAGCCGCACCGGCGGTCGCAACATGGTCGTCATGTCCACGTCGGCCAACCTCACCGACGCCGCGGCGTACAACCAGTGGAACGACCTGCTCACCGTGCAGGGTCGCCAGGGCACCTACGCCGCCTACGAGGCCGTCTTCAAGGAGATGTCCCGCGACCGCCAGGTCAAGCCGGCGTTCAGGACGTTCGACGACAAGAACTACGACGGCTGGTTCTTCCCGCAGATGGGCCCGCTGCGCAACCACAACGTCATCCGCCTGCTCAACAAGGTGAAGTGCAAGGGCGCCCGCGGCGACGCCGGCAAGAACGGCAAGACGGTCATCCGCGTCTCGCAGGCCGTCTTCAACGGCCGCCCCGGCTCGGCGATCGCCGGCAAGCTCAGGGGCCTGAAGAAGGACGGCTGCAACATCAAGCTCGTCTACGGCGTGCTCAACAACAACTCGCGCAAGCTCCTCGACAACATCCCGAGCCGGACGATCCTCGAGGACACCAACGGCGACGGCTTCGTGGACCGCTACGTCCACATGAAGGCACTGACCATCTCCGGCGTCTACGGCCGCAACAAGTCCGCGCACGTCGTCTACCAGGGCAGCGCCAACTTCTCCGGCATGGCGACGCTCTCCGACGAGCAGGGCTTCATCATCAACAGCCTGGCGCTGGAGAAGTCCTACTCGAAGTTCATCAACTACCTCTTCAAGAACCCGCCGCCGCAGGGCCAGGACCTCGTCAAGGAGATCATCCTGCGCCAGTCGGCCGGCTACGACCCGTTCGCGCAGGTGCGCGAGGAGATGGGCATGGGCGCCATGCAGCCCGCGCTCGACTGACGTCGACGAGCACGACGTACGACGCCGACCGGCGGCCCCGGGACAACCCCGGGGCCGCCGGTTGCGTCTCTCCGGGGGGCACCGCGACGCGGCGTGGGGTCCCGCACGGCGGTCGAGGTCTGGCCCACTGTGGTGGTTGTGACTTACCGTGACTGGTGTTACTCGTGATGTCCGCTCTGCTGCACTGCCTACCCCGGAGGTTGCCATGAAGGCGTACACCGCCCTCATCGCCCTGGTCCTGAGCCTGTTGTCCCCGGTCGCGCTGGCCGCCCCCGCGGGCGCCGGCACCACCACGACCGGGGTCGGGATGACCGCCGCCTCGGCCGGTGCCCTGCCCGCCGCCGCGCGGCGCAAGGCGGGCGCGGAGGCCGTCTCCGGTGGGGGAGAGCACTCCTGCCGACTGCCCGGCGACGGCTCGCTGCTGTGCTGGGGACGCAACTCCTACGGCCAGCTCGGCGACGGGAAGAAGGGCACCCAGACCCCGACCCCGCAGCGCGTCACCAAGGGCAACCCGTGGCGACGCGTCTCTGCCGGCGGCGGCACCACCTGCGGCATCAAGAAGAACGAGCGGCTCTTCTGCTGGGGCGTCAACCACCGCGGCCAGCTCGGTGACGGCACCACCAAGCAGCGCCTGCGGCCCGTCGTGGTCGCCAAGAACAAGAAGTGGACCTCGGTCAACGCCGGCTGGTTCAACACCTGCGGCATCACCCGCCAGACGCAGCTCTACTGCTGGGGCGACAACGCCGCCGGTCAGATCGGCGACGGCGGCAAGGCCAAGGCCCGCACCAAGCCGACGCTGGTCAAGAAGGGCAAGAACTGGACGTCGGTCTCGGTCGGGAGCCGCTTCGTCTGCGCGACCAAGAAGAACGGCGCGCTGTTCTGCTGGGGCGGCAACCTCTTCGGCCAGCTCGGCCACGGCGGCTACGCCGGCAAGGCCAAGCCCGCCCGCGTGGGCACGAGCAGCAGCTGGGCCGAGGTCTCGACCTCGTGGACCCACACCTGCGCCCGCAACACCAGCGGCGGGGTCTTCTGCTGGGGCCGCAACACCTTCGGGCAGGTCGGCGACGGCTCCGTGACCACCACGCCCACCCCGCGCCAGGTCGTGGGCAACCTCAAGGCCGTCGACATCACCACGACCGAGGGCGCCTCCTGCGCGATCGACACCAACGCCCGGGTGCAGTGCTGGGGCAACAACGCCTACGGCGTGATCGGTGACGGCAGCAAGCCGTTCGCCACCTCGCCCGAGGCTGGCCCGGCCGACATGCGAGAGATCGAGGGGGGCTGGCGCCACGTCTGCGGCGTCACGACCTCCGGGGCGACGTCCTGCTGGGGCCAGAACGACCGCGCCCAGCTCGGCAACGGCACGCTCACCAGCAGCCCGTCGCCCACCGAGGTGGAGCCGCTGCCGCCGGCGGACCCGGCCGGGGTCACCGACTTCCGGATCGCCACCGTCAACGCGCTGGGCAACGGGCACACCCGCCCCTACGCCCACGACGACTCGTTCGGCCCGGCGACGACGCGGATGACCTGGATGGCCGACCAGCTCGACAACAGTGCGATCGACATCATGGGCCTGCAGGAGACCAACGCCGACCAGGTCTGGCACCTGCTCAAGGCCGCCCGCGGCACGTGGGACGTCTACCCCCGCCCCGAGGCCGGCGACGACGCGGCCGAGGCCGCCCTCGCCTGGCGCACCAGCGTCTGGGAGCTCGTGGACGCCACCACGATGATGAACCAGTTCATCAGCAAGGAGCTGCCGCGCCCGATCGTCAAGCTGCGCCACAAGGTGACGGGCAAGGAGATCTACGTCATCAACGTCCACAACGCGCCGTGGGACTACCAGTTCAAGCGCAACAAGGCGACCAACGTGCAGATCGCCAAGATCAACGAGCTGCGCGCGACCGGCACGCCGGTCTTCTACGTCGGTGACATGAACGAGAAGCGCGAGATCCTCTGCAAGGTGCTCGGCAAGACCGACCTGGTCAGCCCGTTCGGCGGTGCGTACGACGACACCACCGGGACGTGCACCAACCCGCGCAGCCGCATGCGGGTGGACTGGATCTTCGGCTCGCCCGAGGCGACGTACTCCAACTTCGAGTACACCCGTCCGCCGCTGCTGAGCCTGGTCACCGACCACAACATGGCGCTGGTCGACGTACGCCTCCCCTGACCGGACGGAGGGTGCCGGAGCCGACTCGGTAGGGTCGGCCCGGCACCACCGCACTACCGGCCGACCGGGGCCGGCTGCACCGGCACCTGGAAGGGAGTGGACGTGGCTGATCGCGTCGTCCTCCACATCGGCTCGATGAAGTCGGGCACCAGCTTCATCCAGAACGTCCTCGGCAACAACCGCGAGGCACTGGCCCAGCACGGGATCTCGTTCGCGGGGGAGCGCTGGCGCGACCAGGTCACCGCGGTCCAGGACCTCATCGCCCACGGCGGTCCTCGTCAGGAGCCGCTCGACCCGGCCGGGCCGTGGCTGCGGCTGGTCGACGAGATCAACGCGACCCCCGGCACCTCGGTGGTCTCGATGGAGTTCCTCGCCCCGCGCGTCACCGCCAAGATCGAGCTCGTCCGCGACGCCCTGGAGGGCGACCTCCAGGTGGTGCTCACCGGTCGCGACCTGGCGCGCAACATCGCCGCCATGTGGCTGGAGTCGGTGCAGAACGGCTCGGCGGTCGACTGGGACGCCTACCTCGCCGCCGTCCGCTCCGAGGACCGCTCGCAGCCGGTGGCGCGCAACTTCTGGAACCACCAGGGCCTGGCCGAGATCGCCCGGCGCTGGGCCGACGCGGTCGGCGAGGACCACTTCACGCTGATGACGGTGCCGCAGAAGGGCGCGCCGTCGAGCCTGCTGTGGGAGCGCTTCGCGCAGGTGCTCCACCTCGACCCCCAGGCCTTCGCCCTCGACGTGCGCGCCAACCCCTCCATCGGGCTCGCCACCGCGATGACGCTGCAGCACCTCAACGCGCTGCTCGAGGCCGACGGCTTCACCGACGACAAGTACTACGACCTGCTGGTCAAGCACCTGCTCACCAAGCGCGGGCTGGTGGCCCGCCAGGGCCAGGAGCCGCGCCTCGGTCTCGACGAGCGCTGGGTGATGAAGCGCGGGGCCGCGGAGGTCGCCGCGCTCCGCAAGCAGGGCCACCGCGTGGTCGGCGACCTCGACGAGCTGCTGCCGAAGCCGGTCCCCGGCGTCCATCCCTCCCAGGTCTCCACGCAGCAGCAGCTGGAGGCGGCGATGGAGGGACTGTCGCGGATGGTGCAGATCGGCGTCGAGCGCGAGGGCCGGCACCGCCGCCGGATCGCCCGGCTGAGGAAGGGCAACCGATGAGCTCGCTACCGCACGTCGCCGTCATCACGATGGCCCGCGACGAGGGCACCATGCTGCGTCGCTGGGTCGACCACTACTCGCGCGAGGTGGGGGCCGAGCACCTGGTCGTCGTCGACGACAACAGCTCGGACGGCTCCACCGACGACCTGCCCTGCCCGGTGCTGCGCATCCCGCCACTGACCAGCAAGAAGTCCTTCGAGCCCGCCCGGATGGGCATGCTCGGCGGCCTGTCGGCCGGCCTGCTCGAGGCGTACGACGCCGCGATCTTCTGCGACGTGGACGAGTTCATCGTCGCCGACCCCAAGGTGCACGAGTCGCTGCGCCACTTCGTCGCCGCGCGCGAGGGTCGTCCCGCAGTCGGCGTGATGGGCCTCAACGTCGTCCACGACGTCGGTCGGGAGGCCGCGCTGGTCGACGGCGAGCCGATCCTGGGCCAGCGCCGGCTGGCGAAGTTCCTGCCGTTGATGTGCAAGCCGTCGCTCAAGTGGGACCCCGCACCGTGGGCGCTCGCCTCGCACGGCATCAAGTGCCCGTTCGAGGTCGACCCCGAGCTGTTCATGTTCCACATGAAGTTCGCCGACCGCGACCACCTGCAGGCCGTGGCCGACCGGCGCCACGAGATGTTCACCACCGAGGGTCGCGCCGCCCGCACCAGCTGGGAGCGCAGCGGCGGCGACATGGTCGACCTGCTCGACGAGATCACCGCTGACATCGACCACGACGAGGTCAAGCCCTTCGGCCCGCCGCTGAAGAAGCTGCCGGGCATCGTCGAGCAGAGCGGGCCCGACGTCTGGCGTGCCGTGGGCGGCGGGCAGGTGCAGGCCATGCGCAACCGCCCCTTCGTCCGCATCCCCGACCGCTTCCTCGGCCGGGTGTGAGCGTGGCGCCCGTCCACGACGTGCGGGTCGACGCCGAGGGCGTCCGGCTCGTCGGCGACGACGTGCTGTGCAACCTGGCCTTCGACGGCCGCCGCATCTGGTCCTTCTGGAGCCGGCGCGACGGCACCCCGGACGGACCGTGCTGGCTGGTGCGCTGGCCCGATCGCCTGGGGCTCCACCTCGACGGGGTCACCCGGGTGACCATCACCCTCGGCACCGGCGAGGTCGTCCTCGACGACGAGGTCCGGTTCGGCACGTCGACCGAGCGGGTGGCCGTGGTCGACCGACAGGGTGCACCGCTGGGCATCGACTACTACGGCCGCCTGGTCAAGACGTTCGAGACCAAGGAGGAGGGCCAGCTCGAGCCCCTGCTCGACGCCCTGGGGACCGTGCTCGGGCTGCTGCAGGCGGAGGGCCTCGAGGCCTTCCCGGCGTACGGCACCCTGCTCGGCGCCGTGCGCGACGGCGCCTTCATCGGCCACGACAGCGACGCGGACGTCGGCTACGTCAGCCACCACACCCACCCGCTGGACGTGATCCGGGAGTCGCACCGGGTGCAGCGCGCGGTGCAGCGCCAGGGCTACCCGACGTCGCGGCACAGCGGGGCCGCGTTCAAGATCGACGTCCCCGACGCGGACGGGTCGGTGCGCGGCCTCGACGTCTTCGGCGGGTTCTTCGTGGGTGACCACCTGGCCCTCATGGGCGAGGTGTGGGCGCCCTTCGAGCGGGAGTGGATCTTCCCGCTCGGCACCACCACGCTCGAGGGCCGCACGTTCCCCGCTCCGGCGCGCCCGGAGCCGCTGCTCGAGGCGATGTACGGACCCGGCTGGAAGGTGCCAGACCCGGCCTTCAGGTACGAGAAGGATGAGTCCGCGCAGCGCCGCTTCGACGCGTGGTTCCGGGGCACCCGGGTCAACCGCCCGCAGTGGGACCACCGCTACGGCCTCGCACGCCTGCTGCCGCCGTACCAGCCCCCGCACCACCTCGCCGAGCACCTGCACGAGCGCGAGGACCCCGACACGTGGGTCGTCGACGTGGGCTGCGGCCGTGGTCGCGACGTGCGGTGGCTGGCGAAGCACGGCCGGCCGACCGTGGGGCTCGACTACTCCGAGACCGCGATGACCTTCATCGCCGACAAGGCCGCCCAGCAGGGATGGCCGGTCGAGCTGCGCACGATGAACCTCCTCGAGCTGCGCCAGGTGCTCGCGTGGGGCGCGCTGCTCGCCCACCGCCCCGGACCACGCACGATCCTGGCCCGGCACCTCGTCGACAGCACCTCGCCGGTGGGGGTCGACCACTTCTGGCGCCTCGCCGGCATGGTGCTGCGGCCGGGGGAGCGCGTGCACCTCGAGGTCCTCACCGAGGCGATCGAGGACGACGAGGGCCGCCCGCCGCTGACCCGGCCGGTCGACGTGGACGCGTTCCTCGCCGACGTCGTGGCCCGCGGCTGGGTCGTGACCGGTCGGGAGGACCTGGTCGGCGAGCCGATCGACTACGGGTACGGCGAGGAGCCGTCCCGCGACAAGCAATGGCGGACGACCCGCCTGGAGGTGGAGGCCCGATGAAGCTGAGCCGCAAGGACCTGGAGGAGAGGGTCGAGGCGCTCGAGTCCACGGTGGCGTCGCTGGAGGAGCGCGTCGCCGAGGGGCAGGCGCTGCACCAGCGCTTCGCCGAGCTGCTCGACGTGGTGACCGAGCTGCTGGTGCCCCTCTCGCAGCGTGACGAGGCCGCGGTGCAGGCCACGGTGAGCAGGTACGTCGACGAGCTGGGGTCGTGAGGACCTCGCGGTGAGCCGTCGCGTCTTCGTCCACATCGGGCTGCCCAAGACCGGCACGTCCTACCTCCAGGCCATCGCCTGGCCGGGACGCGACCGCCTGCGCGAGGCCGGCCTGCTGCTGCCGGGGGCGCGCAAGAGCGACCACCTCCTGAGCTCGCTGGTCGTGCGCGACGACCCGGGCATCGCCCGGCGTGGTCCCGGTGCAGCGGGGGCGTGGGACCGGGTGCGGGCCGACGTGGCCGGGTGGTCGGGGGACGCGCTGGTCAGCCACGAGTTCTTCTGCGCGGCCTCCCCGGAGCAGGCGGCCCGGATGGTCGAGCAGCTCGCCCACGCCGAGGTGCACGTCGTGATCACCGCGCGCGAGCCGCTGGGGCTCTTCACCTCGAGCTGGCAGGAGTCGCTGAAGAACAAGTCCACGACCCCTCTCGCCGACTACGGCCGGGGGGAGTCCGACGACCCTCGTGCCGTCTGGGACTGGCGCTCGCTGGACCTCGGGCTCGTCCTGGACCGCTGGGCGCCCACCGTGCCGCCCGAGCGGCTGCACGTCCTCACGCCGCCCCCGCCCGGCTCGCCCCGCGAGGTGCTGTGGGAGCGGTTCGCCGGCGTGCTCGGCATCGACCCGGCGACCTGCGACGCGTCCCGTGGCTTCGCCAACGCCTCGATGGGGGTGGTCGAGGCCGAGACGCTGCGCCGGGTCAACGAGCGCCTCACCGGCTTCGACACCGCCCGCGCCCGCGGGGTGTGGCTGCGCTCCTTCCTCGCCGACGAGCGGCTGGTGCCGCGGCAGGGCGAGCCGTTCTGGCCGGCCGACGACCAGGTGGCGGACGCCCGGGCCCGCGGCGAGCGCGCCGTCGAGCGGCTGCGCGCGGCGTCGTACGACGTGGTGGGCGACCTCGACCTGCTGCGCGTGCCCGAGGACCTGCCGCCCCGCCGACACCCCGACTCGGTGACGGACGCCGAGGTGGCCGAGGTCGCCGTCGACCTGGTCGCCGTGCTCATGGGCGACCTGAAGCGTCGGGGCGACCGCACGAGGCAGCCGGGCGGGCCGCCGTCGCGCCTGACCCGCCTCCGCCAGGCCCTCCGGGGCACCTGAGCGGGTGTGACTACTGTCATGTGCCAACGCGGACGCCTTCGCCCCTAGGCTGTCCGCACTACCGGCTGGTAACCAGCCGTCACGCTCCCAACGGAAGGACTCCCGCCATGGGTCGCCTGTGCCAGACCGACGGACTCACCGAGGACCAGACCGAGATCCTCAAGGCCGTGCGCCAGTTCGTGGACGAGAAGATCCTTCCGGTGGCGACGGAGCTGGAGCACAAGGACGAGTACCCGACCGAGATCGTGGAGGGGCTCAAGGAGCTCGGCATCTTCGGGCTGATGATCCCGGAGGAGTACGACGGGCTGGGCGAGTCGCTGCTGACCTACGCGTTGTGCGTGGAGGAGATCGCGCGCGGCTGGATGAGCGTCTCCGGTGTCATCAACACCCACTTCATCGTGGCCTACATGCTGATGCAGCACGGCACCGAGGAGCAGAAGAAGAAGTACCTGCCGCGGATGGCGACCGGCGAGGTGCGGGGCTCGTTCTCGATGTCGGAGCCGGGGCTGGGCTCGGACGTGGCGGCCATCAAGACCAAGGCCGTCAAGGACGGTGACGACTACGTCATCAACGGCCAGAAGATGTGGCTGACCAACGGTGGGTCCTCGACGCTGATCGCGGTGCTGGTCAAGACCGACGAGGGCTCGGACTCGGTCTACAAGAACATGACGACCTTCCTGGTGGAGAAGGAGCCGGGCTTCGGGGAGACCGCCCCGGGCCTGACGATCCCGGGCAAGATCGACAAGATGGGCTACAAGGGCGTCGACACCACCGAGGCGGTCTTCGAGAACCACCAGATCTCCGCCGAGCAGATCCTGGGCGGGGAGCCGGGCAAGGGCTTCTACCAGATGATGGACGGCGTCGAGGTGGGCCGCGTCAACGTCGCCGCCCGTGCCTGCGGCATCGCCAACCGGGCCTTCGAGCTCGGCGTGGCCTACTCCCAGCAGCGCGAGACCTTCGGCAAGCCGATCAGCGAGCACCAGGCGATCCTGTTCCGCCTCGCGGAGATGGCGACCAAGGTTGAGACCGCGCACACGATGATGGTCCGCGCGGCCCGCACCAAGGACAAGGGCGAGCGCAACGACGTCGAGGCCGGGATGGCCAAGATGCTCGCCTCGGAGTACTGCAACGAGGTCGTCGAGGCGTCGTTCCGGATCCACGGCGGCTACGGCTACTCCAAGGAGTACGAGATCGAGCGGCTCTACCGCGAGGCGGCGTTCATGCTGATCGGGGAGGGCACCTCCGACATCCAGAAGATGATCATCGGCCGGTCGGTCCTCAAGGACTACAAGCTCAAGGCCTGACGTGTACCTCCCGCCGCCGGTCCGTCGCCGTCTCGACGCGCGCCTGGACCGGGCGCGGGAGGAGGGCTTCCGCGCCGGTCTTGCGGCCGCCTCCGAGCGGCGCTCGCGCGAGCGCTTCCGCTACGTCTTCGTGGTCACCTACGGACGCTCCGGCTCCACGCTGGTGCAGGGACTGCTCAACGCGTTCCCACGGGTGCTGGTGCGCGGGGAGAACGACCTCTACCTGCTCGACCTCTACCGTGCGCTGGCCCGCCTCCGGGCCTTCCGCGAGCTGCACGGCGAGCAGGGGTCACGCAACGTCGTCTCGGCGTTCTACGGGCTGAAGGCGATCCGCCGCAGTGCCTTCATGCAGGCGATGAACGACGTCGTGACGACCGGCGTCGTCGGCAACCTCGACGCCGACGACTACGACGTGCTCGGCTTCAAGGAGGTCGTCTGGCACCGGATCGCCCCGGACGAGACCGCGGCCTTCTTCGACACGATGGACAGGGCCTTCCCGGGCGTGCGCTACGTCCTCAACACCCGCGACGTGGAGCGGGTCCTCGGGTCCGGCTTCTGGCGCGACGCCGACACCGACGAGGCGCGGTCGCTCATCGAGCGGGTCGTCGAGATCCAGGAGCACCTGCGCGCCACCCGACCCGATCGCGTCCACGACGTGCGCTACGAGGAGCTGACGGGTCCCGACCCGGACGCGCGCGACGCCGTCGTACGACGCCTGGGCGAGTTCGTCACCGGCGCGCCGGTGTCGGCGGCCGTGCTGGCGTCCGCCCGCGAGGTCCTGGCGACGGGACACGGGCCGTTCCCCTTCGCGCGGCAGGACGATGACACGGAGGACGCCGACTAGGGTGACGCCCATGTCCCGCCGGCTCGTGCTCCACGTGGGGGCGATGAAGTCCGGCACCAGCTACGTCCAGTCGCGGCTGTTCGCCAACAAGCGGATGCTGCTCGACCGCGGGATCCTCGTCCCCGGCATGAACTGGCTCTCCCAAGTGATGGCCGCGAGCGACGTGCTCCGTGGTGGCGAGGCACAGTGGGCCAAGATGGCCGGCAAGGTGCAGGCCCACGAGGGCACGTCGGTGATCTCGATGGAGTACCTCGGACCGGTGCGTCCGGTCGTCGTACGCCGCGTGCTCGCGTCCTTCCCCGACCACGAGGTCACCGTCGTGGTCACCGCCCGCGACCTCAACCGCTCGATCCCCGCCATGTGGCAGGAGACCGTGCAGAACGGCCGCACCTGGACCTTCGCCGACTACCTCGCCGGCATCGAGGCCTGGCGGCCGGGACATCGCGACGAGGCCGCCGAGCCGCCGGAGTCGGGGCGGACCTTCTGGCGCCAGCAGAACATCGTCCGCTTCGCCCGCACGTGGGGTGAGGAGGTCGGCGCCTCCCGCGTCGTGGTGGTCACGGTGCCGCCGCCGGGAGCGCCGCGCGAGCTCCTGTGGGAGCGCTTCTGCTCCGTGCTGGGGACGTCGCCCGACGGCTTCGCGCCGGCCCGGATGGGCAACGAGTCCGTCGGGGCCGCGTCGACGCTGGTGATCCGGCGGGTCAACGAGCTGCTCAACGACGAGGGGCTGGTCTTCCCGGAGGGGACCGAGCTGCGCAAGGGCGTGCTCGCCAAGCAGGTGCTGGCCGCCCGCAAGGGCGAGGAGCCGGCGATCGGGCTGCCCGTCGCCCCCTGGGTGGCCGACCACGCCGCACACATGGTGTCCGCGCTCGACGGGCTCGGCGTCTCGCTGGTCGGCTCCTGGGACGACCTCGCGCCGGTCGACGTGCCGGGGGTGGACCCCGCGACGGTGTCGTCCTCCGTCGTGGCCGATGCGGCGATCGCGGGGCTGGCGGGGTTGCTGGCGGAGCAGATCCGGGTCGCCTCCTCCTCGGCCTCCGATGCGGCCGTGGACGACGAGGGGTCGGGCTGATGGCCTCGTTCCTGCACGACGCCCACCCGCGCCTCGAGGCGGCGTTCGTCGCGATGCTCGACGAGAGCCTCGCTCCGCGCGACCCCTCGATGCTGCTCGCCACCGTCCGCTCGCTCGACCTGCCGCCAGACAGCATGGCCGTGGACGTGGGGTGCGGCGAGGGTGCCCACGCCTTCCGGCTGGCGGCCCACTTCGGGTTGCGGGTGCTCGGCATCGATCCGGTGCAGCGCCACCTCGACCTGGCCCGGGAGGCCCGACGCAGCGAGCCCGAGGTGGTCGCGTCGCGGGTCTCCTTCGAGCGGGGGACGGCCGACCGGATCCCGCTCCGCGACGCCTCCGTCGACCTCGTCTGGTGCCGCGACACCCTCGCGCACGCGCCGTCGCTGGCCTCGGCGTTCCGCGAGTTCGCCCGGGTGCTGCGTCCTGGTGGTCGGGCGCTGGTCCACCAGGTGCTAGCCACCGACCTGCTCGCGCCAGAGGAGGCCGACTGGCTCTTCCCCGTGCTGGGTGTCGTGCCCGCCTCGGTCGACCTGGACACGACCGAGGGGGCGATCTCCCACTCCGGCCTCGTCGTCGATGCCTCCGTGGACCTCGGGTCGGAGTGGGGCGAGCACGAGGAGGAGACGTCGGGGCGTTCCTCGCGGGCGCTCCTGCACGTGGCGAGGCTCCAGCGTGACCCCGAGCGGTACCGCGAAGCGTTCGGCGACGCGGCGTACGACGTGATGCTGGGGGAGTGCCTCTGGCAGGTCTACGGGATGCTCGGCAAGCTCACCTCGCGCGTCCACCTCCTGCGTCGCCCCTGACCCGCCGGGAGTGTGCTCTCGGTGGTCCGAGCCTCGATGCCTCTCCCCCCACCCGGATGGGACCGTGTTCTCGGCCGGGTGGCCTCGTGCGCTCTGGCCGGTCGGCGAAGTTGTTCGAGAACACGACCACGTCGGCAACGGGCTGGCTGCGGGCCGCCTGCATCGGCACGACATTGCGCCACCCGTCCCCCGGGAACGAGCCCGCCGGCGCCGATCGCCCTCGCAGCCCGAGCACACTCGTGCGGGCCACACTCTTCCTGGTGTGCATTCGTCCCGGCCGCCTACCTACGTAAGCCCCTACCGCGTCAGTCGATCCCGCGATTGGCTTGAGTCAGGTCTCAAGAACACCACCGGGACTGACAACGGACCAGGTGATCCGGACAGGAGGAACCGGGATGTACGCCTTACCTCACACCCCGATGGGCCGCCGCGCGCTGTGGCTCCTGCTCCCCGTGCTGCTCTACCTGGTGCTTCCTGTGTGGCCCCTCATCTCCTACCTACCGCGGGCGCTGAGCATTGCCATCGGCATCGCCGTCATCGCGCTCGCTTTCGCCTCGCTCGTCACCTCAGGCCTGGCCATCTTCCGCGAGAAGGAGCGCTCGGTGATCCTGATCGTGCTCGCCTCCCTCACGTCCCTGATCGTCGTCGCCTTCGCCGTGGGTGAGGCCCTCGGCGGACACTGAGTCGAGGCATGTAGCCGGATGACGGTGACCCGGTGCAGAGAGGAGCAGACATGGACCAGGACCCGGTGAGCCCACCCCCTCGACGGCCGTGGTCGCTGTGGCTGGTCGTCGCCATGGTGACCCTGGCGGTCATCGTGTATCTCGTGCTGGACGTCCTGGCCGGGACGCACGGCGTCTGACCGGCCGAGACGCACGGGGACGCGCCCAAGGGTGGGCAACCGCAGTCACGGACGTCCCCCCGGGGGGCTTGTTCATCGCCGCTGCCGCTGACGGAAGGCGAAGAGACCTCCCACTACAGACATGACGAGACCCAGTGAGCCCGCCGCGATGAAGTTGACCTCGGGCACAGCAGCGTCCTGCGCGACCGCGAAGTGCCCATGCTGGGCCGTACCGCGGCACGTGACGGCGTAGGCGGTCCCGGAGGTCATGGGGAACCCCGATGCGGACTCAAGGCCAGCTCCTTGGCGGTAGTGCTGTGCGTCGCCCACGGTGACCGGGTCCCCGTTCCCAGAGGTCACCTCGCAGGACGGCGGCTGGGACATACCTGTGGAAGCGAAGATCGTCGCTGAGGTGGACTCCGTTGCGCGGATCTGCGTCTGCTGCCCGAAGTCCACCGGCTGCAACTCCGGCATGCGCTTGAGCCAGACATAGCCCAGCGCTGCGGAGATGAACATGGTCGCCGCACCGGCGAGGATCAGAAGGCGTGCCCACGGGATGTGCGCCCTGTCGGTGACTCCGCGTGTAGTGCTCACGACTCCAGCATGGCGCTCGTATTGCCGGGTCGGCAGAGGCAGACGACCCGCAACGGCCGTCACACCCGGCCCCGGCAGATCCGGTCAGGGGCGTCGCCCATGGGGACCCACCCAGTGAGAGAATTCGTGTCCACCATCCGGTCAGAACGGGTCTTCCCGACCTCTGATTGTCGGTGGTCCCTGATTGGCTTGCGTCATGTCATCGACCACCGCACCCGCTCTGCCGGACTCCCCGGCCGAGCTGTTGCGCGCGGTGAAGGAGTCGCGTGATCGGGCCGCGGCAGAGGACGTGGAGATGATGCGCCTCGCGGTGCACTGGGCCGATCTACACATCGCGGACGCCGAGTTCGCCGAGGCGTGCTTCACGTCTCCGAAGACCTTTGCCGGTGAGGGTTCGCCGTCGATCGATGAGTTCTGTGTGCCGGAGTTCGCGACGATGCTGGGTCGGACCAACGACAGTGCGGGGCGGTTCCTGACCGACTGTGTGGAGGTCGCCTACCGCCTGCCCAGGCTCTGGGGTGCAGTGCTGTCCGGGTTGGTGGCGGGGTGGCGGGCGCGGATCATCGCGCAGACCNGGTCTACCTGATCATGTACCTGCTGATGTTCGTCTCACCGACTGTGTGGAGGTCGCCTACCGCCTGCCCAGGCTCTGGGGTGCAGTGCTGTCCGGGTTGGTGGCGGGGTGGCGGGCGCGGATCATCGCGCAGACCACCCTCGCCCTCACCTTGGAGGCCGCAACGCATGTCGACGAGCAGGTGTTCTGGTGCGCCTCCCGGTTGACACCGTCGCAGCTTCGTCGGGTGGTCGACGAGGCCCGGGTCCGGTTCATGCCCGACGCCGTCCAGAAGTCACTGGACGACTCCGCGGACAAGCGGCACGTCACGTTCGACACCGAGCAGGCGTCGTTCGACGGGACGATGCACCTCGAGGCCGACCTGGAGATCCCCGACGCCCTGGCGCTGGCCGAAGCCGTGAAGAGCGGGGCGGAGCACCTGGCGAAGCTCGGGTCCACCGACACCGCCGACGGACGCCGGGCCACCGCGCTGGGTGATCTGGCGCGGCACCAGTTCACCATCGGCTTCGACGACCCGGACCACCCGGACGACCTGGACGTTTCGGGGGTTGAGGTGCGAGCGCAGAGAGCCTCGAAACCCACGGCATCCACGGCGTCCTCGAGCCCTTCGAGGCCGGTGACGCAGATTCACCTGTACGCGCACCTGTCCGCGGATGCGATCACCCACTTCGACAGCCCGGATGCGTCGGATGAGGCGTTGTGTGGGCGGATCGAGCAGGGCGGCCAACGGTTGTTGTCGGTGGACCAGATCCGGGCCTGGTGCGGGCGACCTGACGTGCAGGTCACTGTCACCCGGGTCATCGACCTGCGTGAGCGGTTGGAGTGCCAGGGGTATCGGCCCACACCGGAGATGCGGGAGCACGTCATTGTCCGCGACGGGACGTGTGTCTTCCCGTGGTGCGGACGCAACGCGAGGCTCTGCGACCTGGACCACGTGATTCCGTACGACCACGAAAAGCCCGAGGACGGTGGTCCGACGGCGACCGACAACCTGGCGCCGTTGTGTCGCAGGCATCACCGGTTGAAGACGCGTGGGCGGTGGCGGTACGAGATGACCGAGCCCGGGGTGTTCGTCTGGACCAGCCCACTGGGCCACACTTACCTCCGCGACCACACCGGCAGCCGACCGATCGGACGCGCGTGGCCCGACCCCGGAGCCGACGACAACACCGATCGGCCGGACTCACACCCGCCGGACCTCTGACCACCACGCCCCGCACCCCTCCACTGTCACGCCGGCGGGGCCACCCGCGTGTCCGCCTTCTGGGGCGCGCCCGCCTAGGTAGCTCTACTGCGACGGAAACCTGATTGTTGGTGATGGGTCCTCGAGGGCAGAAGCGTCGGCTGCTGGTACGTGACGCCGGTGGAGACAGTCGGGCAAGCCTTGTCTTCCTCACCCTGCAGCACCAGGCCTATCTTGAAGGCATGGGGGACTACACGTTTAGGCTGGCTTTCCTGCTCCCGCCCGGTCGTCCTCTCCCGCTGTCGGGCAACGAATTCAAGGTCGGAGACGGAAATGGAGCAGGGCCGATCTACCTGCGGTCCACTGTCGCGGACCAAGACCTTTCGCAGGCAACTTCGCTCACGCTGCGCGGGTCTGGCTACTCGTCCGAAGAGGCAGCCCAGGACGCAGGCGTCAGGTGGCGTGGGGTCTTACAGAGAGCCTTTGCATACGCCCTGTCAACGACGGCTGAAAATGAACCCCTTAGCGTCGGTTGAAAACGGACCCCTCTGCGGTTGTTAGTTGGTGTCGATCTTGGCCGCCGGGATGCGGCC
>NZ_LMSN01000011.1:0-13672 GCF_001428425.1 Nocardioides sp. Soil777
CACGCGATGGGTCGGATCATGCTGCACGGCTCGATCCGCCACATCCAGACGAGCTGGGTCAAGCTGGGTGTCGACGGCACCCGGGCGATGCTCCGTGCAGGTGCCGACGACGTGGGCGGGACGCTCATGGAGGAGACCATCTCGCGGATGGCCGGCTCGGAGCACGGCTCGGCCAAGACCATCGCCGACCTCCACGAGATCGGGGCGGGCATCGGGCGCCCGATGCGTGAGCGCACCACCACGTACGGCGCCCCGGCCCGGCCCCTACAGGCGGTCGCACCGTGAGCAGAGCAGGTCGGCATGCTGCGTCCCTGATCGTCCTGGCGAAGGACGCTCACACCGCCAAGACGCGACTTGGGCTGCCGCGCAATGAATCGCGTCAGCTGGCGCTGCGCCTGGCTGCTTCGACGGTGCGAGCAGGCCTGGCCTCTGAGTCCGTAGGCGCCGTGTTCGTTGTTACCAGTGACCCCGACATCTCTCGGGACGCTCTGCTCGCGGGTGCCCGCGTGGTGGCGGAACCCCGCCCCCTTGGCATGGTCCGGGCTGCCGACCTGGGGCGACAGCGCGCGCTGGGAGGTCGACCGGACGCACCGGTCGCGATCATCGTCGCCGACCTTCCTGAGCTGCGTCCCGCCGATCTCGACACCGTGGTGCGGGAGTTCCTCCTCACGAGAAGCCCTCTGTTCGTCGCCGACCATCAAGGGACCGGCACGACGTTCCTGATCCACGGCCCCGAGAGGTGCCCCGGCATCGGCTTCGGGCGGAACTCCGCCGTGATGCACGAGCGGCTGGGCTACCGCCGTGCCGGCGCAAGCCCACTGTCCTTGCGCCGCGACCTGGACACCGCGGAAGACCTCCCGGCACATCCGTTGACGGGCGCCTTCGCGTCATGACCACGTCGTGGATGGTCTCGGCTCGTCACCGGTCGTCGGCCGCCGTGAAGCCCCCTGAGCCGTTCGGCATGTGGCACGCCAAGAGGCCCGGAGACCCGTTCACGCCCTGTGGACTGCCCGCGGCCGGATGGCCCATCTTCTGGCAGCTCACTCTCGTCCAAGGACGGGACAGGAACTGCGTGGAGTGCCAAGAGGTCATGTACTCGTGGCGAGCCGAGTGAAGGCGCTCTGCGCTCAACACAAACTCAACACAAAGGCTGGGATCCGCGCCGCTTCAATAGTGTGCAGCGTGATCGAACGTGATCCGCAATGACGTCACGTCCGCGGCGTTTGCGCAGGTCAGCTCCACGAACCGCGGTCGAGCGAGACCTATTCACTCGTCATGATTAGGTCGTCAGTTCGATTCTGACAGGCGGCTCCACCGGAGGCCCCTGACCTGCAGAGATGCAGGTCGGGGGCCTTCGTCGTCCCGGGTGCGCCGGCGCCGCTCCGCACCAGCTCCCAGCGCCGCGGCGGCTGCGTCAGGCGCTGTACTCGTCGTCAGTGACGGGGTCGAGCCACGTGACGACCCGGCCCTCGTCGTCTGCCTCGTTGAGGGCCACGTGGGACATGAACCGCTCGGGGGTGGCGCCGTGCCAGTGCTCCTCGCCGGGCTCGATGAACACCACGTCACCGGGGCGGATCTCCTGGGTGGTGCTGGTGCGGGTGCCGACCCAGCCGATGCCGTCGGTGACGTAGAGGGTCTGGCCCTGGGGGTGCGTGTGCCAGAAGGTCCTGGCTCCGGGGGTGAACCGGACGTGGGCGCAGCTCAGCGTCGAGTCCTCACCGGGGCTCTGGACGCCGTCGATGTAGACAGCGCCGGTGAACCAGTCGCTGGGGCCTGCGGCAGTCGTGCCGCCGCTCTGGACGTACTTCATGGTGTCTCTTCCTTGGTCAGGCGGGAGTGGGTCGCGGCCCAGCTCGCGAGGAGCTGGAGGCGGTCCGCGGAGGCGGTGCCGGGTTCGGCGGTGTAGAAGGTCGTCACGAGGGTCCGGTCCCGCTGGTCCGAGACGTCCATCGAGTGGTACGCCAGGTCCATGCGCCCGACGTCCGGGTGGTTGAACTCCTTGGCCCCCGCGAAGTGCAACCGCACGTTGTGGGTCGCCCAGCGTGTCCGGAACTCCGGGCTGAGGGTGGAGAGCTCGCCGATGAGGTCACGCAGCTCCTTGTCGTTCGGGTTCCGGCCGGCCTCCGTGCGCAGCTGGGCGGCGGTGACGTCGGCCGCGGCATCCCAGTCGGTGTAGTACGCCTCGGCCGCAGGATCGAGGAACTGGAAGCGGGCGATGTTCGGCGGTCCTGGCTCGCCGGTGTACACCGGCGAGTACAGGGCCCGGCCGAGGTCGTTGGCGGCGAGGAGGTCCAGGCGGCCGTTGGCGACGATGGCGGCTGAGCCCAGCACGGAGTCCAGCATCCACCGGAGCCTCTCGGGCACCTCGACCGGCTTGCGCCGGCGAGGGGCGCGCTTTGCCGGACGAGCGGCGCGGGCGAGGTCGAAGAGGTAGGCGTGCTCGGCCTCGCTGAGCTGGAGGGCGCGTGCGACCGCGTCGAGCACCTCTTCGGACACGCCCGTGATGTGTCCCTTCTCCAGGCGCGTGTACCACTCGATGCTGACCCCTGCCAGCACGGCGACCTCCTCGCGGCGCAACCCGGGCACACGTCGACGACTGCCGGGCGGCAGGCCCACGTCGGCGGGGGTGAGGCGTGCGCGACGGGTGGCGAGGAACTCGCGGATGTCCTCGCGGTTGTCAGGGCGTTCTTCCGGGTCCACGACTGCCACGGTACGGGGGATCCCGGGGCCAGGGAGGTTGCGTTTGTACCCCCATAAACGCGACCTTCTGCGCCGGTGTCGCATGGGCTTTCGTGGATGTCGAGACCACCGACAACACACGGAAAGAGCAGACATGACGCTCCACGCTGACGGTTACACCTTCCTCCTCTCCGACGACGTGACCAGGACCCCGGTCCGCTACAAGAACCGCTACGGCATCGAGATCGCCGCTGACCTCTACCGCAGCAAGGGCCTCGACGAGTCGACCGGCCACCCCGCGATCGTCATCGGCCCGCCCCACGGTGGGGTGAAGGAGCAGGGTCCCGGGGTCTATGCCCATGAGCTCGCCCAGCGGGGGTTCGTGGCCATCGGCTTCGACCCGTCGTACAACGGGGAGAGCACCGGCGAGCCGCGCCACGTCACGTCCCCCGAGCTCTTCGCCGAGGACTTCAGCGCCGGCGTCGACTTCCTCGGCACCGTGCCGTACGTCGATCGCGAGCGGATCGGTGCCATCGGGATCTGCGGCAGCGGAGGCTTCGCGCTGAACGCCGCCCAGGTCGACACCCGTATCAGGGCTGTGGCCACCTCCGCCATGTACGACATCAGCGGCCTGCACCGCCACGGGTGGCAGGGCAGCCAGACCGACGAGGACCGTCAGAAGGCACTGGGAGACCTCGCGGTCCAGCGGTGGAAGGACGTCGACGCGGGTGAGCCCGAGCTGTCACCGGTCTTCCCCGACGAGATCCCGGCCGATGGTCTCGACCCCGTCACCAGCGAGTTCTTCGAGTACTACGTCACCGAGCGCGGTCACCACCCCCGCTCCATCGGGGGGTTCACCGTCACCAGCGCGATGTCGCACATCAACTTCGGTGCCGTGGGTCACCTCGAGGACATCGCTCCGAGGCCGATCCTGCTCATCACCGGCGACCAGGCGCACTCGCGCTACTTCAGCGACGCCATCCACGAGCAGGCGCCTGGTCCCAAGGACCTGGTGGTCGTTCCCGGAGCCCGGCACATCGACCTCTACGACCGCACCGACCTGATCCCGTTCGACCGGCTGGAGACGTTCTTCGCCGAGAGTCTCGCCCGAGCGTGAGCACCCCCGCCAGCTGCGACTGACCCGAGAGGACCTGCACCACATGCGCACCACCAGCGAACGACACGGTGAGACGACGGTCGATGAGCCGGACCGACTGCTCTCATCGGCAACGGGCGGGGCACGTCTGAGCAAGGTCGTGCTCGCGAACGTCATCCTCCTGACGATGATCGCGCCCCTGGCCACGGACATGTACGTCCCGGCCTTCCCCCTGGTGGGCAACGACCTCGGCGCCGGCGCCACCGGGGTCCAGCTGACGTTGACGACGTTCTTCGTCGGCATGGCGCTGGGCCAGCTCGTCGGCGGCCCGTTCTCGGACCAGCGCGGCCGGCGTGGACCGCTGCTGGCCTCGATCGTGGTGCTGGCCCTCGCCTCGGCGGTGTGCGCGCTCAGCCCCACGATCGGGGTGATGCTGGTGGCACGGTTCGTCCAGGGATTCAGCGGTGGGTGGGCGATGGTCATCGCGCGGGCGGTGGTGGTGGACCTGACCTCCGGGCCCCGCCTGGTCCGGTCCCTCAACGTCGTCCAGGGCGTGGCCGGCATCGCGCCGATCGTCGGACCCCTGGTGGGTGCGCTGCTCCTGCAGCTGTCGGGCTGGCGGGTGTCCTTCTGGCTCCTCGCCGCGTGGGCTGCGGTGATGATCCTGTGTGTCGCTCTGTCGGTGCCGGAGTCGCTCCCCGTCGAGCGGCGTCACGCCGGCGGAATCCGGCGGCTCCGTCGATCCGTGGGCCACGTGCTGGGACGACCGGGATTCGTCGGTTACCTGGTGGTGATGGCGTTCTCCATGGGAGTGACCTTCGCCTACGTCGCGACCTCGGCGTTCGTGCTGCAGTCCATGAACGGGCTCTCCCCGATGATGTACTCGGTCGACTTCGCCCTCAACGCCGTCGGCCTGACCCTGGTCACGCTCGCGGCCGCCCGCATGGCCGGCCGGGTGCCGACCCGCACCGTCATCGCGGTGGGCCTCACTGCCACCGGTGCCGCCGGAGTGCTCCTGCTCGTCGGGGCAGCGTGGTTCGACATGCCCCTGTGGGTGGCAGTCGTCGGCTTCTTCGTGCTGATGAGCGCCCAAGGCCTCGTCGGCCCCAACGCCGGGGCACTTGCCTCCGCCGAGGTGCCGGAGCACTCCGGCACCGGATCTGCGGTGCTCGGCTTCCTGCAGTGGTGCACGGCCGGGGTGATCGCCCCGCTCGCCGGACTCGGCGGCGAGCGCACCGCCGTACCGATGGCTGCCATCGTCCTCGCGCTCGTAGCCGCGTCCTTTGCTGCGCTCGCCCTTGCCGCGCACCACCCGAGCTCTCGCCCGAGCACCTCCGGCCACCCGATGTCGCGCTCCTGAAGCGCCACCGAAGGGAGCACCACATGTCCGACATGCGCGCCGACCTGGCCTCGCCCGGCACCACCGACCCACCGATGGCGTCGGAACGGGATCGTCCGTCGGGCGGGTCAGCCGAGCCGGGCGGCGAGCGCCGCAGCCGCCTGGCGCACTTCGACCCCCAACGACGCCGAGTCGCTGAAGGCGTCGTCCGTCGACGGTCCGGCGACCTGGACGGCGGCGATGCAACGCCCGTCCTGGACGATCACAGGGGCGGCGGCGGAGGACGTGCCGACGACGCGCTCGTCGGTGGAGAAGGCGACACCCTGCTGGCGGATGGACTCGAGCTCGGCGCGGAGCTCCTCGGGTGTCAGGACCTGGCCGCTGACCCGCGTGAGCACGCCGACCCGGGTGAGGAGGTCGTCGACCTCGGCGGGCTCCATGTGCGCGGCCAGGATCTTGCCCGCACCCAGGTGCAGGGGCAGTCGCTGGCCGATGGGGAGCAGGTAGCGCAACGGGTTCTTGCCCTCGACACGCGCCACGACGGCTCGTGAGTCACCGGCCCGGACGAAGACCGACGCGGTGAGCCCGGTGGCTGTCGCAAGCTCCTGCAGGACCAGGGGCGACGCCACGGCGACCGGGTTGGTGGCCAGGTAGGCGTGCGCGCCGAACAGCATGGCCACCCCGGTGCGGTATCCGGAGGGGCCCTGCTCCACGCGACCGCGGGCCTCGAGCACGCTGAGGATGCGTTGCGTCGTCGCCACGTGCAGGCCCGAGCGACGTGCGACCTCGCTGAGCCGCAGCGGCGTCCGGGAGGCCTCGAGGACCTCGAGCACGTCGATCGCGCGCTCCAGCGACCGCATCGTGCTGGCGGCCTTCGCCTCTGTCATGGAGTCCCCCTTCGGCAGAGCGCTGTCGTGCCCTGATCCTCGCAGCCGTGGTGCGCGTTGAGCGCATGCGGGAGATCGGGGGTTGACAGAGGTGATGGCGGTCACGCATGGTTTGATCGTTACGTGAGAAGGTCTATCAGACAGTGAGAAAACAGATGAGTGCCGACGTAGACACCCACCCGGGTGCACAGCAGGCAACGGGCGACGGTGTGTGGCGCCGTCTGTGGTTGTCGACGGCAGCGGCGGGCCTCGTGACGCTCGTCGGCGCCGCCGCGCTGATCGGGTCGCGCGACTACGCGTACTGGACGGCCCTGGGACCGGGCCCCGGGTTCTTCCCGCGGTGGCTCGGCGGGATCCTCGTCGTCTGCGGCGCACTGTGGCTGGTCCAGCTCGTCCGGATCGCGCGATCCGCGAAGGACGCTGGCGAGGACCCGACGAACGGCCAGGCGAGCGACGCCCTGGTCGTCCCGCAGGACGAGGCGCCCGAGTACTCGTTGCCCACGGTGGTGGCCATCGTGGTCAGCCTGTGTGTCCTGGCCGCCAGCCTGGAGGTCCTCGGCTACCAGCTCGCGATGTTCCTGTTCGTGCTCTTCCACCTGCTGGTGCTCGGCCGCCGTCGACTGCTCCTCTCGCTGACCCTCGCGCTCATGAGCAGCGTCGGCGTGTTCGTGGTCTTCACCCGGTTCCTGACGGTCCCGCTGCCGGCCTCGTCCATCCCGTTCCTGCGCGACATGGGGTTCTGACATGGACGCCTTCGCCATGCTCCTCGACGGTTTCGCTGCGGCACTGACGCCGCAGAACCTCGCCTTCGCGCTCATCGGCTGCCTGCTCGGCACCATCCTCGGGCTGCTGCCCGGCATCGGGTCCACGGCCGGCATGGCCATCCTCATCCCGCTCACCCTCAACATGGATCCTGCCGGCGCGATCATCATGCTCGCCGCGATCTTCTACGGCGGCGCGTACGGCGGCACCATCACGTCGGTCCTGCTCAACATCCCCGGTGAGGGCGAGTCGGCCATCACCTGCATCGACGGCTACGCGATGACCCTGAAGGGCCGCGCCGGCGCCGCACTGACGATGGCAGGCATCGGCTCGTTCATCGGCGGCACCGTCGCCACCCTCGCGCTCGTCGTCGCAGCCGAGCCGCTCTCGCGCCTGGGCCTGAAGATCGGCCCGCCCGAGTTCTTCGCCCTCGTCCTCATCGGACTGGCGCTGCTGGTCGGCCTCGTCGGCCGCTCGGTCCTCCTCGGCATCATCTCCGCCGCCCTCGGACTCCTCATCGCCATGGTCGGCATCGACCCGGTCGTGGGCATGCCCCGCTTCACCTTCGGACAGGCCCACCTGTTCGACGGGATCAGCTACGTGCCCGTCCTCGTCGGCCTCTTCGGCCTCGGCGAGCTCCTGGCCACCAGCGGGGGCGCGGCGCCACGTCCCACCGCACCGACCCTGCGCGAGCTCCTGCCCACCAGGACCGACGCCCGACGTGCCGCTCCCTCCATCGCGCGCGGCACCGCCATCGGCGGCCTGGTCGGCCTCATCCCCGGGGTCAGCTCGGCGATCTCGTCCCTGCTGGCCTACAGCACCGAGAAGAAGGTCTCCAAGCACCGCGCCGAGCTCGGCACCGGCGCCATCGAGGGCGTCGCGGCCCCGGAGACCGCGAACAACTCGCACAGCAACGCGGCGTTCATCCCCCTGTTCACCCTCGGCATCCCGGCCTCACCAGCGATCGCCGTGCTGATGGGAGCGTTCTTGCAGAACGGCGTCACCCCCGGCCCCACGCTGTTCACCCAGGAGCCGGAGCTGGTGTGGACCGTCATCGCCAGCCTCTTCGTCGGCAACCTGCTGCTGCTCATCCTCAACGTGCCGCTGGTCAGCCTCTGGACCCGCATCCTCGCCATCCCCTACTCGGTGCTGCGGGCGGTCATCTTCGCGTTCATCGTCATCGGCTCGTACGCCGTGTCAAACAGCGTCATCGACATCTACATCATGATCGCGTTCGGGGTCATCGGGTTCGTGTTCCGCCAGGTCGGCCTCCCGCTCGCGCCGCTGGTCCTGACCCTCATCCTCGGGCCGTTCCTGGAGAGCGCCCTGCGCTCCTCGCTCCAGCTCTCCCGCGGCAGCTTCTCCATCTTCGTCGACCGGCCGCTCTCCCTGGCCTTCCTCGTGGTCGCCGCCGTCATCCTCCTGGCCTCCGTGTCCAGCGCGGGCCTCAAGCGCAAGGCCGGCCTCCCCACCGATGCCGAGGTCTGAGCGCTCCCGACTGCTCCGCCTGCCCGTCCAACCCGTTCACGACAGCTTCCACACCACCACCTCCAGATGAAGGGCACCACCATGAAGTGCACTCCGCTCCGCTCCGCCGCACTGGCCAGCGCTGCGCTCACCCTGACCCTCGCCGGCTGCGCCCAGACCGAGGCGGGGGGTGCCGCCGACGCATCGGGTGAGTTCCCGAGCCAGGGCATCGAGCTCCTCGTCGGCTACGACGCCGGTGGGCCCACCGACACCGGCTCCCGCCTCATCGCCGAGGAGCTGGAGAAGAAGCTCGACACCTCCGTCACGGTCACCAACAAGCCCTCGGCCAACTCCCAGGTCGCCTACACCGAGCTCGCGCAGGCCGACCCCGACGGATACACGATGAGCGCCGTGACCTTCCCCTCCGCCATCGTCACCGTCCTCGACGAGGCCCGGGGCGCCTCCTACGACCGCGACAGCTTCGCCCCCGTGGCGCTGCAGGTCATCGACCCCACCGCGGTCGCCGTGGCCCCGGACAGCGAGCTCGAGTCCCCCGAGGACCTCATCGCCTACGCCCAGGAGAACCCCGGCGAGCTGCAGGCCACCACCACGGGCGTGGGCAGCAACGAGCACTTCGCGCTCGCCCGGCTCCAGGAGGCAGCGGACGTCGAGATCGCCCCCGTGCACTTCGCCGACGGCAGCACCAAGGCCACCACCGCGTTCCTCGGCGGCAACGTCGACATCCTGCTCACCAACGTGAGTGACCTCCAGCCCCTCATCGACGCCGGAGACGTCAAGGTCATCGGTGTCATGGAGGCGGAGCGCAGCCCGTTCCTCCCCGACGTCCCCACCTTCACCGAGACCGGCTACGACGTCGAGATCTCCTCGAGCCGCGGCTTCGCGTTCCCGGCCGGCACCCCCGACGAGATCGTCGACCAGGTCTCCGAGGCCATCGGCGAGATCATGGAGGACCCTGCCTTCGAGGAGAAGATGACCCAGGTCGGCCTCGCCCCCTCCTACATGGACGCCGACGAGTACGCGACCTACTGGGACGAGACCGAGAGCCTGTTCTCCGACCTGCTCCCGCTGGTGCAGGAGGAGCAGTCGTGACCGGCGCATCCAGCACCCAGCACACCACCACGGCAGTGGTGCAGCCCGGAGCGGCCGTCTCGCACGAGACGTGGGAGCGGCCCACCGCGGACCAGCTCAACCGGTACCGGAGCCTGCCGACCGCCAACATCGGCGACGCCATGCACCGGCTCGGGGCACTCGACGCCGCCATCAAGCCAGTCTGGGAGGGCGCCACCATCGTCGGTTCGGCCTACACCGTGTGGACCCGTCCGGGCGACAACCTCGGCCTCCACGCGGCCCTCGAGCACGTGCAGCCCGGCGACGTCATCGTCGTCAACGGCGGCGGGGACCTGTCCCGGGCGCTGCTCGGCGAGCTCATCGGCGGCAAGGCGAAGGTCAAGGGTGTCGTCGGGTTCGTTATCGACGGGGCGGTGCGCGACGCCACCGGCCTGGAGGAGTACTCCATGCCCGTCTACGCCCGCGCCCTCACCCCGGCCGGCCCGTACAAGGACGGCCCGTTCGCCCTGGCTTCGCCGGTGGCCGTCGGCGGTGTCGTGGTCAGCCCCGGCGACATCGTCGTCGCGGACGAGGACGGCGTCGTCGTCATCCCGCTCGCGATGGCCGAGCGCGTCGCGGACCTCGCCCAGGCCAAGCACGAGGACGAGCTCGCCATCCGCCGGCGCATCGACGCCGACCTCGACGCCGTACCGGATTCCGGTCCCGACGTGCAGACCAGGGCGGGGTGAGGGCGCCATGACCGTCGTCGTCGGCTACACACCCACCCCGCTGGGACGCAGCGTGCTCGAAGCGGCCATCGAGGAGGCAGTCCGTCGCAACGTCGACCTCGTCCTGGTGAACTCCGCCACCGGCGCGTCGTACGCCGACAAGGGCCTGGCACCACAGGACGAACTTGCACAGGCCGTGACGGACGCCGAGGCGCGAGGAGTGAGCGTCCGTGTCCACCAGGACACTGACGCCCTCGCGCCCGCGCAGACCCTCCTGGACGAGGCGAGCACGGCGAACGCCGAGCTCGTCGTCATCGGGCTGCGCAGCCGATCACGCACCGGGAAGTTCCTCATGGGCAGCACCGCTCAGACCGTGCTGCTCAACGCCCCGTGCAACGTGCTGGCCGTCCGCGACGCGACGTCGTCCGCCTGACCACAACCACCATCCCCACGACTGCGTGTGCTCCGCACGCGGGCCCAGAAAGGTACGCATGTCTCCGACCACGCCGGACAGCGCCCCCGCCAAGACCAACAGCAGCCCCGACGCCACTGGCACGACACCCCACGACGGCGGCAGCATGACGGTCGCCATCGTCGGCCTCGGCGAGGTCGGCCGCATCTACGGCACCGCGCTGCACGAGGCCGGCCACAAGGTCACGGGGTTCGACCCCTACGCCGTCGACCCCGTCGAGGGGGTGCGTGTGTGCGACACCCTGGCCGACGCCGTCGCCGACGCCGAGGTCGTGCTCGTCCTGACCGCCGCCGGTGCCGGTCGCACCGTCGCCGAGCAGGCCGTGGGCCACCTGCGCCGCGGCGCGGCGTACGTCGACTGCACCTCCTCCGCGCCGGACGCGAAGCGGTCGCTCATCGAGCTCTTCGCGGCCCGGCCGGACGTCGAGCTCGCCGACGTGGCCATCCTCGGACCTGTCATCCAGCTCCGCACCGCGACCCCGTTGATGGCGGCGGGTCCGGCTGCCCAGCGGGTGGCCGGCCTCATGCGCGGGCTGGGCGCCGATGTCGCGGTCGTGGACGGCAACCTGGGCGATGCCATGGCACACAAGCTGCTGCGAAGCGTGTTCATGAAGGGTCTCGCTGCAGCCGTCACGGAGGCCGTCACGGCCGGACGGGCCGTCGGCTTCGAGGAGTGGATCCGCGACCAGATCGCCCGTGAGCTCTCGGGGAACGGTCAGAGCACCATCGACCGCTGGCTCACGGGCAGCGTCGTCCACGCGCGGCGCCGAGGTGACGAGATGGAGGCGGCGGCGGCCTACCTCGACGACCTGGGCGTGGACTCCACCATGGCGAAGGCGACCGCTCACCACCTGCGTGTCCTCGACCGACAGACCCGTTGAGTGTGGGTTCGGTGCCACCGGGTGACACCGAACCCACACCGGGCGCACAGTGCTGCCGGCTCCGCATGCTGGTCGCCGCCCATGGTCAGGACCCCCTCGGCCCGACATGATGGGTGCAACCCGGAGGTGGACATGGCGAAGAAGACCGTCGAGAAGAAGAAGCAGGCACCGAGCAAGGCCGCGAAGAAGGATGCGGCGAAGAAGGATTCGGCGAAGAAGAAGCTGAAGGACGCCGCAGCTGTGCGCGAGGCGGAGCTCAAGGCGATCGCCAAGAAGCTGGAGGGCCGCGTCAAGAAGCTCGAGTCGGCAGTCGCGAGCGCCGAGGCCAAGGCCGCGAAGTGGATGAAGCGGGCGAAGCAGGACCGGGCCGAGGCCGCTGCATCGAGCGCCAAGGTCTCCAAGCTGGAGAAGAAGTTGGCGAAGGCGCAGCAGCCGGCGCCGAAGGCCTCGGCCGGGGTGTCCCGACCGACCTTGGCGGTGGCGCCGGACGCACCGGCGCAGCCCGACGAGGTGGCCCCGCCTGTCGAGGTGGTCGAGGTCGAGACGCCGGCGGAGTCCACTCCTGGCCCGGCAGCCAAGGCCGGCCCCGATGACAGCTGGACGGTCACTGCGCTCCGCGCCGAGGCCCGCTCGCGCGGACTCGCCGGCTACTCGAGGAAGAGCAAGGCCGAGCTGCTCGCCGCCCTGGGCTGATCCGGTCCGGCTCACGCTCCGGCGTCAGGCGGGGAGCGCCGCGGCCAGCGCCTCGATGTCGGCCGGCCCGGTGCCGCAGCACCCGCCGACGTACCGCGCCCCCGCCACGACCCACGCGCTCACGGAGGCAGCATCCAGGCCGGACGCGCCCTCCCAGGTGTGGGTGGCGCTGTCCCAGCTGCCGCCCTTGTTGGGGTAGGCGACCGCGGGCAGGCCGGTGGCGGTGACGCTGGCCCGCACCGCCTCGAGCACCTCGTCCGGGTGGGAGCAGTTGACGCCGGCGGCGAGGATCGACGACGACCCGGCGAGGGCGTCGTACGCCTCGGACAGCGACTGCCCGGCGCAGGTCCGGCCCTCCCGGACCGAGTAGGTGAACCACGCGGGGATGCCGACCTCGTCCAGCAGCTCCACCAGGACGCGGGCCTCGTCGACGTCCGGGATGGTCTCCACGGCGAACAGATCGGGGCCGGACGAGGCGAGCAGCTCGAGGCGCGGACCGTGGAAGTCGCGCAGCTCAGACGCCGAGAGCCCGTAACGGCCGCGGTACTCCGAGCCGTCGGCCAGCACCGCGCCGTACGGACCGACCGAGGCGGCGACGAGGAGACCACGGTCGCTGTCCGCGGACGCCTCGTCGCGAGCCTGCCGGGCGAGGGTGACGCTCGACGTGATGAGCCGGGCGGCCTCGGCCGCGTCGAACCCCGCGGCCACGAGGCTGGGCACGCTGGCCTGGTAGCTGGCCGCGATCGCGACCTGGGCGCCGGCGTCGAAGTAGGCACGGTGGGCCGCGACGACCAGCTGGGGGTCGTCACTGAGCAACCGGGCCGTCCACAGCGAGGAGCCGAGGTCGGCGCCGAGCTCCTCGAGGGCGGTGGAGAGGCCGCCGTCGAGCACGGTGACGGAGTCGGGGGTGGAGGTCGCGGGCATCCCTCATCCTCTCGCACGCCCGTCTTGCCCATGGGTCCCCGGGCGCCCGCGAGACGGCGGTGCGAGAGCATGGAGTCGTGACGGAACCGGTGCCCACCCCGCAGCAGGTACGCCGCGCGCTCGCGCGTGCCGAGCGGGGTGCGGCGGTGGACGTGGCGGAGGCCGCGGTGCTGATGTCGGCGACGGGCGAGGACCTGGACCGGCTGACTTCGGTCGCCGCGCGGGTGCGGGACGCCGGGCTGGTGGCCGCGGGTCGACCGGGGGTCGTGACGTACTCGCCGAAGGTCTTCATCCCGGTCACCCGGTTGTGCCGGGACCGGTGCCACTACTGCACGTTCGTGGAGTCCCCGGCCCAGGCAGCGCGTGAGGGGCGGGCGCCGTACCTGTCGCCGGACGAGATCGTGGCCATCGCCCGTGGGGGTGCCGAGCTGGGATGCCTGGAGGCGCTCTTCACCCTCGGCGACCGGCCCGAGGACCGGTGGCCCGAGGCGCGGGATTGGTTGGACGAGCAGGGCTACGACTCCACGCTGGCCTACGTCCGCGCCATGGCGGTGCGGGTGCTGGAGGAGACCGGGTTGCTGCCGCACCTCAACCCGGGTGTCATGTCGTGGGAGGAGATGACGCGCCTCAAGCCGGTCTCGCCGTCGATGGGGATGATGCTCGAGACGACCTCGCGG